>JBPBQT010000278.1:0-6444 GCA_050955065.1 Janthinobacterium lividum | reverse complement strand
AGAGTCCCTTGGCACCCGATCCGGGTAATACCGGCGAGGGGAGTTTCCGCCGCGCCTTGGCGCGGCCGACCGCCTCGGGGCGCTCGCCCCAGCCGCAATGGCACTGCTGTGTGCAGCCGCCTGCATCTCCTCCGCAAACCGCGGGAGGGCGCATGCTGGCCTGCCGCCGCGCCACTCTCCCCTTGCTCATCGCTCCCATTCTGGTGTTGTCGCCAGTTCCGCTTCGCGCATTCCGCAGAGGACGATGACCTTGAATTCCCTGGAGAGCGGCGCCGCCTTACCCGACGTGGCGATCGTGGGCGCCGGCCTGGCGGGGCGACTGCTCGCCTGGCGCCTGGCGCGCGACGGCCTGCGCGTCGCCCTGTTCGAGCGCGGCGATCCGCAAGGCCGCGCGGCGGCCGCCTGGGTGGCCGCGGCGATGCTCGCGCCGCTGGCCGAATCGGCGGTGGCCGAGCCATTGCTGGTGGCGCTGGGCGAGGCGTCGCTGGCGCGCTGGCCGGTCTGGCTGGCCGAATTGCCGGTGCCGGTCTATTTCCAGCGCAACGGCACGCTGGTGGTCTGGCACGCGGCCGACCACGCCGACGCGACGCTGTTCCAGCGGCGCGTGGCGGCGAACGCGCCGGCACGGATACGCGAAGGCCGCGTCGCGGCGCTCGACGGCGCCGCGCTGGCGCGCGTCGAACCGGCGCTCGGCGGCCGTTTCCAGCAGGGCTGGCTGCTCGACGGCGAGGGGCAACTCGACAACCGCCAGTTGCTGGCGGCGCTGGATCTCGCGCTGGTCGGTCTCGGCGTGCCGATCCATGCGGGCGTCGCGATCGACGCGGACAACTGGCCGCGCGCCGCGCTGACGATCGACTGCCGCGGCCTGGGCGCCAGACAGGCGCTGCCGGGGCTGCGGGGCATTCGCGGCGAGGTCGTGCGGGTGGTCGCGCCCGGCATCGGCCTGCGGCGGCCGGTGCGCCTGCTGCACCCGCGCTATCCGATCTATATCGCGCCGAAGGAACAGGACCGCTATGTCATCGGCGCGACGGAAATCGAGAGCGAGGACGATTCGCCGGTGAGCGTGCGCTCCGCGCTCGAATTGCTGTCGGCGGCGTTCTCGGTGCATCCGGGTTTCGGCGAGGCGCGCATCCTCGAACTGAATTCGCAGTGCCGGCCGACGCTCGCCGACCAGCGGCCGGCCATCGCGTTCGACGCGATGGCGGAGGCGCCGGGCCGGGGCGGGGCGGGGCGACGTGGCGCGCCGCGCATCGCCGTCAATGGCCTGTACCGGCACGGCTTCATGGTCGCGCCCGAGGTCGTCCACGAGGCGGTCGCGCTCGTGCATGCCGTGCTCGACCAGCCACGCGACGCGCGCGCGGGGTTCGCCGCCTGGCGCGCGGCGACGTCCTGGCCGGCGCTCGCGTCGGGCGCCGCGTTCACTCCTTCCTGATCAACCCGATTGACTACCCGCGTGACTATCCGATTCCCATGCAGATCCTGATCAACCAGCAAGCGCTCGAACTCGCCGAGCCCGCCATGGTCGCCGACGCGCTCGCCGCGTTCGACGCGCGTCCGCCTTTCGCCGTCGCGGTGAACGGGCAGTTCCTGGCGCGCTCGCGGTATGCGGTGCAGCCGCTCGCGCCAGGCGACCGGCTCGACGTCGTGCAACCGGTCGCGGGCGGTTGAGGGTGCGCCGCCGTTGTAGGCGGTCACTGTCCCGAACCGTCGTCGACCGTCTTGAAAGCCCCCTTGGAGGCACTGTCATGAATATTGAAAACGCCGGTGGCGCGCCGCGCGCCGGAAACGTCGCCGACGGCGCCAGCGCCGGCACTGCCGCCGCTACCGCCGATGCCGATACGCCGCTGACGCTGTATGGCGAGGCGTTCACCAGCCGCATGCTGCTCGGCACGGCCCGGTATCCGTCGCTGACCAGCCTGGTCGAATCGATTCGCGCGTCGCGCCCTGCGATGATCACCGTCGCCTTGCGCCGGCAACTCGCCGGCGGCACCGGTCTGTCTGGCGGCACCGGCGGCACCGGCGGCACCGGCGCGCCTGACGGCGGCGGCGAGGCTTCGTTTTTCCAGACGCTGCGCCGCGAGGGCGTGCCCTTCCTGCCGAACACCGCCGGCTGTCAGTCGGTCGACGAGGCGGTCAATACGGCGCGCATGGCCCGCGAGGTGTTCGAGACCGACTGGGTCAAGCTCGAACTGATCGGCGACGACTACACGCTGCAGCCCGATCCGGTCGCGCTGATCGAGGCCGCCGCGATCCTGATCCGCGAGGGCTTCAAGGTGCTGCCCTACTGCACGGAGGATCTGGTCGTCGGCCGGCGCCTGCTCGACGCCGGCTGCCAGGTGCTGATGCCCTGGGCCGCGCCGATCGGCACCGGCCGGGGCGTGGCGAACCCGCAGGCGCTGCGTCTGCTGCGCGAGCGTCTGCCCGACATCCCGCTGATCGTCGATGCGGGACTGGGCGTGCCGTCGCATGCGTGTCAGGTGCTCGAATGGGGTTTCGACGGGGTCCTGCTGAACACGGCGGTGTCGCAGGCCACGTCGCCGCCGCGCATGGCGGCGGCGTTCGCGGCGGCGGTGACGGCCGGACGCAGCGCGCGCCGGGCGGGGCCGATGCCGGAGCGCGACGCCGCGCACGCCAGCACCGCGGTCGTCGGCATGCCGTTCTGGCATCAGCCGGGCGTGCCGTCATGAGCGCCGGGCAGGCGCGCGCCCGGCGCCCGCTGGCGGCGCGCGACGTCTTTGCGCCGTCCGCGACCGCGCTGCTGGCTGCCGCGGAGACGATTCGCGCGCAGCTGGGGGACTGGCCGGCAGCCGGTGCGCAGTGGCGCTTCCGTTCGGTGCCGTCGGTCCTGGCCACGACAGATCCGGCGTGGTCGCCGGACCAGCGCACGGTTCTGATCGTTTCCACGTCGCCAGTGGACAGCCTGCTCGCCGACTGGCGCGCACGGTGCGCGAAGATGATCGATGTCTCCGGCGAGCTGACGATCCTGCTCGCGGACGGGGAACGGCATGCGCTGCGCGGCACGCGTCCCGATGACTGGCTTGCCGCGCTTGCCGCCTTCGCCGATTGCGGTTTCGCGCTGCTCGACGCGCTCTGTCTCGCGCTCGCCTGGCGCTCGCCGGACGCCGCATCCGGGCCAGCCGAGCCTGTCGATGCTGCCGCCGCCGCCGCCGCCGCCGCTGCCGCCGATCCAGCCGGCCTGGCCGCCACGCCGGACGCGGCCGACGTCTGCGCCATGGCGGCCTTGTCGCCCTGCTGGCCGAGCCGGCTCGCCGATTTTCCGGTTCTCCCCGATCTGCCCGCCCATTCCCACCACTTTCCGCGATGCCCGCCCGCGCTGGGTCTGTATCCGGTCGTGCCGGACGCCGGCTGGGTCGAGCGGCTGATCGCGCTGGGCGTGCGCACGATCCAGCTCCGGGTGAAGACTGCCGACCCGGACGTCCGGCGCGCACAGGTCATCCGGGCGGTGAGCGCCGCGCGCCGGGCGCCCGATGAGGTGCGACTGTTCATCAACGATCACTGGCGGCTGGCGATCGACGCGGGCGCCTATGGCGTCCATCTCGGACAGGAGGACATGGCGACGGCCGACCTCGACGCGATCGCCGCCGCCGGTCTGCGTCTCGGCCTCTCCACCCATGGATATTACGAAATCCTACACGCCTGGCATTTCCGTCCGAGCTATATTGCGTGTGGCGCGGTTTTTCCCACGACGACGAAAGTCGTCAAGACCGCGCCGCAGGGGGTGCTGCGGACCGCCGCCTACCAGCGGCTCCTGGGGGACGCGGTGCCGGTCGTCGCCATCGGCGGCATCGACCTTGCCTCGATGCCCGTGGTGCTGGGCACGGGCGTGCGGAGTGCGGCGGTGGTAAGCGCGGTTACACATTCACGCGATCTGGTCGCCACGGTGGACGCGCTGCGCGCCGCTTTTCCCGCATAATGACCCGACGGTGATACTGACGGGAATGCCGCTTGCTGGAGCGCGCTGGGTCTTTCATGGGGCCGCCGCGGGTCCTGCATGCGTCCTTCGCGGGTTGGCTCAGCACCGGACCATCCAGCCGTCGCACGCTGCGCGCTGCTGTCCGTGCGTGGCGATGTGTTGGCTGTCGGACAGCTTACGCCCCGGGATCGCCTATAATCCCCCTTTCACGTGGACGCAGCTTCGCCGCCGCAGGTGACTCCGCGCCCCATCATCCTGAAATCATAGCCATGAGGAATCGCCCGAGCCGTGCCAAGCGTTAATTCCGAAATAGTGCTCGAATTGCGCGATGTTGCGTTCGGTTATGGAGAGCGTCTGGTCCTTTCCGGCCTGAACATGCAATTCCGACGGGGCCAGGTGGTCGCCGTGATGGGCGGGTCCGGCTGTGGCAAGACGACGGTTCTGAAACTGATCGGCGGCCTCGTGCGCGCCAGCGGCGGGCAAATCCGCTTCGACGGCGAGGACATCGGCGCGCTCGACGCGAAAGGGGTGTACCGGCTGCGTCGCAGGATGGGCATGCTGTTTCAGTTCGGCGCGCTGTTCACCGACCAGACCGTTTTCGAGAACGTTGCTTTTCCGCTACGCGAACACACCGACCTGCCCGAGGAACTGATCCGCGATCTGGTTCTGATGAAATTGAACGCGGTGGGGCTGCGTGGCGCGCGCGATCTCGCGCCTTCCGAAATCTCCGGCGGCATGGCGCGCCGGGTCGCGCTCGCGCGGGCGATCGCGCTGGATCCGCAACTGATGATGTACGACGAGCCGTTCGCCGGACTCGATCCGATCTCCCTCGGCATTACCGCGAACCTGATCCGCACGTTCAATCAGGCGCTGGGCGCGACGTCGATTCTCGTCACCCACGACGTGCCGGAATCGTTCGCGATCGCCGATTACGTGTATTTCATCGCCAATGGCGGCATCGCCGCCGAGGGCACGCCGGACCAGTTGCGTGCGTCCACGGACCCGGCGGTGCGCCAGTTCATCGATGCGGCGCCTGACGGTCCGTTCCGCTTCCATTATCCCGGCGTACCGCTGGAAGCCGATTTCGGCATCGGCGCGGCGTCGAAAAGGAGCGCGCGATGATCAGTTCCCTCGGAAGGGGCGTGCTGTCGGGCATCAGCCGCGCCGGCTACGCGGTGCGCATGTTCGTCAAGCTGGTGCTGCTGCTCGGTCCGCTGCTGCGCCGGCCCCGGCTGGTGACGCGGCAGATCCTGTTCGTCGGCAATTACTCGCTGCTGATCATCGCGGTGTCCGGCCTGTTCGTCGGCTTCGTGCTGGGTCTGCAGGGCTACTACACGCTGTCGCGCTACGGTTCGGAACAGGCGCTGGGTCTGCTGGTCGCGCTGTCGCTGGTGCGCGAACTCGGCCCGGTGGTGGCCGCGTTGCTGTTCGCCGGTCGCGCGGGCACGTCGCTGACGGCCGAGATCGGCCTGATGAAGGCCGGCGAGCAGTTGATGGCCATGGAAATGATGGCGGTGGACCCGATGCGTCATGTCGTCGCGCCGCGTTTCTGGGCGGGCGTGATCTCGATGCCGATCCTGGCCGCGATCTTCAGCGCGGTCGGCATCTTCGGCGGCTACGTGGTCGGCGTGCTGATGATCGGCATCGACCAGGGCGCGTTCTGGTCGCAGATGCAGGGTGGCGTGAACGTCTGGGCCGACGTCGGCAACGGCGTGCTGAAAAGCCTGGTGTTCGGCCTCGCGGTCACCTTCATCGCGCTGTACCAGGGTTTCGAGGCGAACCCGACGCCGGAAGGCGTCTCCCGTGCCACCACCCGTACGGTGGTATATGCATCGCTGGCCGTGCTCGGCCTGGATTTCCTGCTCACCGCGCTGATGTTCGGCAACTGACTACAAAGGATTTCTCGAAAGAGAAACTAGAGAACCAACGATGAAAAAGACTGCTCTCGACTTCTGGGTCGGACTGTTCGTCATACTCGGCTTCGTTGCCCTGCTGTTCCTGGCCCTCAAGGCGGGGAATCTGAGCACGCTGTCCTTCCAGCCGACCTACGCGGTCAAGATGCGCTTCGACAATATCGGCGGCCTGAAGGCGCGCGCGCCGGTCAAGAGCGCCGGCGTGGTGGTGGGGCGTGTCGACGCGATCACGTTCGACGATCATTCGTTCCAGGCGCTGGTGACGATCAACGTCGACAAGCAGTTCCAATTCCCGACCGATTCGTCGGCGAAGATCCTGACGTCCGGCCTGCTCGGCGAACAGTACGTGGGGCTCGAGCCGGGCGGCGCGGAACAGAATCTGAAGGACGGCGACACCGTATCGATGACGCAGTCGGCGATCGTTCTCGAGAACCTGATTGGTCAGTTCCTGTATAGCAAGGCGGCCGATGCGGGCGGCAACGCGGCCGGTGGCGCGGCGGGCGGAGCGGCGGGCGGAGCGGCACATACGCCGGCTTCTCCAGGCGCGGGCGCCGCGATGGGCACGGGCGCGGGTAACGTCCAGCCGGCCAGCGCCGC
>JBPBQT010000277.1:0-6446 GCA_050955065.1 Janthinobacterium lividum | reverse complement strand
GGCAGCGGCGTCACGCCCGCTTCGTAGCGCAAGCCGACCGCATAATGCACCGGATTCACCACCACCACGGAAGAACGCTTGACGCGCGAGCGGATCTCCTCGGTGGACAGTTCCTGATGCCGGCGCCGACGCTCCCCCTTGATCTCGGGCGCGCCTTCGGTCTGCTTGTATTCGCGCCGCACCTCGTCGATCGACATCTTCAGCTTGCGCGTCAGCTGCGCGCGCTGCCAGTGCAGGTCAAGCAGCGCGACCGGCACCAGCAGCACCAGCGCGGCCATGCCCAGCACGCGCAGCAAGTCGCCCGACAGCCGCCACGCCGTCAGGGGCGGCGCATCGCCGAGGCGCAGGATGTCGGCGATGCCGCCCCGCAGCACGATGCTCGCCACACCCAGCAACAGCCCCGTCTTCGCGATCATTTTCAGCAGATCGATCCATGCCGGCACTGCGAAACGCGTTTTGACGTTGCTCCATATGTTGAGCTTGCCAAAACTCGGCACGATGCGTTTGGGCGTGAACAGCGGACCGTTCTGCAGCAGGTCCGCCGCCACGCCGCAGACCAGCATCACGCCGAGCAGCGGCACCACCGCCAGCGCCGCCTCGGTTCCCAGGTACCGCGCCAGCAGACTGAGCTGCCGGCCGAAGGCGGCATCGGGCGGCAGACGCGACGGCGCCAGAAGCAGGCGCCCGAGGGCCGCCAGCAAGCGGTCGCCCGCCATCCAGAAAAACAGCAGCGCCGCGGCGAACCCCAGCAACTGCCCGATATCCTGACTATGCGCCACCTGACCGTCGCGCCGCGCGTCGCGGCGTTTCTTGTCGGTGGGCTGTTCAGTCTTCTCCGCCACCTAGTCCCCCCTTCATCCGATCGATCCACTCCTGCGCACCGTCGCCGCCGTCACCGACAGCGCCGAGGGCGAGGAAGATGCCCGACACCTGCAGGCCCAGCACCAGCAGCGCCGTCACCAGCTTGAGTGGCATGGCGATGAAAAAAACCTGCAGTTGCGGCGCGAACCGGCCGACCAGACCCAGACTCATCTCGACGATCAGCATTGCCACCAGCATCGGCGCGGCGAGCGTCACGATCGCCGCGCTCAGCCCGTCGAACACGCGCAGCCACCAGTGCACGCCGGCGGCGCTCGACGGCAGCGGCAGGGTCGGATACCAGATGCCCGGCGGCCAGACCCGGTAGCTTTCGGCGATGATGGCGCTGACCCAGCGCAGACCGCCGACGCTGAAGAAATACGCGACGAACGCCCAATACATCAGTCCCGCGAATACCCCTTCCTCGTTCGACGCAAGCGGGTTCAGGACGGCACCGGCCTGTGCGCCGCTTTGCGCATCCACCAGCGCCGCCACGCCTTCGACGCTCCAGAACACCACGGCGACGCACACGCCGACGCACATGCCGACCAGGACCTCGCGCACCAGCATCAGCCCCCATTCGAACGGCGTCGCCGTCGCGAGCGCGGCGTGCATCAACGGCACGTAGGCAAGCGACAGCGCCAGCGCCACCGCGGCGCGCAGCAGGCCCGGCAGCAACTGCCGCCCGAACACCGGCACGATCGACCAGCACGCCAGCAGCCGCACGCACGCCAGCGCCCACGCCGACAGCCAGGCGACGGGCATGTCGGGCAGCGGCGTCACCCCGCGCCCCGGCCGGTCGTCGCGATCAGTTCGAAAACCCGCTGCGCGAAGCGGTCGAGTTCGTTGAACATCCAGTAGCCGGTGACGAACAGCGTGGTCACCGCCACGCCGAGCTTGAGCAGAAACGGCAGCGTCTGGTCCTGGATATGCGTCACCGCCTGAATCAGACTGATCACCACGCCCACCCCCGCGCTGGCGATCACGACCGGCAGCGACACCCGGAATGCGAGGAAGAGCGCCTGTGCCGTCAATGCGATGATTTCATCGTTCATTCAGAATATTCTTCGTTATGCGTACGATAAAATCAGGGATGATATCAAGTTTGTCCACCCTTCAATCAAAACAAACAACAGCAATTTGAGCGGCAGCGCCAGCGTCATCGGCGACATCATCATCATGCCGAGCGCGAGCAGAATGCTCTGCACGATCAGGTCGATCACCGCGAACGGCAGAAACAGCAGGAAACCGATCTGGAACGCCGCGGTGAGTTCGGTGACCGCGAATGCCGGCACCACGACGAGCAGGTCGTCGCGGCGCACGGCGGCGGCCAGCTCCTCGGGCCAAAGGCGGCGGGTCGACGCCATGAAGAAGTCGAGGTTCGCGGGATCCGCGTTGCGCATCAGGAAATCGCGGATCGGACCGACCGCGCGCGTCACCGCGTCCAGCAGCACGCCGAGCGCCACCGACCCGTCGCGCATGTCCACCGCGTCGACGAGCGTGCGCCAGGCGTGGTGCAGCGGCGGCATCATTACGTAGAGCGACAGGATCAATGCCAGGCTGTAGATCGCGATGTTCGGCGGCGTCTGCTGGATGCCGAGCGCGTTGCGCAACAGCATGAGCACGACCGAGATCTTCAGAAACGACGTGGCGACGACGACGACGAGCGGCACCAGCCCGATCATCGCCAGCAGCAGGGTGAGATTGAGCGGCTGCGTCAACATCGTGGATTCCTTTCACCACCGGCCGGGTGCATGGCATGGTCTGATGCACGATACTCGGACGACGGGTCGCGAGGCGGATGCAACGAGCGCATTGTGCCCGGCGTCCTGCCGTTGACGGCAGGGCCGGATATTCAGAGACGGCCCGGATTGCGCCCCGGTCGCACCGGTGAATCTACTTAGCTTGCCCGGACAGGGGGAAAACGCCGTCGTCGGCGCGGTGCGGCGAACCGTGCACGGACTGTGCGTGCGTGGACGCGAGCGCCAGGACTTCCACCGCCGGCCCATCCTCGATCAGCACCAGCCTGCCGGTGCCGACGACGCTTCCATGAACGACCAGATCGACATGGCCCGGTGGCCCGGGCAGCGGGAGCAGCGCGCCTGCCGCCAGCGTGTCGACCGCGCCCAGCGTCAGGTCGATCCTGCCCGCCTCGATACGCAGGACGACGTGCACTTGTGCGAGTTCGGGTCCGTTCGAATGGGACGCGACGTTCGTCATGATGGGGATCCCAAGGTGAGGTTCGATGAAACGACGTCATCGGAACGCGGCGATGGGGCCCATGATCCGTCCCCATGATGCGTCCCCTGAACGGGCGCTGCGGACCCGGGCCGGCATGCCGGTTCGGCAAGCTCGCCCGCCTGCCACGCGAGCACGCGCACCCCGCGCCGGCCCGCGATGCGCAGCCATTCGCCGATGCCGATCGCCTGCCCCTGCACCAGCAACCGGAGCGTCGACGGCGGCCCGGCGTGCACCGGCGCCGGCCAGTCACGCCGCCGGCCGGTCGCGGATGTCAGGTAGCGCGCGATCGCGTCCGTGCCGAGCGGAACACAGGTGGCGGCGATATCGACGCGGAAGGTCGGGTCCGCTACCGGGCACGCCTCCGCGGCAGCGGCTGTCGGCGCTGCGTTTTGCACTTCGGTTTTCATCCCGTCGCGCACCAGCCGCTGCCCGGTGGGCAGAAGCAGCGCCGGATGCGCGCCCGCGGCGACCGGCGCGTCGGGCAGCAGCACGTCGCCACGGCGCAGGCGCCGCAGGGCGGTCAGGCCGAGCAGCAGCGAGGCGTCGCTGACCGGGCAGTGGAATCGGATCATTCGCGCATGCGCCGATACGATCGGCGTGACCGCGGGCGCCGCGGCAGCGGGACAGGCAGCGGGACAGGCAGCGGCCAGCAGACGCGCCAGACGGTAGGCGCCGGTCGTTCCGGGCGCGGATGCCAGGAGGATCGACCCGAGCGGAACGTCCTGCTCCGACAGGATGGCCGGGGCCGCGTGGTTTGCCGATCCCTCGGCCGCGCCGGTCTGCCACGCCGGCTGTGCGGGCGCACCGCACGCCGCGACACGAATCGCCACGCATGCGGGCGCCGCCGTGCCCCGGGCCGCGGCGGCATCCGGGGGGGCATGTGTCGTCACGCCACACCATGCGAGATGCAGCGGCACGCCTGGCGGGCCGCGCAACGCGCGCCGGCTCCGCTGCGTAAGGAACCGACCCACGCAGTCGATCAGCGCGCGGGCGAGTGGCGGGGACAGGACGCCCGCGCGCATAGTGACGCCATCGCCATCGCCATCGCCATCGCCAAGGGAGTCCATCCCGACCGCGGCATCCGGACCGCGCGCCGCAAGGTCGTTCAGCCAGCGCCAGGCAAGCGACGGTGGAACCGTCACGTCGATGCGTTCGTCGTCCAGGCGCACGTGACCTGCGGGCACCCCGGCATCCGACGGCCCCCTGCGCACCGCCGGCATGCCCACGCCGTCAAGCGTCAGTCGATAGTGTCGATCCCGGATGGCGAAGACCGGGCGCGTGGCGAACGATGCCGCCACCTCCGCGCGCGCGCGCGCTTCTCCGCGCGAATGGCGCGGAAAGGACAATGCCGGCAGGGCGCGGCCGATGCCCACGTCGGCGTTACGCATGCGCCCCGCCCCTCCGGCGGCCTGCCCCGCCGCCAGCGCGGGCCGGCTCCGCGTCGCCCCATTCGTCGCCCTGTTCGTCGCCCCGTTCGTCGCCCCGTTCGTCGCCCTTCTCCACTTCCAGCGCGACCGGCACGCCGAGCCTGTCGCTCAGGCAGGCCCGCAGCCGTGGCCGTTGCGCGTCGAGGCGCCGCATCAGTTCGAGTGGAACGCCGCGAAAGACCACCGATGCGGCCTCCCGGCTCACCGCCACGTCGACCGCCACGCCCGTCGCCCGTCCCGCCGCGTTCGGAAACACCGTATAGCGGCCAGTCGACAGCGCACCGTCGGTCAGGGCATGCGCTGCCCCAGCCGGTGCGCAGGCCGGCGTCTCCGCCAGACCGGCGAGCCCGCCCGCGTCCGGCATACGATCCTGCCGACCCGGCGCGAGCGTCGACGGCAGCGTGCGCGCATGGTTCGCAGCGGTATCGTCGGTACGCATGGCCGGCAAGGCATGGTGCCCCTGCGGCAGGGTCATGACGGAGTCCGCGGCCTGCGGCGCTGGATGGCCGGCGCCATGGGCGACGTGCTTGCCCGCATGCCGATCACCAGTCTCGCCCTCATCGCACCCGTCGTCCTTGTCGTACCCATCGTCCTTGTCGTGCGCGCCGGCCTTGTCGTGCGCGCCGGCCTTGCAGCCATTGGCGTCATTCCGCCCATCGCCGTCTCCACAGGCAACAGGCGCGTCGCACACGGCAGGTTTGTCACGCACGTGGTTGCGGCCGTGCATCCTGCCTGTTTCCCGCCTGTCGCCCCGCCCGGCCATATCGGCGCCGAAGTCACTACCATCGTCCCGTCCGCTCCGCGCCCCATGCAGCGGCGTGCGTCCTTGCACCGGCGCGCAGCCATGCGCCAGCACGCGTTCATTCGCCAGCGCACGGTCGCAGCGCGCCAGCGCCGCGGCAAAGCACCGCCCGGAATCGACGCAGGGCGCCGGGACGTGCCGCCCGCCCGGCCCGGGCGCGCGGCCGGACGGCGCCTCGTCGTTCGTCCCGCCCGTCTCGAGATTGCCGATCCGCATCGTGCGCTCCTTGCTCCCGTTCGTCCGATTCATCAGGGAATGCGTCATTCCTCGTACACGCCGTCCATGGCGGCATATTCGTCCCGCCCGCTGCCCCGCCGCGCCTGCAGCGCCTCCAGTTTCTCGCAACGCAGTTGCAGTGCGGCCCATGCCTTGCGCGCCGTTTCGGCTTCGGCGCGCCGTTCCTGCTCGTGCCGCTCGCTGCGCACGAGCGCTTCGCCGAGGCTCAGGCAACGCGCCTGCAGCGCACCCAGCCGCGCCGCGGCGCGCCGCAGTTCGATCATGCGGCAACGCCGGCCCATGCTCGTCCCGCGTTGCTGTCGTGCTT
The DNA here is from genome assembly GCA_050955065.1 of Janthinobacterium lividum. GTDB lineage: Bacteria > Pseudomonadota > Gammaproteobacteria > Burkholderiales > Burkholderiaceae > Robbsia. Next base: position 574 of record JBPBQT010000277.1, on the reverse strand, counting down.
CGGCGTCGATCTCCCGTCGCTGCGCGGCGAGTCGCGCCTGCGCCGCCTCGACCTCGCGGTGCGCCGCCGCACGCGCGTCCTCGGCGCGCCGCAGCGCCGCGCGCGCCGCCTCCTCCCGACGCCGACGCAGGGCGACGAGTCCCGCGATGTCGGCGGTCATTGCCACACGGCCGCCAGGTCCCGCCGCGCCTGCACGGCGTCCGTGACCGCGTCGAGCGGTTGCGCGAGATAGGCGCGTATCGCGGCGATCCGATCCAGCGCTTCGTCACCGAGCGCATCGTGGCCGCGCTGGTATTCGCCCAGCGACACCAACAATTCGATTTCCTGATATTTCGCCAGCAGCGCGCGCAGCCTTGCCGCATCGGCGCGGTGCGCGGGCTCGACGAGGCGATGCATCACGCGGCTGGCGCTCTGCAACACGTCGATCGCCGGATAGTGGCCGGCATTCGCCAGTTTCGCCGACAGCACGATATGGCCGTCGAGCAGCGAGCGCACCTCGTCGGCCACCGGTTCGTTCATGTCGTCGCCCTCGACCAGCACCGTGTAGATCGCGGTGATCGATCCCCGGGCGTCG
>JBPBQT010000276.1:0-6732 GCA_050955065.1 Janthinobacterium lividum | reverse complement strand
GGCGTCGAAGTGATCGCTGCAAAAGATCACTTCAAAGGCCTACTTCAGCGACAGGCCGGTCAGCGGCACGAGACTCACGCCGCCGTCCATCAGCAGACTCGCGCCGGTCATATAGGCGGCATCGTTCGATGCGAGGAACAGGACGCCTCCGGCGATCTCCGCCGGCTCGCCCGTGCGCGGCACCGGGAAGTTCGCGCTGATCGCGCTCGCCTGCGCGTCGCTCACCTGGCTTTTCAGGCGATCGGACGCGATCATGCCGGGTTCTATGACGTTAACCAGGATGTTCATCTCGCCCATTTCGACGGCGAGACCGCGCGCAAAGGCATTCATATAGGCCTTCGACGCGGCATAGGGCGTCAGGCCCGGCATGTACGTGCGGTTCGCCATTGCCGACGAGATGAAGATCAGCCGTCCCTTGTCGCGGGCGCTGGACAGCAGCGGCGCCGCATCCTTCGCTATCCAGAACAACGAATGGATATTGCTCCTGACCAGATAGTCGTAGGCGTCGTCGTCCATGTCGACGACGCGCCCGTGCGCATTGTCCGCCGCGCAGTGCACGACGACGTCGAGCTGGCCGTAGACGTTCGCGACCTCCGCGAACATCGCCCGGACCGCGGCGCGGTCCGACACGTCGCCGCAGACCAGACTCGCCTTGCCGCCGCGGGCCACGATATTGCGCACCGTGTCCTCGCCACGCACCGGCGTGCGCGCGGCGACCACCACCGCCGCCCCCTCGCCCGCGAAGGCCTCCGCCACCGCCCGGCCCATGCCCTGTCCCGCACCGGTCACCAGGACGACCTTGTTGCCGTATCTGCCGTTCATCTTGTCTCCGTCGGACGTTTTGTGCTGCACGCCTCAATATACAACTGACACTTCTTCAGTTATATTGGCCTCGTTCCTTTCTGGTGTCAATAGACCGATGGCCTCTCTCCCGATGGACGCTCACCCGATGGACTCCAGCCACTACCCGAATCTGTTCAGCCCGTACCGCATCGGCAACCTGACGCTGCGCAACCGCACCGTCATGGCGCCGATGTCGACGAACCTGAGCGCGCCCGACGGTTCCGTCAGCCCCGCGCAACTGGCCTTCTACCGCGCCCGGGCAGAAGGCGGCATCGGCATGATCACGGTCGAATTCTGCTGCGTGGATGCCGCCACCGGCCGCTCCGAGCACCGGCAGCTCACGCTGGAGACCCCTGCGCATCTGGATGGACACCAGCGCCTGGTCGCCGCCATCAAGAACGCCGGCGCCGCCGCCTGTCTGCAATTGCAGCACGGCGGCCAGGGGGCGATGCGCGGCCTGCTCGCCGACGGCGTCGCCGTCGCCCCGAGCGACGTCCCGTCCCGGCGCGACGCGTCCAGGCTCAGCGCCCGCGCGCTCACCGAGGCCGAGATCGAGCACCTGATCGACTGTTTCGGCCGCACCGCCGAACTCGCGGTCACGGCCGGCTACGACGCGCTCGAGCTCCACGGCGCGCATGGCTATCTGTTGACCTCTTTCCTCTCGCCGATGACCAATCAGCGCGACGACGCCTGGGGCGGCGACGAGGAGCGGCGGCTGCACTTCGCGCGCCGCGTCATCGGCCGCGTCAAGCAGGCGCTGGGCGAGCGGCCGCTGATCTACCGGCTCTCCGCCGACGAATTCAGCCCGGCGGGCCTGAGCATCGACGACATGGAGCGCATCGCGCCGAAACTGGCTGCCGCGGGCGCGGACGCATTGCACATCTCGATCGGCACCGGCTGGACCGGTCTGGACAAGGTGATCGAACCGATGTCCACGCCCGAGGGCTGGCGCCTGCCCTATGCCCGGCGCATCCGCGCCACCGCCACCGTTCCGGTGATCGGCGTGGGCCAGATCCGCTGGCCCGATACCGCCGAGAACGCGATCGCGAACGGCGACGCGGACTTCGTCGCGCTCGGGCGCACGCTGCTCGCCGACCCCGAATGGCCGAACAAGGCGCGTCGCGGCGACGTCGGCACCATCCGGCCCTGCACCTCGTGCAACTACTGCGTCACGATGCACGGCAGCGAGAACGGCGCCATCGCCTGCGCGGAGAACCCGCGCACCGGGCATGAACTCGACGCGCTGCCCGACGCCGGCGCGCAGCGCGGCGCGCGCGCCATCGTCATCGGCGGCGGGCCGGGCGGCATGGCCGCCGCATTGATGCTCGAACAGGCCGGTTTCAAGGCCGAGCTCTACGAAGCGCGCGAAACGCTTGGCGGCGGCCTGGTCGCCTCCGCGGCACCGCCCTTCAAATCCTTTCTGATCTGGTATCAGACCTATCTGGCGGACCGGCTGCATGCCAGCGGCGTGAAGATCCGGCTCGGCCACCGTTTCGAGGATGCCGATCTGGCCGGCGACCCTGCCGCGATCGTCATTCTGGCCACCGGCAGCCGTGCGATCCGCCTGCCGATCCCGGGCATCGACCATCCGGTGGTGCGCGACGCGTACGAACTGCTGATGGGCGACGCGACGCTGCTGCCTCCTCTCGGCCCGCTGCCGGTCGTCATCTACGGGGGCGGCGAGACCGGCTGCGAAACCGCCGAGTACATGAGCGAGCGCGGTTATCAGGTGGTGCTCATCTCGCGCTCGCCCGCGCAACAGCTCGCCCGCTCGGCCGAGCTGGTCTACCGCACGGTGCTGCGCAAGCGCCTGGCCGCCAATCCGCGCATCCGCCTGCTGGACGCGACGCAGATCACCGGCATCGTCGGCAGCGACGAGGCCAACGATGCCAACGATGCCAACGGTAACGCTGCCGACAACGAAGCGGCTCATGGTGCCGATGACGCCGGCCGCACGCCTGGCGAGGCGCACGTCCAGGTCCGGCACAACAGCGGGGAAACCTCGTCGATTGCCGCGTGCTGCGTGCTGATCGCCCAGGGCCGCAAACCCGACCCGGACATGCTCGAACACTTCCTGCGGGCGGGGATTCCCGTGGTCGCCATCGGCGACGCGCGGCGCGGCGGACGCATCGGCGATGCCGTCAATCAGGCCTATGCCGCCGTGCGTGCGGTATGCGTGACGCGCGCGCCCGCGCTCGAACTGTCGTGCTGAGCGCCGCGGTCGGGCCCTGGCTCATGCTCATGTCCTGGCCCGCGCGCGCGCGCCTGTCCACGTCCTTGTCCTTCGTCAGCCGGCCTGCCCCATGACCCAACCGAATCTGTTCGATCTTTCCGGAAAAATTGCGCTGGTCTGCGGCGCGAGCCGCGGCATCGGCGAATCGATCGCCACGACGCTGGCGGCCTATGGCGCACGCGTCATCGTCTCCGGACGCAAGCGCGAGGGCTGCGAAGCCGTGGCGGCGCGGATCCGCGCCGACGGCGGCCTGGCCGAGGCGCGCGCCTGCCACATCGGCGATTTGGCGCAGATCGCCACGCTGTTCGAGGACATCGAAGCCGCGCACGGCAAGCTCGACATCCTCGTCAACAATGCCGCGATCAATCCCTACATGGGCCCCGCGATCGACACCGACCCCGCCGTGTTCCAGAAAACCATCGACGTCAACGTCCGCGGACCGTTCTACTGTTCCGCGCAGGCGGTCAGACTGATGGGCAAGCACGGCGGCGGCAGCATCATCAACGTCGCCTCGGTCAATGCGATCGCGCCCGGGCAGTACCAGGGCGTCTACTCGCTCACGAAGGCCGCGCTGGTGTCCATGACGCTCACCTTCGCGCGGGAAAGCGCCGCAGCCGGCATACGCGTCAACGCGCTGGTGCCCGGCCCCACCGACACCAAGCTCGCCGCCGCCCTGATCCACAACGAACAGGCGATGCAGACGATCCTGCCGCGCTTGCCTTTCGGACGCGTCGCGCAACCCGACGAAATGGCCGGCGCCGTACTGTACTTCGCCTCGGCCGCGGCCAGTTTCACCACGGGCGCCTGTTTGACGGTCGATGGCGGCTTTCTTCTTTCCTGACGCATCTCCCTCCGAACCGCTCCATGCAATCCTTCCTGATCTCCACCACCGTGGTCGGCCTGGCCGAAGTCGGCGACAAAACGCAGTTGCTGTCCTTGATACTCGCCGCGCGCTATCGCAAGCCAGTTCCGATCCTGCTCGGCGTATTGAGCGCGACGCTCATCAATCATACGGCGTCGGGTGCGCTGGGCGCCTGGCTGGCGTCGAGCATCAGTCCGACGATCATCAACTGGGCGGTGGTCGCGTCGTTCGCTCTGATGGGGATCTGGATCCTGTTCCCGGACAAGGCGGATCCCGATGCGGGAACGCTGCACACGCGCATGCTGGGTGTGTACGGCACGACCGCCCTGACGTTCTTCATGGCGGAAATGGGCGACAAGACGCAGGTGGTGACGATCGCGCTGGCCGCGCGCTTTCAGGAGGTGTCGCCGGTGGTGACCGGCACGACGCTGGGCATGATGCTGGCGAACGCGCCGATCATTTATTTGGGACACCGGTATGCGAACCGGCTGCCGAACCGGATGGTGCACCTGCTCGCAGCGTTGATTTTCATGGTATTGGGGGGAATTGCGCTGCACACGGCGTTGCATCCGGGGTCCGCGCCGATGTTCTAGGCGTAGGAACAAGGAACGGTTTGCGCGGCACGTACCTCCGGGACCCACTTCCGCGCCGCGGCATCGTGGGAAAAACACGGTTCATCGCTCAATTTTTCCATTTTCGTGTCGTTATCCCCTTGTACAGGCCCGATGGACCGTTTTTCGGGCCATCGTTTACAAGCGACGCGCAATTGAAAACATACTTCACACTGCCATTGAGATGGCTGTTGCCGGCGATGCTACTGCTCCTGGCGGGGATGGGCTTCGGCATCACCAATGCCGAGGCGGACGCGGACCCGAACCTGTTCACGATCAGTGGCTTCGCCTCCCTAGGCGTTGCGCATTCAAGCAACCAGAGCGCCGACTACACCAGCACGTCCTATCAGCCCGGCGGCGCGGGCTACAGTCACCGGTACGATTTCGACGACAATACGGAAATCGGCGTCCAGCTTGGCGCGCGGCTCACGGACCAGCTATCCGTGGTGGTTCAGGTGATCACCGAATACCGCTACAACAACCGTTTCGCGCCCGCCGTGGAATGGGCGAACATCCGCTACGCGTTCACACCCAACTTCAGCGTTCGGCTCGGTCGCGTCGAGCTGCCGACGTATTTCAGTTCCGACGTACGCAATGTCGGCTTCGCGAACCCCTGGGTGCGTCCCCCCCTGGAGGTGTACAGCATCAACCCCATAACCAACAGCGATGGCGTCGATTTTTCATACCGGCTGCATGCCGGCGAAGTGTCCAACACGGTGCGCCTGCTCTATGGCAACAGCGTATTTCACATCAGCCCCGGCGAAATTCGCGTCGTAGCCGATGGCATCCTTGGCCTTTTCGACACGATCGAGTATCGCGATATAACGGCCCATCTCGGTTTCGAACGCGCCACCATCAGCTTTCCCTTGCTGTCCACCCTGCCGGTGAGAGGGTTTAGCGCTGGCGTGCTTTACGATCCGGGTCGCGCCTTCGTACAGGCGGAGCTCTCCCGAATGACGGCGGACACCCTCACGCCGGGCTACATCAGTGGCTACGTAACCGCGGGCTACCGCGTTCGAAAATTCACCCCCTACGTCACGTTCGCCAGGGAATTCTCGATGGGCCGACCGGTACGGAGTTCGGATCGCAATACTGGTCAAAACACCTGGTCCGTCGGCACTCGCTGGGATGTGGCAAACAATGTCGACCTCAAGATGCAGTTCGACCACGTATCCATGCCCGCCGGGTCCTATGGCCTGCTGATCCCGAAAAGTACCACGTATCAGCTAGGCAGCGGCGCGAATGTCCTGAGCGTCTGTCTCGATGTTGTGTTCTGAAATGCCCGCCATGAGACCTATGACCTGTATCCGCCGCATCGCGTTGGCGGGGTTGCTCGCGAGCATCGTGACCCATCCGGCGAGGGGCGACGTCGTCGTCGTGGTATCGGCCAAAAGCCCCATCAACAACCTGAGCGAGCGAGACGTTGAGGCGATTTTCCTCGGACGCAGCAGCGACGTGAGCGGGCGCGCCGGTCTCGTGCCGATCGATCAACCCGAGGATTCACTCCAGCGCCACAACTTTTACCAGCGCATCACCGGCAAGTCAACGGCGCAGTTGAAGGCGTACTGGTCGAAAATCATCTTCACCGGGGTCGGTCAACCGCCCCGTGAGGTGGCCGGCGACGCCGCCACCACGCAGGCGCTCGTCAAGGACAGGATGGCGATCGGCTATATGGACATCGGCAGCGTCGATGCCAATGTGAAGGTCGTGCTGCTGCTGCGGTAAGCGACGCGCGGGGAACATCTGCCCCGCCCATTCGTTGGCGATGACTGCTCCTTCCTGAATCCGACTGGATGACGCACTCGCCAGACAGCCTGCCCATCCCGCGGACATCTTTTTTCGGAATGCTTAATAAACATTGATCGACCGATGCGGGCACTGTCGTCCAGAAGGGGTTTTCCCAGGGATGCGTGTCGAGAAAAGATCGTGCAACATCCGACACGATATCGATTGATTCCTATCGATCCCTCCCTTCTCGACCCTTATTACATAGGATACCTACTTATTATGGATATTTCCCGTTTGGCACGACCGACGGCCATCGCCCTTGCGCTGTCGTCCGCCACACTTCCTGCCCTCGCCGCCGAGATCCCGCCCGGCGTCACCCTTGCGGCCCGGCAGGAACTGGTCCGCAACAACGGCTCCGAAATCGAAACCCTCGATCCCGCGCTCGTCGAATCCGT
>JBPBQT010000275.1:0-6766 GCA_050955065.1 Janthinobacterium lividum | reverse complement strand
GGCAACGCGATTGTTCACGGACCGTGTTCAGTGGATTAACCAAAACAGCCATTCTATCTCCGACCCGCCGGAATAGAATGTTCGTCACTTCACCCGAATGCGTCGTGCGCGCGCCGGGCTCCCTTGAACGCAGGCCGCTGGAAGGAACCACGACATGAGCAAGAAATACCGTATCGCCGTCATCCCGGGTGATGGCATCGGCGTCGAAGTGATGCCCGAAGGCCTGCGCGCGCTCGACGCGGTAAGCCAGCGCTTCGGCATCGAACTGGAATATCAGCATATCGACTGGGCCAGCTGCGACTACTACCTGGAACACGGCAAGATGATGCCCGACGACTGGAAGGCGCAGATCGGCGGCGCGGACGCGATCCTGTTCGGCGCGGTGGGCTGGCCGGACAAGGTGCCCGACCACATCTCGCTGTGGGGTTCGCTGCTCAAGTTCCGGCGCGAGTTCGATCAGTACATCAATCTGCGTCCCGCGCGGCTGTTCGAGGGCGTGCCGTCGCCGCTCGCCGGCCGCAAGGCGGGCGACATCGATTTCATGATCGTGCGCGAGAACACCGAGGGCGAGTACTCGTCGGTGGGCGGCATCATGTTCGAGGGCACCGAACGCGAATTCGTGCTGCAGGAATCGGTCTTCACCCGCCACGGCACCGAGCGTGTCCTGAAATTCGCGTTCGATCTCGCGCAGCAGCGCGAGAAGAAGATCACGGTGGCGACGAAGAGCAACGGCATCGGCATCAGCATGCCCTGGTGGGACGCGCGCGCCGCGGAAGTCGCCGCGCTGTACCCGGACGTGAAGTGGGACAAGCAGCACATCGACATCCTGTGCGCGCGCTTCGTGTTGCAGCCGGACCGCTTCGACGTGGTGGTGGCGACCAATCTGTTCGGTGATATTCTTTCCGATCTCGGCCCGGCCTGCACCGGCACGATCGGTCTCGCACCGTCGGGCAATCTCAATCCGGACCGCACGTTTCCATCGCTGTTCGAACCGGTGCACGGCTCCGCCCCCGACATCGCCGGGCGCAACATCGCCAACCCGATCGCGATGATCTGGTCCGCGGCCATGATGCTCGACTTCCTGGGCAACGGCCAGGGCGTGGAGCGCGAGGCGCACGACGCGATGCTCGCGGCCGTGCAGGCGGCGCTGAAGGAAGGCCCGCTGACGGGCGACCTCGGCGGCAAGGCGAGCACGATGGAAGTCGGTCAGGCGATCGCCCGGCGCATCGCCGCGTGATCCGGCGCATCATTGCGTGACCCGGCGCGGCGCACGCTTCATCCCCGCGCCGACGTCGCCGCACGCGCCGCGCCTCACGACAGCCAGAAAGGAGTTGCATGATGTCCCAGGTTTTTGAACTCAAGTCCCTGATCCGTTCGCAGAATTTCATCGCCGGCGAGTGGGTCGACGCACAGGATGGCGCGCGCTTCGCGGTCACCAACCCGGCAACCGGCGAGACCATCGTCGACGTGCCCGACAGCGGCGCCGCGGACGCGCGCGCGGCCACCGACGCCGCGGCGCGTGCGCTGCCCGCCTGGCGCGATCTGCTGCCCAAGGAACGCGGCGCGATCCTGCACCGCTGGAACGCGCTGATCCTGGCGAACCAGGATGCGCTCGGCCAGCTCATCTCGCTCGAACAGGGCAAGCCGCTGGCCGAGGGCCGCGGCGAGACCGCCTACGGCGCCTCCTACGTCGCGTGGTTCGCCGACGAGGCGACGCGCATCTACGGCGACATCATTCCGCAACAGCAGCGCGGCAAGCGGATGATGGCGGTGAAGGAGCCGATCGGCATCGTCGCGGCCATCACGCCGTGGAATTTCCCGCTGGCGATGATCGCGCGCAAGATCGCGCCGGCGCTGGCCGCCGGCTGCACGGTGGTCGCCAAGCCCGCCGAGGACACGCCGCTGACCGCGCTCGCGCTGGTGATGCTCGCGCACGAGGCGGGCGTGCCGGCCGGCGCGCTGAACATCATCACCGCATCGCGCGAGAAGACCGTGCCGGCGGTGGGCGACTGGCTGGAGGACGGCCGGGTGCGCAAGATCACCTTCACCGGCTCGACCCCGGTCGGCAAGTACCTGGCGCGCGAATCGGCGGCAACGCTGAAGAAGCTGTCGCTGGAGCTGGGCGGCAACGCGCCCTTCATCGTCTTCGACGACGCCGATCTGGAAGCGGCCGTGACCGGCCTGCTGGCCGCGAAATTCCGCAACGGCGGCCAGACCTGCGTCTGCCCGAACCGCGTCTATGTACAAGCCGGCGTCTACGAGCAATTCGGGAAACTTCTGAGCGAACGGGTCAGCGCGCTGAAGGTCGCCCCGGCGACCGACCCGGCGGCGCAGATCGGCCCGATGATCAACGCCCGCGCGATCGACAAAATCGCCCGGCACGTCGATGACGCGATCGCGCACGGCGCGCGCGTGCTGGCCGGCGGCAAGCGCCTGCCGGACATCGGCGTGAACTATTTCGCCCCGACGGTGCTCGCCGACGCCACCTCCGCGATGGAGCTGAACCAGGAGGAGACGTTCGGGCCGGTCGTGCCGCTGTTCCGCTTCGTTGACGAGGCCGAGGCGATCCAGGCGGCCAACGACACCGCGTTCGGCCTCGCCTCGTATTTCTACAGCCAGGACCTGCGACGCATCGACCGCGTCTCGCGCGCGCTGGAGGCCGGCATCGTCGGCATCAACGAGGGCGCGCTGTCCAGCGAGGCGGCGCCGTTCGGCGGCGTGAAGGAATCGGGCTACGGCCGCGAAGGCTCGAAATACGGCCTCGACGATTACCTGTCGATCAAATACCTGTGCCAGGGCGGCCTGGATTGACCCCTTCCCTCCTCTATCGGGAAAACATATCGTGAAGGTTCAGCAGATCAAGCAGAGCGTCAACCTGACGGACATGGAGGACTGGGGGAGCGCCGGATTGCCCGGCACGCCGCCGGTGCGCGTGTCCGGCGTGCAGAAGGTCATCCCGGGCAGCGAGGCCATCGACACCGGCGTCTTCGAATGCTCGGCGGGCACGTACCGCCGCTCGGTGAAGCAGGCCGAGGTCATGCACATGATCGCCGGGCGCGGTCATTTCACCGCGGACGGCGAGGCAACCGTGCATTTCACCGCGGGCGACACCCTGTTCTTCGAGGCCGACACCGAGGGACTCTGGGTGGTGGAAGAGACGATGCGCAAGATCTACGTGATTTTCTGACAGTCGTTGCGGCGTTGCTCCGACGTCGCCCTGACCTTGCCTTGACCTTGTTCCGATTCCCCATGCGCGCCAGTGTGGCGAGGACCTGACGCTCGGGTGTGTTTCGTCGCACCGAGGCACGCGGCTATGCCGCTTTGCCGCCGCTTATGGAAGAATGCCCGACGGAGCATCTTTTCGAGATAAGCAATGAGCGTTCAGCAGCGCAACAACGTCCATGTCAGCGGCAGCGGTCCCGTGACCCTGGTTTTCGGCCATGGTTTCGGCGGCAGCCAGGTGATGTGGCGCTACGTGCGCGCGGCCTTCGAGGGCCGTTACCGTACGGTGGTCTTCGATCTGGTCGGCAGCGGTCGCTCCGACCTGAGCGCGTATGACCGGTCGAAATACGCCACGCTGGACGGCTACGCCGCCGATCTTCTCGACATCCTGCGGGAATTCGCCGATGCGCCGGTGGTGTTCCTCGGCCATTCGGTTTCCGCGATGATCGGCCTGCGGGCTGCCATCCAGGCTCCCGAGCGCTTCGCCGCCCTGGTGATGGTCGCGCCATCGCCGTCCTTCGTCAACGACGGCGATTACGTGGGCGGCTTCGGGCGTGCCGACATCGACGAATTGCTCGAGACGCTCGAAAGCAACTATCTCGGCTGGTCCAACGGCATCGCGCCGACCATCATGGGCACGCCCGAACAGTCGGGGCTGGGCGACGAAATGGCCGCCAGTCTGTGCCGCGCCGACCCCGACATCGCCAAGCACTTCGCGCGCGTCGTCTTCCTCACCGACTCCCGCGACAAGCTGGCCCGGTTGCGCGTCCCCACGCTGGTCCTGCAATCCAGCGAGGATTTTCTCGCGCCGCTCGCGGTCGGCGAATACGTGCAGCGGACGATCCCCGATTGCACGCTCCAGGTGATCGACAACACCGGGCATTGTCCGCATCTGAGCACGCCCACGGCCTGCATCGACGCCATCACCACCTACCTGCGCGGGCGCGGCCTCTGAGACGATGGATACCCCACCGCTGGTCCTGCCTTCGCCCGAGCAGAGACTCGAGCACGCGCCCTGCGGATTGCTCGTCACGACGCCACGCGGACTGATCGTGCAGGCCAATGCGACATTCTGCCGATGGCTGGGCTATGCGCCCGGCGACATCGTCGAACAGCGCCGGCTCCAGGATTTCCTGACGCTCGCCGGGCGCGCGTTCCATCAGACCCACTGGGCGCCGATGCTGGAGATGCAGCGCTCGGTCGCGGAGGTCAAGCTCGACGTCATGCACCGCGACGGCCGGCTCGTGCCGATGCTGATCAACGCGACGCGGCGCCGCTATGGCGAGATCGAACTCGACGAACTGGCGGTACTCGTCGTGACCGAACGGCACCGCTACGAAAGCGAGTTGCTGCTCGCGCGCAAGCATGCCGAAACCGCGCTGGAAGCACGCCTGGTCGCCCAGCGCGCGCTCGAGGAGAGCCGCGACATGTTGAGCCTGGCGCTGCGCGGCGCGCACATGGGCGTATGGGCGCGTGACCTGAAAACGCAGCAGGTCACCTGGAGCCGGGAGCTGGAGGAACTGATCGGCCTTTCCGAGAGTCGCCTCCAGGCATCGGTCGCGGCGTTTTATGCGCGCGTGCACGACGACGATCGCGAGCCGGTGCGGCAGGCGATCGAACAGGCGCTGCTGAGGCGCACCGACTACGCGGTCGAATTCCGGCTGCGGCACGGCGACGAGCAATGGCGCTGGATGGAAGGGCGCGGGCGCGCGCTGTACGATGCGCACGGCCAGCCGCTATCGATGCACGGGCTCTTCATCGACATTTCCGCGCGCAAGAAGGGCGAGGCACTGCTCACGGAGCTGAACCGGCAGCTGTCCGACGCCGACCGACGCAAGGACGAGTTCCTCGCGACGCTGGCCCACGAACTGCGCAATCCGCTCGCCCCCATGCGCAATGTGATCGAACTGCTGCGCCAGAAGGAATTCAGCGATCCCCAGGTGCTCTGGTCGCGCGAAGTGCTCGAGCGGCAGCTGCAGCACATGACGCACCTCGTCGACGATCTGCTCGAAGTCTCGCGCATCACGCAGGGCAAGCTCGAACTGCGCAAGCAGCACGTCGAACTCGCCAGCGTGATCAGCGCGGCGGTGGAGACGTCGCGCCCGCTGATGCTGGCCGGCGCGCATCAACTCGTCGTGCAGTTCCCGAGCGCCCCGATCGTGCTGGACGCCGACCCCACCCGGCTGTCGCAGATGCTCCAGAACCTGCTGAACAACGCCGCCAAATACACCGCCACGGGCGGCCTGGTCACCCTGAGCGCCGAGCGCGTCGGCGACGAGGCGGTGATCTCGATACGCGATTCGGGCATCGGCATCGCGCAGGAACATCTGACGAGCATCTTCGAGATGTTTTCGCAGCTGTCGCCGGCGCTCGACCGCGCGCAGGGCGGACTGGGCATCGGCCTGTCGCTGGTCCGGGCGCTGACCGAACTGCACGGCGGCCGGGTGAGCGCCGCAAGCGACGGCGCCGGTCAGGGCAGCGTCTTTACCGTGTATCTGCCGGTCTGCAACGCGCCGGTACCGCTCGCATCGTTCCACACCAGCATGCTGCCGCGGGCATCGCAAGCCGGGCGGCGCATCGTGATCGTCGACGACAACGAGGACGCCGCGCTGAGCCTGTCGATGGTGCTGGAGTCGGACACCCAGGAAGTGCGGACCGCCTTCACGGGCCTGTCCGGCTTCGACGCCGCCGATGCCGCCGACGGCTTCCGCGCCGATGTCGTCATCCTCGACATCGGTCTGCCGGACATCAACGGCTACGAAGTGGCGCGGCGCATCCGGGCGACCGACTGGGGCAGACATACCCTGCTCATCGCGTTGACGGGCTGGGGCCAGGAACAGGACAAACGGGACGCGGCGGACGCCGGCTTCAACCATCATTTCACCAAGCCGGTCGATTTCCACGGTCTGCTCACGGTGCTGGCGGCGCACGCCGGCGGCAGCGCCTGACCGCCCGGCCGGCTGCCTCAGTCCCCTCAGCCCTCCCCAGCCTTCCCGGCTTCTCCGGCTTCCTCAGCTTCCCCGACTTCCAGCGCGAGCAACGCGAAGGTCGCGAGCCAGTGCTCGCCCATATAGTCGCCCGCCACGTGCGGCAGCGCGGCGTCCAGGTGCCGCCCGGCGGCGTCCAGCAGCACCGCGCGGCGCGGGTCGTCGGGCGGCAGCGCGGCGGCAAGATCGCGCTGGCACCAGGCTCGGCTCAGATTCAGCCCGTCGAGATGGGCGATCTTGCCGTCGCTGCGGTCCGCGACCGTCGCCGGCACGAACAGGGTCTGCGGCCGGCCCGCGGCCAGCGCGGGCAGAAATGCGCCGAACCAGTCGAGGAATTCCGCCGCCGGCAGCACGCGGCGCATCAGCGCCGCCTCCATCAGCGCGGGCGACAGGAATTCGTCGCCGCCCGGCTCCCACGCCTGACAGTCGTGGTCCGCGGCATGCCAGCGTCGCGCTGCGGTTTCGATCGACGACACGAGCGCGGCACGGCCGGGATGGCCGGTACGGCGGCCGAAATCCAGCGCGAGCGACAACGCGAAGGCCGTGTTGAAATGCGT
>JBPBQT010000274.1:0-7090 GCA_050955065.1 Janthinobacterium lividum | reverse complement strand
GCCATGCGCGCCCTCGCACGAGGGCGCGCACGACGGCAGGCGCTCAGGCACGCCGTTTCGCGCGGTGGCTGCGATAGGTGTCGAGCACCACCGCCACCACGATGACCGCGCCGGTGATGATGCGCTTGGTCGGCTCGTTGGCGCCGATCTGCGCGAGTCCCGCGGCCAGTACCGAGATGATCAATACCCCGAAGAAGGTGCTGATGACCGAGCCGCGTCCACCCATCAGGCTGGTGCCGCCGATCACGACCGCCGCGATCACCTGCAGTTCGCTGCCGGCGCCGGCGTTCGGATCCGCCGCTTCCAGGCGCGAGATCTGGAACAGCGCGGCGAGACCGGCGAGCGCGCCCATCAGCGAGAAGACGATGACCTTGTAGGGGCGCGGATCGATGCCCGCCAACCGCACCGCTTCCTCGTTGGTGCCGATGCCGATCAGATAGCGGCCGAACACCGTGCGCGTGAGCACGAGTTGCGCGACGATCATGACCACCACCGCGATGATGAACGCCGGCGAGATGCCGAACGCCACCGGGTTCGCGAGCCAGTCGAACGAATCGCCGATGTAGGCGGTGCGCGAATTCGTCATCTGGTACGCCAGTCCGCGGGCCATTTCCAGCACGCCCAGCGAGACGATGAACGACGGAATCCGCCACGCCACCGTGACGAAACCGGTCAGGCTGCCGGCCGCCGCGGCGATCGCCACGCCGGCCAGCGCCGCGGGCAGCGGGCTCCAGTGCCATTGCAGCGCCGCGACGCTGACCGCCGACGCCGCCAGCGCCAGCACCGAACCGACGGAGAGATCGATGCCGGCGATGATCAGCACGAAGGTCATGCCCACCGCCATCACCACCAGATCGGGAATCTGGTTCGCGATCGTGATGAAGGTGTCGTAGGTCAGAAAGTGCGAGCTGAGCGTGGAGAACAGGATGATCATCGCCAGCAGCGCGCCGGCGAGACCCAGATAGCTGTTCAGGCCCATCCGCGTGCCGGCGTTGACCGTCGACGCGGGTGGCGTCGCCAGCGTGCCCAGCGTCGTGTCGGCGTCGGGTGCGGCGGCGGGCTTGTCGACACGCTTGTCGGCAGGAATCGTCATGGTATGTCTCGTGTCGGTTGTGCGCTCCGGGATGCGGCTCGCGCATCGTGGACGCCTTCTGTGTCTGGTGCAGCGCCAGCGTTTTGCCGGTGTGCGGCATGCGCCGCGGCCGCATCCGCGGCGTCTTCCTTGTCATAGCCCGAGAACGCCGCCGCGAGCAGGCTGTCCTGGGTCCATTCGCCCCGGGCGAAGGTGCGTACCAGCTTGCCCGCGGACATCACCGCGATGCGGTCGCAGATCAGCATCAGCTCGCGCATGTCGCTCGACACGACGACCAGCGCCTTGCCGGCACGGGCCTGCGCGCCCAGCAGTGCGTAGATGTCGAACTTCGCGCCCACGTCGATGCCGCGCGTGGGCTCGTCGAACAGCATCACGTCGCAGTCGCGTTCCAGCCAGCGGCCGATCACGACCTTCTGCTGGTTGCCGCCGGAGAGCTCGCCCACCGGCTGCGCCGGGCCCGAACAGCGCACGCTCATCGCATCGATCTGACGCTTCGACAGGCGGTGTTCGAGGCCGCCGTCGACCATGCCGAAGCGCGAGACCTTCTCGAAATTGCTCAGCGACAGGTTCGACGCGACCGGCTGCGTGAGCAGCAGGCCCTCGCCCTTGCGGTCCTCGGTGATCAGCGCGATGCGCTGACGCACCGCGTCGACCGGCGAATGGATCGTGCACGGCTGCGGCGGCGTGCCCTTCGACACGGTGCCGGCGTCCTTCCGGTCGGCGCCGAAGATCAGCCGCAGCAGTTCGGTGCGGCCCGAGCCGATCAGTCCGCTGATGCCGAAGATCTCGCCGCGCCGCACCTCGAAGGACACATCCTTCACCACGTCGCCGCGCGTCATGTGCTCGACGCGGAACATCGGCGCGCCGATGTTCCGCTCGCCGAGGTCGATCCGGTCGCCGATGTCGCGTCCCACCATCAGCGTCACCAGGCGGTCCGTCGTGTAGTCGGCGATGGGGCCGACGCTGACGAGCTTGCCGTCGCGCAGCACCGCGATCCGGTTGGAAATGCGCGCCAGCTCCTCGAGCCGGTGCGAGATGTAGATGATCGACACGCCGTCGCGCTTCAGACGCTCGACCTGCTCGAACAGCAGCTCGACCTCGCGGCCGGTGAGCATCGCGGTCGGCTCGTCGAGGATCAGCACCCGGCAGTCGCCGATCAGGTTGCGGGCGATCTCGACCATCTGCTGATGGCCGATGCCCAGCGCCGCGACGGGCGTGTCGGGGTCCAGCGTGTCGAGCCCCACCCGCGCCATCGCCGCGACGGCGGCGGCGCGAAGGCGTTTGCGGGAAATCCAGCCCAGCCCCGAGGACGGCAGCTGGTTGAAGAACAGGTTCTCGGCGATCGTCAGCGTGGGCAGCAGGTTCAGCTCCTGCATCACCATGCGCACGCCCAGCGCCTCGGCCTTGCTGCGGCTGCCCGGCGCGAACGGCGCGCCGTTGAAGGCCATCGCGCCGTGCGTCGGCGTCTCCAGCCCGCCGATGATCTTCGACAACGTGCTCTTGCCGGCGCCGTTCTCGCCGGTCAGCGCGAGCACTTCGCCGGCGAACAGCGTCAGGTCGACGCCCGCCAGTACCGGCGCGGCATACGTCTTGCCGATACCGCTCACCTGCATGACGGGAGTCGACATCATTTGCGCGTCACCAGCTCGACCGGGGTTTCGACGATGTCGGCCAGATCGCTCTGCTTCTTGTGATCGTGGATCGCGCCGAGCGCCGTGGTGATGCCGAACACCGCCTGCTTCGCCGCGAACTGGTTCGCGGTGGCGAGCACGCGCCCGTCCTGGAGCATCGGCTTGATCGCGGCGATATCGTCGTACCCGACGATGCCCACCTTGCCCGCGCGGCCCGCGGCCCGCACCGCCGACACCGCGCCGATCGCCATGTTGTCGTTGCCGGTCAGCAGCGCCTTCAGGTTCGGATACTCGTTGAGCATCGCCGCGGAGACCGCATTGCCCTTGTCGATTTCCCAGTCGCCCGACTGCAGCGAGACGACCTTCACCTTCGCGGCCGCCATCGCGTCCTTGAAGCCCGCGGTGCGTTGCTGGGCGTTGGTGGTGGTCGAGACGCCCTCGACGATGCCGACCTCGTCGCCGGCCTTCAGGTTCTTCGCCAGGTAGTCGCCGACCAGCTTCGCGCCCTTGCGGTTGTCCGGGCCGACGAAGGGCACCTTGATGTTCTTCGACTTCAGCACGTCCTGGTCGAGGCGATTGTCGATGTTGACGACGATGATGCCGGCGTCCACCGCTTTCTTGATCGCCGGGACCATGGCCTTCGAATCCGCCGGCGCGATCACGATCGCGTCGACCTTCGAGACGATCATCTGCTCGACGATGCGGATCTGCGCGCTGGTGTCGGTCTCGTTCTTGATGCCGTTCGAGATCAGTTCGAAATCGCTCGAATGCGTCTTCTGGTAATCCTTCGCGCCGTCCTCCATCGTCAGGAAGAATTCGTTGGCCAGCGACTTCATGATCAGCGCGACGCGCGGCTTGTGGCCGGCGCTCTGCGCCTGGGCGGCGAGGGGCAGCAATGCGGTGGCGGCGAGGGCAACACCGGCAACCAGCACGCGACGACGGACGAAATGGGTCATTGCAACGTCTCCTGTTTGATTTTGGATGCGCCGTTGGCCGTTTCGCGCAGTCGCGATGCGGGCCGCCAGCGCCCGGCGTTCTGATCGCCGGGGGGCTGCCATCGGGGAGCGGACGTGATCCCGGCCATGTTCTCATCTGGTGAGAGAATGGCAGTGAAAACACATCCGCAACCGTTTGCGGAATGGATAATCGGCTTAGTTGGCGAATACGTCAATACAGGGAAAACACTGCCCCGGACGGATATCGATACCACCGGGGAACGTCATGCGGGCCTGCGGACGTGTCCGCCATCCTTTACCGGGCGGGCAGTTTCGCACGGGCTGCCGGTGCGGCTTCGTCTGCGCCGTCGTGCCCACGCCGTCGCGCGGCCGGCGCGATGCACGCGGTCAGACAACCGAGCGTCCCCATCGCCGCGCAGTACGCGACGCAACTCCATGCGCTCCACGGCGTCAGGGCGATCAGCAGCAGCGGCGTGGTGCTGGCCCAGATCGCGTAGGCGACGTTGTAGGTCAGCGAGATGCCCGACACGCGCAGCGCGGGCGGGAACAGCCCGATCATCGCCGCGGGCACGACGCCGACGATCCCGCAGCTCAGGCCGGCGAGCGCGTAGGCCGCGCCGGGCCAGGGCCAGTGGTGAATCAGGCTCGCGTACAGCACGCCGATGCCCAGCGGCATCAGCGCACTGTACAGCGCGACGGCGCGCCAGGCGCCGATGCGGTCCCCGACGCGTCCGCCCAGTACGCAGCCGATATTGAGAAAAACGATCGCGATGCTGCTCAGGCCGAACGCGCGGCTGGCGGGCATGCCGAAGCGCTGCTGCAGCAGCGTGGGCGTCACCACCACCAGCGTCACGACCGCCGAGGTCAGCACGCAGGTCAGGATCATCGCCGGCAGCAGGGCCGCGCGATGCTCGCGCAGCACGGCCAGGACCGGATAACGCAGCGCGTCCCGCCGGCGCGCGCGCAATGCCGTGAACACCGGGGTCTCGCTGAGCCAGCGGCGCAGCCAGACCCCGAGCAGGCCGAAGACGCCGCCCAGCAGGAAGGGGATGCGCCACGCGTAGTCGAGCATTTCCGCCGGCGAGAAGACGCGGGCCAGCCAGGCGGCCGTCAGCGCGCCCAGCAGATAGCCGAAGGTCAGGCCGGCCTGCAGGATGCCCAGCACGGTGCCGCGGCGCGCGACGGGCGCGTGCTCCGCGACGAAGACCCAGGCGCCGGGCACTTCACCCCCCACCGCGGCGCCCTGCACGATGCGCAGCGCGAGCAACAGCAGGGGTGCGGCGAAACCGATGCTGCGGTAGGCCGGCATGATGCCGATCACCAGGCAGGGCAGCGCCATCATCAGGATGCTCAGACCGAACATCTTCTTGCGCCCGCCCCGGTCGGCGTAATGCGCCATGACGATGCCGCCGAGCGGGCGCGCCAGATATCCCGCGGCGAAGATGCCGAAGGTCTGGATGAGACGCAGCCAGTCCGGCGTCTGCGGCGGGAAGAAAACCTTGCTCAGCGTCGCGGCGAAAAACGCGAAGACGATGAAATCGTAGATTTCGAGCGATCCGCCCAGCGCCGCCAGTCCGAGGGTGCGGTAATCCGCGCGGGAAAGTGTGGCGCGAGGCAGGGTGTCGCAGGACAGCGCGGACGGGCGGGGCGTGGAGGAAGTTTCGGGATGGATCGACACGATGTCCGAATGACGTAGGCGAGGGCCGCGAAGGTTCGCGAAGATCGCCACGGCACCGCACGCGCCGCCTCGACCTCAGGCGGCATCATACGGAATCGCGCGGCTTCGCGCGATCTCGACACGTATCGGGCCACGTATCGGGCAGGCGCATTCCCGCAGGCGGAGAAGGCAGGCGCGGCGGGCCGGCAGGGAAGGGGACGCGGGCCGGAGGACGCGGCGCTCCCGGCAGGTCAGGCCGCCTTGCCCCGGAATTGCGCCTCGATTTCCTCGAGCGTACGGCCCCGGGTTTCGGGCACGAAGCGCAGGACGAACAGGAACGCCCCCACGCCCAGCACGAAGAACATGAAGAACGTCGACGAGATGCCGACCCACTTGACCACCACCGGGAACGACAGGCCGATCACGAAATTCTCGATCCACAGCGCGCAGGTGGCCACGCCCATCGCGAAACCCCGGATCGACAACGGAAAGATCTCCGACAGCATGACCCAGACGACCGGCGCGATCGAGCCCTGCACGAACGCCAGGAACAGTCCCATCGCGCCGAGGATGCTGAATGCGCGCAGCGTCGACGGCGGCAGCGTCAGCGACAGCACGCCGATCAGCAACAGCGCGCCGGTCGAGCCGGCCAGTCCCACCAGCAGCAGCGGGCGGCGTCCGACGTGGTTCAGCAGGCGCATGCCGATGATCACCGCGACGACCGCGATCACGCCGTTCGAGATGTTCGCGATCAGTGCGCCGTTGCGGCCGAAGCCGGATTCGGTCAGGATCTGCGTGCCGTAGTACATGATCGAATTGACGCCGGTGACCTGCTGCACGACCGCGAGACCCACGCCGACGACGAAGATACGCCGCATCCACGGGGTCGACAGCGATTTCCAGCCGCCCTGATCGCGGTGGCTGTCCTGGCCGATCGCCTTCTTGATCTCCTCGAGCTCGACACGGGCGCGGCTCAGCGTGCGGACCTTGCGCAACGTGGCGAGCGCGTCGTCGAAACGCCCCTGCGCGGCGAGCCAGCGCGGACTTTGCGGCATGAACTGCATGCCGATCCACAACGCCAGCGCGGGCAGCGTCGCGATGACCAGCATCCAGCGCCAGATGCCATGCTGGTGACCGAAGAAATTGCCGAGCGCGGCGTTCGACACGAACGCCACCAGTTGCCCGGTCACCACCATCAACTCGTTCTGGTTGACCAAGCTGCCCCGTTTCGACGGCGGCGCCATCTCGGAGAGATAGGTGGGCACCGCGACGGACGCGCCGCCGACGGCCACGCCGAGGACGAAGCGCGACAGCACCATCACCGTGGTGTTCGGCGCGAAGGTGCAGGCCAGCGCGCCGACGAGGAACAGCATCGCCAGCAGGATGATGGTGTTGCGGCGGCCCCGGCTGTCCACCAGCCGTCCGCCGAGCACCGCGCCGAACGCCGCGCCCAGCAGCAGCGCGCTGGCGACCAGCCCTTCGGTGAAGGGCGTGAGGCCCAGGTCGTCGCTCATGTAGATGAGCGCGCCATTGATGACGCCGGTGTCATAGCCGAACAGCAGACCGCCGAAGGTGGAGACCAGCGCGACGCGCCGCAGGAATTTATGCGCGCGGCGGCGTCCGGCCTGCTCTTTTTTGGCTTGCGCCGCCCGGTTGGCGGTATCGGAGGCCATGTACCCGGAGGGTTTGTTATCGTTTTGCAATTGCATAGTGCTCTTGTTCGCCGGGCAGGGCCGACGATCTGATCCTCCCT
>JBPBQT010000273.1:0-7163 GCA_050955065.1 Janthinobacterium lividum | reverse complement strand
ACCGGACAGGTATGCACGAACGGCACCCGGGTATTCGTGCAACGGCGCGTGCTGGCCGCATTCGAAACCCTGATCGTCGAACGCGCGCAACGCATTCGCATCGGCGATCCCCGTGAAGCGCGGACCAATTTCGGCCCCCTGGTCAGCGGCGCGCAGCTGCGCAAGGTACTGGATTACATCGACAGCGGCGTTGCTGCAGGTGCGCGCCTGCTGTACGGCGGCAAGCGGTTGACCCATGGCGTCTTCGCACAAGGCCAGTATGTCGCCCCGACGATCTTCACCGATTGTCGCGACGACATGCGCATCGTCCGCGAAGAAATCTTCGGCCCCGTGTTGAGCATCCTCGTGTTCGACGACGAGGAGGAACTCGTGCGCCGCGCGAACGACATCGACACGGGCCTTGCCGCCGGTGTGGTTACCGAAAACCTCGCGCGGGCGCACCGCGTGATTCATCGCCTCGAAGCAGGTATCTGCTGGATCAACACCTGGGGCGAATCGCCGCCCGAGATGCCTGTGGGCGGCTGCAAACAATCCGGCATCGGCCGCGAGAACGGTCTCGCCACGCTCGAACAGTACACGCAGGTCAAATCGATACAGATCGAGCTGAGCGCCTATCAACCGCTTTTTTAAGGATTGCCGACGAAATGGAGACCACTGGCGAATACGATTACATCGTCGTCGGCGCGGGGTCCGCCGGCAATGTGCTGGCCGCACGCCTGACCGAGGATGCGGGCATCACCGTCCTGCTGCTCGAAGCAGGCGGTCCGGATTATCGTCTGGACTTCCGCACCCAGATGCCCGCCGCCCTCGCCTATCCCCTGCAA
The DNA here is from genome assembly GCA_050955065.1 of Janthinobacterium lividum. Lineage (GTDB taxonomy): Bacteria > Pseudomonadota > Gammaproteobacteria > Burkholderiales > Burkholderiaceae > Robbsia. The sequence goes on along the minus strand of JBPBQT010000273.1, from coordinate 6,339 downwards.
GGGCGGCGCTACAACTGGGCGTACAGAACCGATCCGGAGCCGCATATGAACCATCGGCGCATGGAATGTGCACGGGGCAAGGGTCTGGGCGGGTCGTCGCTGATCAACGGAATGTGCTACATCCGCGGCAATGCGCTGGATTACGACAGCTGGGCCGGGCACGCGGGGCTGGAAGACTGGCGCTATCTGGACTGCCTCCCGTACTTCCGCAAGGCGGAAACCCGCGACGCCGGCCCGAATGCGTACCACGGCGGCGACGGTCCGCTTGACGTCGTGACGTCCCGACCCGGCAACAACCCGTTATTCGCCGCGATGGTGGAAGCCGGGGTGCAGGCCGGCTATCCGCGTACCGACGATCTGAACGGCTATCGGCAGGAAGGTTTCGGGCCGATGGACCGCACCGTGACGCCGCGCGGCAGGCGCGCCAGCACGGCCAGGAGTTATCTCGATAGCGCGCGCCGACGCGACACCCTGACCATCGTCACGCACGCGATCACCGATCGCATCCTGTTTTCCGGCAAGCGGGCGATCGGCGTCACCTACCTGCACGGCGATCGGCGGGTCGATGCCCTTGCGCGGCGTGAAGTGCTGATCTGCAGCGGCGCAATCGCCTCGCCGCAACTTCTGCAACGCTCGGGCGTGGGCAACGCCGGCTGGCTGACCGGGCTCGGCATCCCGCTGGTGCAGGAGCTGCCGGGCGTCGGCGAGAATCTGCAGGATCATCTCGAAATCTACATGCAGTATGCGTGCAAGGAAGCGGTGTCGCTGTATCCGGCACTGCAGTGGTGGAATCAGCCGGCCATCGGCCTGGACTGGATGGTGAACGGCCGGGGCATCGGCGCGAGCAACCAGTTCGAGGCGGGAGGCTTCATCCGCACACGCGATGACGACGCCTGGCCAAATATTCAGTATCACTTTCTACCGATCGCGATCGATTACAATGGCGCGAATCCCATCAGGATGCATGGGTTTCAGGCGCATGTCGGATCGATGCGCTCGCCCAGTCGCGGCCGCGTCAGGCTGACATCGCGCGATCCCCGCGCGCACCCCAGCATCCTGTTCAACTATATGTCCGATCCGATCGACTGGCGGGAATTCCGCGACGCGATCCGGATCACGCGCGACATCATGCATCAGCCCGCGCTGGAAAAATTCCGGGGCCGCGCATTGCATCCCGACGCCCGGCAGCGGACCGATGCGCAGCTCGACGCCTTCGTTCGCGCAAGAGCGCAGACGGCCTATCATCCCTCGTGTTCCTGCAGGATGGGATATGACGACATGGCGGTGGTCGACAGTGAAGGTCGAGTGCACGGCCTGACGTCCCTGCGCGTCATCGACGCGTCGATCATGCCGCGGATCGTCACCGGCAATCTGAACGCGCCGACGATCATGCTCGCGGAAAAAATCGCCGACCGGATTCGTGGCCGTGCGCCGCTGACAGGCGTCGACACGCCGTATTTCATCGCCAACGGCATGCCGGCATGCGGCGCTCGCGTGACGTCACCGTTCCCGAAGCGCTGAATGCCGCGCTGACGACAATATTGCGATCGCACTACCTCTAAAGCATTGCGGCGTCATACCGCAATTACAGGTAGCGGCGGGATAGGCTTTTCTCACAGCGGAATCCGCAAGATAGCCGACCAGACAAATCTTCTGGCGCTCAATGCCGCGGTCGAGGCGGCCCGGGTCGGGGAGGCCGGAAGGGGATTCGCCGTGGTGGCCGAGGAAGTGCGCCGCCTGGCCCGTTCGTCGAAAGAACAGGCCAGTGCCACGCGCGACAAGATCGACGAAACCGTGGAGACCGTCGCACGGATAAAGAGAACCGCTGAAAAGACGGTTGCCACCACAGAAGCAATGGCGGAAAAGAGTCTTTCGACGCGGGGACAGATCACCGCGATGAGCGCGCAAAACACGAATGATCGGCAGAACATGGTCGATAACATCGGTCGTTTGCAAAAAGCCGTCGACGGCATGGATGCGATGCATCGGGCCCTCGACCAGCTGACTGTCCTGCAGGCCTTGGTGAAGTCCTGGTCCGGCAGTTCTCTGGAGTGTTACCGATGAATCGGAGCGACATCATTCTCGAAAATGAGATTGCGGTGCGATGAACTATGCTTCCACCTTTCGCACGCGTTGCACGGGCGTCGTCGCATAGATAGCCGTCGTCGCTGGCGACGCGTGCCCGAGATTTTTTTGAACGACGTCCAGAGGCATGCCCGCCTCGGTTGCGCGCGCGCCGTGCGTATGGCGCAGCCAGTGCGCCGACGCCATGGCCAGGCGCCGCGCGGCGGCGACATCTTGCGCCGCCAGGTGCCTCCCCGCTTGCGTGAAAAGCGTCTTGAAGGCGATCGCCAGTGCCGGTGCGCCAAGCACCGGCCCCTCCGACATCGACAGGCGACCGATCAACGGTGTTCCCGGGGCGCATTCCAGCGGGTCCTCCGGCAGCCCCCGGGCGACGAGATACTGTCGAAGCGCCGTCACCAGGCGTTCGGGGAACGGCACCGACCGTGTTTTGCCACCTCTTCCACGCACTGTGATGGACCACGTCGTGTGCGGAGGGTGGTCGATCCAGCGCGCTTCCAGCGCAGCGACGGTCGCGCTCGCCATCTCGGCCAGCCGCAAACCCGTCATGTTTCCCAGCAGCAGAATGAAGCAGGCACGTTCGCGCACGGCGCCCCGCAGGCGGGTTTGCGCATAATCCATGACCGCGTTCCAGTGCGCCCGCGTCAGCGCATGATGGGCCTTGATGCCGAGGGACTGACGCTCGGTGACCGAGGCTTTGATACCGGTCCACGGATTGCCCTGCAAATAGCGTTTCTCCACGAGCCACTGAAACAGCGATTTCACCACGTTCAGCGCCGTCACCCGGCTTGCCGGCGCCAGGGGCCCGGCAAAGGGCCGCCAATTCGAAGACCAGCGCGGCGTCGCGCGCTGGCCCAGCCAATGCGCGGGGACATCCGACAGAAAGTGCTGATAGGCGACGGCATCGTCCCTGTCGAGTGAAGAAAGCGGCTTGCCCCGCTCGAAGACGCTCCACAACAAAATCCGTTCGGCCTGGGTGCGATATGAGCGCCAGGTATGGGAGCCGGCATCGTGTCCGTCAAGCCACGCATTGATCGCGGCGAGGTCGTGGGCGGCGTTCGTCCGGCTCTGGACGTGCGGCGCGCGATTCCGTCCCTCGGCGCCCGACATCGCGGGTGACAGCCGCAACGTCTCGATCGGGGCCAGATCCGTGAGCGACACGCGGACGTCCAACAGCATTTCGCGCGGCTGCTGGCGAATCGGTGCCAATACGTGTGCCTGCAATGGCCACGCGAGATGCGCCGCGTTCGCCTCCAACCACCTGACGATGCGTGCCGCAGCTTGTGGCCCGACGCGTGGGACCGCGCTGTACCAACGGTATCCGGACGTATTGATCGTATCCACCAGTTGCCCGAGGGTGTCGATGCCGACCGCTCGCAGGCGAGCGGCGACGAGCGGATCGAGCCACCCCTCTGCAAGGTGGGCACTCGCAGGCGGCTCGGCGACGACGCTTTCGATTCGGCGCAATGCTTCGAATCGACGCGCGTGCAGGCGCATGCTGCGCATTTCCCGACGCGAACGGGTTGCAGCGGGGTATGTCTGGCGATATAACGCAAGGAGTTCGGTTTCGTTGAAAACCCCTTCCACGTCGACGGCCTCCCGGAATTCCTCCAGAGAAGGAATATCGTGCGCCCTTTCGGTATCGGCACCCAGCCGTCGGGGCAACCGCAGCAATCGCGCCGCCTCTCGGTCACCGATACGACGCGCAACGGCGGCCAGTTCATCCTGCAGCCAGACCAATATGGAGCGGCACAGACGCGGGTCTCGTCCAATCCCGAGATAGTGGTCGGCAAGATGATTCAGATCGATCGCATCCGCGCCTTCGAGATAGGCGCGGTAGAACGCGAAATGCGCAAACCCCAGACGACGCAGTTCAATGGTCATCGCCTGTCCGGGCCTCGGCATGGCTTTGGTGTTCGGAACAATATCGCAGGGCTGGAGGAAGGCATGGCCATAAATGAACGTTCGTCTCCTGTCGAAAGTGATCGAGTGGCGAAATGACCTCCGGCGCTCGGTCATCGCCGCGATCTGCATGCGAAAGCAATGCGCGCCGGACGCTACCCGAACCCTGGTTGAAGGCTGAAACCCTTGTCCTTCAAGGCTCGGCACGGATATCGTCTGAACAGACGAATTCTACACAGGAAAACCGTCATTTATGATTAGTATTGTAATCGACGGGTGAAGTCTTGACCGCATCCTTCGAACTTGGTTCGATGGCGAGCGTGGAACTGTATCAGTGGGAGGGATGCCCTGTTCGAGATGGCCGGCGTGTCTGTCGGTATGGCGCCCTGTCCCGGGTATGAAATCCCTGCTATCGGACGGATTTCCTCGGATCCTGGCCAAGTCGTCCGATGGGTTTTCAAGTTTTCGGGCGATGGCTTTCGCTACCTGCGTACGAGGTTTTCACTGGACGCGCGCATTTTTCTCATCAGGAGTAGTTGAGGAAAAGACCCGGGGGCTTTTGAGTTAACCCGGATTAACTTCCCGCTGGCCGTCCAGAAGCCATCTTCGGTTGATGGACCCATAGCCAGAGCATGAGGAGCCGCTGCAAGTGTCGGCTCGAGTCGCATTGCCTGCACATCGGGAGGGACTGGGTCGCCCGTCCATGAGCAAAGCAAGGAAACACACTGAAAGGTAGTTACCGGGATTTCAGGACGCTTCCTCAAGAAATCATGACTCGGACATCAGCGTCGTTGCGGCTTGGGCTGTTCGGCACGCATCGGATCAAAACAAGCGGGAGTGAACGATTGAGAAGTTAACCCGGGTTAACTTTTTGTCGGAATGAACAGGTCATCCTCAGCCATGGTCACACATCGGCATCCCGCGGGTGGACCGAAATGAATGAACCGGGGGGCAAGCAGGCAGGGGTCAGACCTCTCGGAGAACGGATACACTCGGTAAAGTTAACCCGGGTTAACTATCTGAGCCATCGCACCAAAGGCAATTGGCAGATCAGGATGCCTCGATCCGCACGAGATAGGCCTGCAATTCTTCCAACTGCTCGGGTGTGAGCCTGCTCTTGTCGATGTCGATCCTGACTGTCCTGTCCGTCTCGATCCATCCACCGATGGCAAAGTTAACCCGGGTTAACTCTTTTTCCGGGAGATTGATCAACATCTCGAACACCAGCTTCGCGTTGAGTCCCGAGCCCCGAGCCTTCTTCGCTGCCTGCACGACCGCATCCGCGTCCACGTCGATCACCCGGCGCAACGTCGTCGCCCACTTCGGTTGAATGTCGTTAGGCGAAGGAAAGGCATCTACGACCGCTTTGGGCAATTCAGCCAATGCGCTGTATCGGCTAAGCAGCGCCTTGGTCTTGCCCAGCACGGCCGCAACTTCCGACCAGTTCCGATACAGCTTCAGATCGATTGCCCGCTTGTAGTGCATGGCCAGTTCATAAGGGGAGAGATTCTTGCGTTGATCGTTTTCGCGGCTCATTTCCTCGAACAATTCCTTGTCGGTCATGTTCTCGCGAATGGTCGCCAGCACGGGAAGTCCCAATTCCAGGCAGGCACGGTACCGTCTGTGCCCGAAGACCACCTCCTGAACACCCTCCTCCGTCAAGCGGACCTTGATCGGTTGAACATTTCCACCGGCGTTGGCAATCTCCTGCTTGAACGCCTCGAAATCCGCGCCTTCGAGCGATTGATCGATACGATTGGCGAACTTCGACAGTTTGATGGTCCTGGGATCGATCTTCCGCGTCGGCAACGAGCCTTCATGCAAAGCGAGCTTTTCACGCGCTTCCCGAAGATCATTCTCGACTTTTCCAAGTTCGCCGGTGAAATCCGTCACCGTATTCATCGCGACCCGGGGAGCGCGCCGGGAAAAGCTCGGCAGCATGCTCGGGTCGATTGCAGCAGCCGCCAAGCGCGCGGCCTCGTCTTTTTGTCTGCTCATGCGCTCCCCTCTCCTATTCCCTTACCCAAACCCGCCGAATCTGCGCTTCGACCTGATCTACCGCGGCATCGTAGGCCAACCGTGCGGTCTGGTATGTTTTCGCGCTGCCTGTGTATTTGGTGATGTCGTAGACCGTCGAAAACTTGGTGCCCGATGAACTCGACACGACCGTCTTGGGAATTTCACCCGTCATGAGTTTATCCCCGTACGCCACCTTCACCCACTCACGCACCACACTTTCGTTCACATTGCCTTTGCCTTCCGTCATCGAAAGCAGCACATTGATGAATTTCCAGGTTTTGCCGCCTCCGGCCTGTTCGGCGATCGACGTGGCAAGTCCGGAAAACAGCGTCCAGA
>JBPBQT010000272.1:0-7318 GCA_050955065.1 Janthinobacterium lividum | reverse complement strand
TTTGCCATGGATTCGATCCGTTCTTTTTTAGTTTCCTGCCCATGTCCGGTTGGCGGGCCCTGCCTGCCGCGCGATGCCGTTGCGAAACCCTATCGCCCCGCATATCGCCCCGCCGCCACGCCACCGATCCACAAGCCTGATGCGTTGAGCTGTAAAGCCAGCTATTCTAGCAAACAATTTCGCGGACCCGCCGAAATCGCCGTCGTGAGCCCCCCATGCCGTTTCGCTCCGCCCCTTCCGTTCCCGTTCCCGTTCCCGTTCCCGCTCCCGCTCCCGTGATCGTGATCGCGCCGGATTCGTTCAAGGGCTCGCTGGGCGCCGCGGCCGTGGCGGCGGCGCTCGCGCAGGGGCTGCGGCGCGCGCTGCCGGGCGCGCAATTGCGCCTGCGCCCGATGGCCGACGGCGGCGAAGGCACGCGCGACGCGTTCATGACCGGCGCCGCCCGCCGCCACGACGTCATGGTGACCGATGCCGCGGGCGGCCGGCGTCTCGCCCCGGTCGCGTTGCTGGCGGGCGGGCGCGCGGTGATCGAGTCCGCCGAGATCGTCGGCATCACCGATGCGCACGGCATGCAGGCGCCGGTCGCGCAGCGTTCCAGCCGCGGCGTGGGCGACGCGCTGCGCGCACTGCTGGACTGCGGGACGTCGGGCACGGTGCAGGACACGGCCGGAGAGCCGGTCGCGGGCCCGGTTCAGGACAACGTGCGCGAGGTGTTCGTCGCGCTGGGCGGCAGCAGCATCAACGACGGCGGCGCCGGCATGCTGGTCGCCCTCGGCGCGCGCCTGCTCGATGGCGCGGGCCGGGACGTACGGCCGGTCCCCGACGCCTTCGCGCAGATCGATCGTATCGACCTCGCCGGCCTGGATCCCCGCCTCGGCGGCCTTGCGTTGATCGCGATGTCCGACGTGGACAGTCCCCTGTGCGGCGAACACGGCGCGACGGCGGTGTTCGGTCCGCAAAAGGGCGTGACGCCGGCGCAGGTCGCGGTGCTCGACGCCGCGCTCGGTCACTACGCCGACTGCCTGGAGCGCGCCGCCGGCCGCAGCGCCCGCGCCCTTCCCGGCGCAGGCGCCGCGGGTGGTCTGGGGTACGCGCTGCTGATGCTGGGCGCGCGCTTCGCGCCCGGTGCGCGGGTGCTGGCCGAGGAGATCGGTCTGGCCACGGCGTTGCAGGACGCCGACTGGCTCATCACCGGCGAGGGCCGCAGCGACGCGCAGACGCTGCGCGGCAAGGCCCCGTTCGTCGCAAGCCAGTACGCGCACGCCGCGGGGGTGAACGCCACCCTGGTCTCCGGCGCGGTGGAGCGCACCGCGCTGGACGCGCTCGGTGCGCATTTCACCGGATGCTTTTCCATCGCGCCGGGGCCGATCGCCCTGGACGACGCGATCCGCGACACGGCGTCGCTGCTCGCCGACGCCGCCGAGCAGCTGGCGCGGCTGCGTTACGGCGCCGCGTGCGCGCATCGCACGGCGGCGCACGGCGACTAGCGCAACGCCTCTGGTGCCGCGTCGCGCGGCGCCGTGTCCGACACGCCGCGCGACGCGGCGTCCAGACCCAGCGGCACGCGGGCCGCCAGTGCGTTCTCGGCCGGCAGCACCCAGCTCGCGCGCGGATTCGCGATCTCGACGCCCAGGGCCCGGAACCGTTCGAACATCTTCCGGTTGAACGCGCGCTGCACGCCCCAGCGCCCCTTGTCCACGCAGCGTATCTGTCCGGCGAGCGTCACCATCGAGCCGTCGACCGCGTCCACGCCCCACAGTTCCAGGTCGTTCAGAATCAGATCCTTGAACGCCGGATCGGCGCGCATGCCGGCGCCGATCTTCTGCAGTTCGTCGATCACCTGATCGATGTCGCTGTCATAGGTGACGCTCACGCGCACCGCCGCGTTGCCGATGCCGCGGTTGGTGTTGTTGACCGTCGACACCGAACTGAACGGCACGATGTGCAGCGAGCCGTCGCCCGCGCGCAGGCGCACCGTGCGGATCGACAGATATTCCACGGTGCCCGACACCCCCGCGACCGTGACCGCGTCGCCCACCTGCATCGCGTTCTCCATCAACAGGAAGATGCCGGTGATGAAATCCTGGACGAGCTTTTGCGAACCGAAACCCAGCGCCACGCCGATGATGCTGGCGCCGGCCAGCAGCGGCGTCGTGTTGATGCCGATTTCGTTCAGCGCGGTCAGACCGACGATCAGCACGATGATGATGAACAGACAGGTCCGCAGCATCGGCAGCAGCGTGCGCAGACGCGCGGCGCGCACCAGATCGCCACTCCCGGTCCAGCGCGTGAGACGCCGGTCCACCGCCGCGTTGGCCGCCTCCCAGACCGCCACCGCGACGATGGCGGCCACCGCGATGGTCAGCGCGGCCGACGCGAGATTGCGGCCGACCGAACCATGCGTGAACCAGGCCACCGCGTTGAAACCCCAAACCTGCAGCAACGCGATCACCGCGCAGATCACGATGACCGCGGACACGACCGAGCGCACGATCGGATAGTACCGCTCGGCCAGACGGCCGCGCGCGCCCGTGGATGCCGCGCCGGGCGCCTCCGTATCGGCGTGGAAGGCGCGACCCAGCGCGCCCAGCGCCAGAATCGCGAACAGCCGCGCGGCGATGACGACGCCCACCGAAACGCCGATGAAATGCACCAGCTTCGGAAACCCGTCCTCGACGCCGAGCGCCCAGACGACCCAGATCGCCATCACGACGAAGGCGGCGAAATAGGCCCATACCTCCGCCAGCCAGTTGCGCACGCCCGCCACCGCGCCATGCGCGTCCTCCCGCGCGGCGATACGCTCGCCGATGGGTCTGCGGACATGGAAAATCAGGATGACCACGAAGATGTGGACCACCAGCGAAACCAGTTTCATGAACGCGACGCGTCCCGACTCGCTCGCACCGAACGCCGCGGCGCCATTGGCGATCGCCAGACCGAATGCGGCGAGCACGACGATGCGCTGCACCCAGTTTTCAACGATCCGCGACAACTCGGCGTTGACCCGCAGCAGGCGCATTCCGTGCCCGACGGGCGACACCAGCAGTCGCACCACCGCCATCGTGACGCGCGTCGTCAGATACGCGTCGACGAAACCGCTGACCATGTCCTCGACGGGGCCGTGACTGCCGGCGAACCAGCGCAGCACCAGTCCCGCCGCCAGGAAAAACAGCACCAGCGGCAACAGGTCGAAGACGAGCGTGCCCAGCGCATAAGGCAGGTGACGCAGCGTCGCCCAATGTTCGGCCGAGCGCGGCACGACGACCGGCGGCTGCGCGGTGTTGACGCTTTCCGCCGCCGCGGCGATCACCTGTTCGGCGCCATGACCGGCCCCGGCGCCATCTCCCGCGTCCACCTTGATCGCCTCGACGTGCTCGGTGCCGTCGATCTCGGTGCGCACCATCGCGACATCCTTCGGCGGCGATTCCAGGCCCGCGGCGACCGCGTTCTCGTGTTCGGTCAGCACCGGTGGGGCGCCGGCCGCGGCCGGTGCCGTCCTGTCCGACGCCGTTGCCTCCGCCGCCCCTGTTTCCTCCGTGGCCGGCGCTGGCGCGGCAGCGTCCGCGGGACCGGCCGCGTGGGCGCGGTCCTTGCCGTTCGCTGCACGCGCCGTCCGGTCCGTGGCCGCGGCGACGTCGCTCACCAGCGTCGTGCCGACCCCTGCGCGGCTTGCCGCCTCGCGTGCCTGGAGTGCGCGGCGCGCCTGCTCGACGCTATCGCGGCGCAGCTGCGCCTGCCGCGCATCGCCTTCGCGCGCCCGGCGCTCGACCGCCTCGGCATGTTCGACCAATGCCTGTCGCGGCCGTTTCAAGACGCGTCGCAGCAGCCACTCCAGCGCCAGCCCCACGACAAACACGGCAAGCAGCGCGGTCGTGCCCTTGATCAGGAGCGCCTGACCGTGCGGCGTGCTGAAAGTGGTCTGCAGCCACCGGATGAGGGTCGGCAGCGCCACCACCGCATGTTCCAGCTTGGACAACTGGTCGGTCAGCCCGTCGAGCCAGTGCCCGACCTGCCGCAGCAATTGCGCCGTGAGGCCGTTGGCCTCGATCGGTGCCGTCGCGGCGGCGGAGGCACCGGAGGCCGGCGCCGCGGCAGCCGGGACGGCCGCGGCGCTGTCGAGCGCGAACAATGCAAGCATCGACAGCGCCGCGAGTCTTGCCAGGAAATTCGGTATACGCATCGGAATCGCTATGAAGATTGAAAAATGCCGTCGCACCCGAAGACGGGGCCGACCGCGGATCATTGTTGCAGCTTTTATCGTTGCGCGCGATGAACGCAAACGCACATACGGCACCGGGGCCGCCCGCCATACTCGCGCTCGCAATGGCATGGGGGCTTGTCCGGGGACTGAACGTGCACCGCAGGCAGCTGGGTATCGCCAGCGGAAGAAAGGCCCGCCCGGATCGTGCATTTTTCCGGCGGGTCGGTCATATTTGTGCCGATTCACCGGGAACCCGCGTTGCGCAGCCGCCCGGGAAGCGATGGCAGTCGTGCCTGCGTTTCGCGTGCCGACGTATTTTTACCCCAGCCCGATCATGGACGCAGCGTCGGAAATCGAACCCCGGCATGCGGCCGGACAGGATAGTATGCGGGCGCGATAGGGGAGCACAGCACGCGGGCACAGTACGCGGGCCTGTCCGCCCCTGTCGCGCCGCAGGACACACGCCGTCCCAGGACGGCAGGAAACGACGACTTCGTCGAAGCTACAAGGAGACATTTTTTGAATACCATCACGGCCAAAACATCGAGCCCATCGCGTTACAAGGTCATCTTCACCTGCCTGATGGCGGCCCTTGCCGGCCTGCTGTTCGGGCTGGACATCGGCGTCATCTCAGGCGCCCTGCCGTTCATCGCCAAAACCTACGCCATCTCGGATCGTCTCCAGGAATGGATCGTCAGTTCGATGATGTTCGGCGCCGCCGTCGGCGCGATCGTCGCCGGCTGGCTGTCGTGGAGCCTGGGGCGGAAATACTCGCTGGTGCTGGGCGCCATTCTGTTCGTCGCCGGCTCGGTCGTCTGCGCATTCGCGTGGAATCCGATGGTCCTGATCGGCGGCCGGATCCTGCTGGGCCTGGCCGTGGGCATCGCCTCGTTCACCGCGCCGCTCTATCTGTCGGAGATCGCGCCGCAATCGGTGCGCGGCGCGATGATTTCGCTGTATCAACTGATGATCACGGTCGGGATCCTCGCGGCCTTCCTGTCGAACACCGCGTTCAGCTACAACGGCAACTGGCGCTGGATGCTGGGCGTGATCGCTTTCCCCGCGCTCGTGCTGCTGATGGGCGTGATGCTGCTGCCGCGCAGCCCGCGCTGGCTGATGATGCGCGGACGCGAGGACGAAGCGCTGCGCATCCTCGTCAGCCTGCGCTCGGACCGTGCCACCGCGGAGCGGGAAATCCACGAGATCCGCGAACAGCTGCGCGTCAAGCAGGAAGGCTTCTCGCTGCTGCGCGCGAACCGGAACTTCCGGCGTTCGCTGGGCCTGGGCATCCTGCTGCAGATCATGCAGCAGCTCACCGGCATCAATGTCGTGATGTATTACGCGCCGCGCATCTTCGGCCTGGCCGGCTACGGCAGCCCGCAGGCGCAACTGTGGGGCACCGTGCTGATCGGCGCGGTCAACGTGCTGTCGACCTTCATCGCGATCGGTCTCGTCGACCGCTGGGGCCGCAAGCCCATTCTCTATACCGGTTTCACGGTGATGGCGCTGGGCATGGGCGCGCTGGGCACCCTGCTGCACCTGGGCGTGCATACCCCGGTCGAGCAGATGACGGCCGCCGCCACCCTGCTGATCTTCATCGTCGGGTTCGCGATGTCGGCGGGCCCGCTGATCTGGATCCTGTGCTCGGAAATCCAACCGACGAAGGGCCGCGATTTCGGCATCGCCGTCTCGACCTTCACGAACTGGATCGCCAACATGCTCGCGGGCGCCACGTTCCTGACGCTGCTCAACGAGATCGGCGCGCCGGCCACGTTCGGCGGCTATGCGGTGCTCAATGCACTGTTCATCCTGCTGGTGGTGTGGCTCGTGCCGGAGACCAAGGGCGTGTCGCTCGAATTGATCGAGCGCAACCTGCTTGCCGGAAAACCGCTGCGCTCGATCGGGCAGTAGTGCGACGTCATGTCACGGCGCGTCGCCGAAGCAACGGCGGCGGCCGCGACGCAACGGACACGCTGGCAGACACGCGGCCTGCCCCGCCTCGATGCGGCGCCAGCCCGCTTCATGCTTCATGCCTTCATCGCGTTCAACGCCGCGTCGGCACGGCTGCCGCGTCGCCGGACGCTCCCCCGCCCCGCCTTCCCGGCGCACGCGCTACCGGCGGGTCCCCGGCCACCACCTCCGCCCTCGCGCGCGTTCCCGCCTCGATCACCGCCAGCTCGGCCACGATCCGCCGCAACGCATCCTGCATGTCGGTGAGCCGATCCTGCAGGCCACTCGGCCCGTTCAGTGCCGTGGCGAGGCGCGCGATGGCGGCCTGCTGACGCTGCAACGCCTCGCTCTGGCTCTCCAGCCGGCTGCCCGCCGCTTTCAGCGCCGCGTGCTGGTATTGCGACTGTCGCTTCCGCTGCGCAACGTTGGCCATCATTTCACGGTCGGCGGCACGTTCTGCGGCGAGAACGGCCTCCATGCCGCGATTGACGCTCGCACAAGCCGATAGCATGGCATTTCCTTTTTATGGTTTTGCGTCGAAAAACGGCTTGCCCGTTTCCCTGCCGTCATGCTCGGCCTCTGCCGTGTCGTTGACAATCGGACGTTGCCTAAACGGTTCGCCGCCGTAACGCCCCGGCGACGTTCGGCGCGATCGCCTGGGCGACGGGACGAACCGGTCCCTGCGACTCCGCCCCCACGCTGCCACCCGCCTCCTGCGGCTGGCGCAATGACGCCACCAGACGGCCGAGGTGATCGATCGTCGCCGCCAGTCCGTCGTGCCCGTCGCCGCTGTCGATCTCCTGCCGGACCATCGCCATCGTCCGCCTCAGGTCGTCGACGTTCTCGTGCAGCAACCGCAGCTGCGCCTCGTTGCACGCCGTATGCTGCGCGTTTGCCGCCATCATGCGGGAACGCTCCCGGTCCGCCTCCGCCAGGCCGGCGAGGCGCTGCGACACCGCGTCGCGGGACGCCTGATGCTCGGTGCGCAGCGTCCGGATGCCGTCGCTCAGACACGTGACGACATCGTGCAGCGCGTCGTAATCGAGATCCCTGCTGCTCGTGGTGAACTGGTCGATCAGCTGCGTCAGCGCTTTCCACCCGGTGTCCCGCCGCTGCGTGAAATGCAGCGTGGCGTTGATGGCGAGACCGGTCGCCGTCACCGTCAAC
>JBPBQT010000271.1:0-7770 GCA_050955065.1 Janthinobacterium lividum | reverse complement strand
GTCGAGCCCTATATCCGCCCCCGGGCGATCCGTCAGCTCGAGGAAGGCAAGGTCGTCATCTTCGCCGCGGGCACCGGAAACCCGTTCTTCACGACCGATACCGCCGCCGCGCTGCGCGGTGCCGAGATCGGCGCCGAGGTGGTGTTGAAGGCGACGAAGGTCGACGGCGTGTATTCGGCCGACCCGAAGAAGGATCCGACGGCCGAGCGCTATTCGACGATCTCGTTCGACGAGGCCATCGGCCGCAATCTGCAGGTCATGGATGCGACCGCGTTCGCGCTGTGCCGTGATCAGAAGTTGCCCATCCGGGTATTCTCGATCGTCAAGCCCGGCGCGCTGCGCCGGATCGTGCTCGGCGAGGACGAGGGTACGCTGGTTCACGTTTAAACCGCCTGCGGTGCCGGGCACGCCGGTGCCGGGCGCGGTCCCGCCCGGGTACCGTGTCCGGCGCCCGTACAGCCGCATCGCGTGGCAGATTTGGTTTGGAGAAGATTCATGACAGTGAATGACATCAGGAACGGCGTCGATCAGAAGATGCAGCGCACGATCGACGCGTTCAAGGCCGATCTGGCCAAGATCCGCACCGGCCGTGCCCATACCGGGCTGATCGACCACATCCAGGTCGATTACTACGGTTCGAGCGTGCCCATCTCGCAGGTCGCGAACGTGACGCTGATCGATTCGCGCACGATCGGCGTGCAGCCCTGGGAAAAGAAGCTGGTGCAGCCGGTCGAAAAGGCGATCCGCGATTCCGACCTGGGACTGAACCCGTCGACGCAGGGCGACACGATCCGCGTGCCGATGCCCATGCTGACCGAGGAACGCCGGCGCGAGCTGGTCAAGGTCGTCAAGAACGAGGCGGAAGCCGCGAAGGTGGCCGTGCGCAACCAGCGCCGCGACGCCAATGATCAGGCGAAGAAGCTGGTGAAGGACAAGGACATCTCCGAGGACGACGAGCGTCGTTCGCAGGACGATGTGCAGAAGCTGACGGACCGTTTTGTCGCCGAAATCGACAAGCTCGTGCAAATCAAGGAAGGCGAGATCATGACGGTATAGAGCCGTCCCTCGCTGCATAACCCTGGCGCCCATGACTCATACGAGCTCAACCATTAGCGTGCCTGACACCTCGTCGGTGCCGCGTCACATTGCGATCATCCTTGATGGAAACGGCCGGTGGGCGCAAAAGCGCCGCCTGCCGCGCGTCGCTGGCCATACCAAAGGCGTGGACGCGGTACGCAAGACAATCGAATTGTGCATCGACCGCGGTGTCGGGTTCGTGACCCTGTTCGCCTTCAGTTCGGAAAACTGGCGTCGCCCGAAGGACGAGGTGTCCTTCCTGATGCGGCTCTTCATCGCGGTGCTCGAACGGGAAGTCGCGCGCATGCATGCGAACGGCATCCGTCTGCGCATCGTCGGGGACCTCTCGCAGTTCGAGCCGCGCATTCGCGATCTCGCGAGCCGCGCCGAATTGAAGACCGCGCAGAACACCAAGCTGACGCTGACCATCGCCGCGAACTACGGCGGGCGCTGGGACATCATGCAGGCGATGCAGCAGATCGCCGACAAGGCCGCCGCGAGCGGCACGGCGCCGCTCATCGACGAGGCGCTGGTCGAGGCGCACCTGTCGATGGCGTATGCGCCGGAGCCGGACCTGTTCATCCGCACGGGCGGGGAACAGCGCGTCAGCAACTTCCTGCTCTGGCAGCTCGCCTACACCGAGCTGTATTTCACCGATATGTTCTGGCCCGACTTCGACGAAGCGGCGCTCGACACGGCCATCGCGTCGTACCAGCGGCGCGAACGTCGTTTCGGACGGACCAGCGCGCAGATTTCCGGAGCCAAAGCGGCGACGTCCACGGGTTCCCAAACATGTTGAAAGCACGTCTGCTCACCGCCATCGTTCTCTTGCTGGTGTTCGTTCCGGTGACCCTGTTCGCGCCGATCGGTCTCTTCCGTGCGCTGATCGGCATCGTGCTGGTGTTCGCCGCGTGGGAATGGGCGCGTCTGCTGAAATTCACCGGTTACGTGCCGGTCTTCTACGCGGTGCTCGCCGCGCTGGCCATGCTCGCCAGCACGACGACCACCGGACAGGGCGGCCCGCCGGTGGGGCTCTACAAGGCGGCCGGCCTGTTCTGGCTGCTGGTGGTGCCCTACGCGTTTTTCCGCCGGCCGACACTGGCGGCGGGCGCATGGCGCGTCTTCATGCTGGTGGCGGGGATCGTCCTGTTCCTGGCGAGCGGCCATGCGCTGGTGGAAGCGCGCGTCCAGGGTGTCGGCTTCGTGCTGTCGCTGCTGCTGGTCGTCTGGGTGGCGGACATCGGCGCCTATTTCACCGGGCGGCAGTTCGGCCGGCGCAAGCTGGCGGTGACGATCAGCCCGGGCAAAAGCTGGGAGGGCGCGATCGGCGGCGCGATCCTGGTGCTGTTGATGGCGGCCGTGGGCATCGCCACGCAGTTCGCCGCACCGACCCTGTTTACCGCCTACGCCGCGCGCTTCGGCATTGCCCGCGCGATGGTCTGCGTGCTGGTGCTGGTCGTGTTCAGCGTCATGGGCGACCTGTTCGAGTCGCTGCTCAAACGCCAGGCGGGCGTGAAGGATTCGAGCGCGCTGCTGCCCGGGCATGGCGGCGTGCTCGACCGGGTCGACGCGTTGCTGCCGGTGCTGCCCATCGCGATGTGGTTCCTTTCCTGACGGCATGCATCGCCGCCCGGCGCCAACGCCGGGTCTTCTGAGGTCTGCGCTTTTGATGAAACAACGAATTACGCTGCTCGGGTCGACCGGTTCGATCGGCCACAGCACGCTCGACGTGATCGCGCGTCATCCCGAGCGGTTCTCGCTCCATGCGCTGTCCGCGCACCGCAATTGGGAAAAGCTCGCCGCGCAATGCGCGCAGTTCCGCCCGGCGGTGGCGGTGACCGGGTCCGCCGAGACGGCGCACCTGCTCGAGCAGCGTCTGCGGGCCGAGGGCATCGCCACGCGTGTCGAGTACGGCCCGCAGGCGCTCGAGCGTATTGCCGCGGCCGACGAATGCGACGCGGTGGTGGCGGCCGTGGTGGGCGCCGCCGGGTTGCCGAGCGCGCTGGCCGCCGCGCGCGCCGGCAAGCGCATCCTGCTGGCCAACAAGGAGGCGCTCGTGATGTCGGGCGCCCTGTTCATCGCCGCGGTGCGCGACAGCGGGGCGGTGTTGCTGCCGCTCGACAGCGAACACAACGCGATCTATCAATGTCTGCCGCTTGAGGCCAAGGCACGATACGCGCCGCATGCGGGCGTCGAAAAGATCATCCTGACCGCCTCGGGCGGGCCGTTCCGTACGCGCGACCCGGCGACGCTGGCCGACGTCACGCCCGACGAGGCCTGCGCCCACCCGAACTGGGTGATGGGCCGCAAGATCTCGGTCGACTCGGCGACGATGATGAACAAGGGTCTCGAGGTCATCGAGGCGCACTGGCTGTTCGGGTTGCCGGCGGCGCGCATCGAGGTGCTGATCCACCCGCAGAGCGTCATCCACTCGATGGTCGCCTATGCCGACGGTTCGGTGCTCGCGCAGCTTGGCAATCCGGACATGCGCACGCCGATCGCGCATGCGCTGGCCTATCCGGAGCGCATCGTCTCGGGCGTCGCGCCGCTGGAT
This sequence comes from Janthinobacterium lividum, assembly GCA_050955065.1. Classification (GTDB taxonomy): domain Bacteria; phylum Pseudomonadota; class Gammaproteobacteria; order Burkholderiales; family Burkholderiaceae; genus Robbsia. The sequence continues at coordinate 4,139 of JBPBQT010000271.1, read as the reverse complement.
CTGGCCGCCATCGCCACGCTCACGTTCGAAAAACCGGACGCGGGGCGTTTTCCCTGCCTGGGCCTGGCGTTTGCCGCGCTCGAGCAGGGCGGCACCGCGAGCGCCGCGCTGAACGCGGCGAACGAGATCGCGGTCGACGCCTTCCTGTCGCGCCGCATCGGTTTCGGCGGCATCGCCCCAGTCGTCGACGCGGTGCTGGCGGCGATGTCGCACGGTGAGGCGTCGACGCTCGAGGACGTCATGCACGCCGATCAGACCGCGCGCCGCCTGGCGACGCAGGAACTCGAACGGCACGCCCGGCAGGGCGGCTGACCCCGATGACGGATCTCGAACGGACCCGGAGCGGAGCGCATCCATGGAATTGATCACCGCCGTACTGGGTTTCATCGTCGCCCTCGGGATCCTGGTCGTGGTCCACGAGATGGGGCATTTCACCGTCGCGCGTCTCGCCGGCGTCAAGGTCCTGCGTTTCTCGATCGGTTTCGGCCGGCCCGTTTTCCAGCGCGTCGCGCGTAATGGCACGCAGTGGTCGATCGGCTGGCTGCCGCTGGGCGGCTACGTCAAGATGCTCGACGAGCGCGACAGCGGGGACGCTGCCGCCGATCCGGCGCCCGGTTTCGCGGATGCGGGACCGGCCACGGCCGCGCGGTCCGATCGACGCATCGATTCACGTACCAGCTCCCGCGCCGGCGCGCCCACTGGCGCGAGCCCCGGTCCGGGCATCGACCCGCGCGACCTGCCGCATGCGTTCAACCGGCAGGCGCTGGCGAAGCGCTTCGCGATCGTCGCAGCGGGGCCCGTGGCGAACTTTCTGTTCGCGATCCTGCTCTTCACGGTGCTGTATGTCCACGGCGTGCCGGAGCCGGTCGCGATGATCGGCGCGCCCCCGGCGGCGAGCGCCGCCGCGCGCGCGGGGCTCAGCGGGGGCGAGACCATCGTCGCGCTGCGCCATGCCGACGACGGCCGTATCGAAACGATCCGCTCGTGGCCGGAACTGCAACGGCGCCTGGGCGTCGCCGCGGCGCACGAGCGCGCGCTGACGCTGATCGCGACCCGGGACGGGGCGCGCAGCGACTATCCGCTGACGCTGTCCCGCACCGTTGCCGCGCCGCAAGCGCCATCGACAGGCGCGGCGGGCGATGGGGACGCCGATGCCGGGGCGGTGCTCGCGCAGCGCCTCGGGCTGCTGCCCGGCGGGCGCTCGCCCCAGGTGGCCTCGCTCGAACCGGACAGCCCGGCGGCGCGCGCGGGCCTGCGCGTGGGCGACACGGTGCGCGCGGTCGACGGGGTACCGGTCACCGACGCGGGGACGCTGGTGGCGCTGATGCGCGCGAACGGCGGGCGCAGCGTGCGCCTGGGCATCGAGCGCGACGGCCGGGCGGTCGACCTGCCGCTGATGCCGGCGGTGGTCGTCGACGCGCAGTCCGGCAAGCCGATCGGACGCATCGGCGCGGGGCTCGGCACGCGTCTGCCGATGGCCGACATCGATTACGGACCGCTCGACGCGCTGGGCCTGGGCGCGCGCCGCACCTGGGACATCGCGGCGGACTCGTTTCGCATGTTCGGCCGGATGCTGACCGGCGAAGCGTCGCTGAAGAATCTGAGCGGGCCGGTCACGATTGCCGATTACGCCGGAAAGAGCGCCCGGATGGGGCTGGAGCCCTTTCTTTCGTTCATGGCGCTGATCAGCATCAGCCTGGGCGTGCTGAACTTGCTGCCGATTCCCGTGTTGGACGGGGGGCATTTGTTATATTATGCGGTCGAAGCCGTGACGGGCCGCGCGCCGTCCGAGCGTTGGCAATCCATCCTGCAACGTGCCGGTCTGTTTTGCATTGTCGCGTTGTCCGTCGTTGCCTTGTTCAACGATCTGACGCGGCTGAGTCATCTGTGACCCCATTTTCGGCCGACGACATCCCTGGTCGCGGCGCAATACTTCCATTGAATCGGGAGATAAGTTGTTGAAATCTCATCACCTCGTGCCGAAGTCGGTTGCGGCCGCCGTATTTGCCGCGCACAGCCTCATAGCCCATGCGGCGGCGCCCTTCGTAGTCCAGGATATTCGACTCGAGGGACTGCAGCGCGTTGAAGCCGGCACGGTCTTCGCCTATCTCCCGATCAAGAAGGGTGACACGTTCACCGACGAAAAGGCGTCGCAGGCGATCCGCGCGCTGTATGCGACCGGCTTCTTCAACGATGTTCGCGTCTCCGTGCGCAACCAGGTCGTGGTCGTGCAGGTCGCCGAGCGGCCGTCGATCGCATCGGTCGATTTTTCCGGCACCAAGGAGTTCGACAAGGACACGCTCTCGAAGGCGCTGCGCGCGAGCGGCCTGTCGCAGGGCCGGTATTTCGACAAGGCGCTTGCCGACAAGGCCGAGCAGGAACTCAAGCGGCAGTACCTGACCCGCGGCTACTACGCGGCCGAGGTGACCACCACCGTCACGCCGGTCGACCGCAATCGCGTCGCGATCCTGTTCTCGGTCATCGAAGGCCCGAGCGCGAAGATCCGCCAGGTCAACTTCATCGGCAACAAGGCGTTCAAGTCGAGCACGCTGCGCGACGAGATGCAGTTGTCCACGCCGAACTGGTTCTCCTGGTACACGAAGAACGATCTGTACGCGAAGGACAAGCTGACGACCGATCTCGAGCACATCCGCTCGTACTATCTGGACCGCGGCTATCTGGAATTCAGCATCGAGTCGACCCAGGCGTCGATCTCGCCCGACAAGAAGGACATGTACCTGACGTTGAGCGTGCACGAGGGCGAACCGTACAAGGTGTCGGCCGTGCAGCTCACCGGCGAGCTGCTCGACAAGAAGGCCGAGCTCGAAAAACTGGTGAAGCTGAAGGCGGGCGACCGTTTCTCCGCATCGAAGCTGCAGGACTCGACCAAGGCCATCGTCGACAAGCTCGGCCAGTACGGCTATGCGTTCGCGAACGTCAACGCGCAGCCGCAGATCAATCAGCAGGACCATACGGTCGCGCTGAACATGCAGGTCGAGACCGGGCGGCGGGTTTACGTGCGTCATGTCAACATCACCGGCAACAGCCGCACGCGCGACGAAGTCGTGCGCCGCGAGATGCGCCAGTTCGAATCGTCGTGGTTCGACAGCAGCCGCCTGAAGCTGTCGCAGGACCGGATCAATCGCCTCGGCTACTTCACCGACGTGAACGTGACGACCACTCCGGTGGCAGGGACCACCGACCAGGTCGACGTCGACGTCGCGGTGAAGGAGAAGCCGACCGGCGCGATCACGCTGGGCGCGGGCTTCTCGTCGAGCGACAAGGTCGTGCTGTCGGCCGGCGTCACGCAGGACAACGTGTTCGGCTCGGGCACCAGCCTGTCGGTGAACGTCAACACGTCCAGCTATTACCGGACGTTGAACGTCACCCAGACGGACCCGTATTTCACCGTCGACGGCATCAGCCGGATCACCAGCGTCTATTACCAGACGTCGGAGCCGCTGTACTACTCGACCAGCAGCAGTTTCCGCATCATCACCGCCGGCGCCGACCTGAAGTTCGGCGTGCCGTTCTCCGAACTCGACACGGTGTTCTTCGGCATCGGCTTCCAGCAGTACCGGCTGGACGTCGACGCGGCGACGCCGACCGCCTACAAGGACTATGTCGCCAGTTTCGGGCGCATCTCGAACGCGGTGCCGGTGACGGTGGGCTGGTCGCGCGACAACCGCGACAGCGCGCTGATTCCCAGCCGGGGCTACTACACCCGGACGAATCTCGAGATCGGTACGCCGCTGGGCGGCAGCAAATACCTGAAGCTCGACCTGCAGCAGCAATACTACTATTCGTTCGCGCGCGGCTTCGTGCTGGGCCTGAACGGGCAGTTCGGTTACGGCAAGGGCCTGGGCGGCGATCCGTATCCGATCTTCAAGAACTACTACGCCGGCGGTATCGGCTCGGTACGAGGGTATGAGCCAAGCTCGCTGGGCCCGCGCGACGCGACCACCAACGATCCGATCGGCGGCGCGAAGCTGCTGGTCGGCAACGTCGAGCTGACCTTCCCGTTGCCGGGTACCGGCTACGACCGTACGCTGCGCGTCTTCACCTTCATGGATGCGGGCAACGTCTGGGGCGATTCGCAGAACATCAACTTTGGCGACCTGCGCTACGGGTATGGTCTT
>JBPBQT010000270.1:0-7813 GCA_050955065.1 Janthinobacterium lividum | reverse complement strand
AACATGCGTCTGGGAGCGGGAGGCGTGCGGGAACTGCACTGGCATCAACAGGCGGAATGGGCCATCATGGTTTCGGGCACCTGCCGCATCACGACGCTCGACGGTCAAGGCCGCTCGGAAGTCGCGGATGTGGGCGTGGGCGACATCTGGTATTTCCCCCCGGGCCTGCCGCACTCGCTGCAAGGCCTGGGCCCCGACGGTGCCGAGTTCGTCCTCGCTTTCGACAACGGCAAGGCAGGCGAATTCAACACGCTGATGGTGACCGATTTCCTCGCTCACACCCCGCCGGAAGTTCTGGCGCAAAACTTCGGGCTGCCCCAGGAAGCGTTCAAGAACATCCCGACCGAGCAGCGCTGGATTTATCAGGGAAAGATACCCGGTCCGCTGGCGGATGACCAACGCGCATCGGCGTCGCCCATGGGCAAGCCCGAGCATTCGTTCATTTTCCGGTTCAGCGCGAGCCAGCCCGTGAAGTCGTCGGCGGGAGGCATGGTGCAGATTGCGGACACGAGCAACTTCCCTGTTTCCAAGACCATCGCCGCCGCGATGGTGACGCTCAAACCGGGCGGCCTGCGTGAACTGCACTGGCACCAGAACGCCGACGAGTGGCAGTACTACATCAAGGGCAAGGCGCGCATGACGGTGTTCAACACGGGCCCGCAGGCGCAGACGGCGGATTTCAATCCGGGCGACATCGGCTACGTGAAGAAGGGCCTGGGTCATTACGTGCAGAACATGGGCGACGACGACCTGGTGTTCCTGGAATTGTTCAAGGCCGAACGTTTCGAGGAAGTCTCCCTGTCGGAGTGGCTGGCCAATTCGCCGCCGCAGATGGTCATGGATCTCTTGAACCTGGACGCGGACACAGTGGCGAAGTTCAAGAAGGTTCGCCAGGACGTTCTCCCGCGTAATCCGGCGGCTTAAGCTTCCGCCTTCCGCCGTCCGCCCCCCTTCCCAAAGCGTTGAAAGGAAGGGGGCGCGGGTTTCGGCACGTTGCATGGCGGGGGCCCGGTGGCCCCCGCTTTTTTGACGGATCATCCGCGCTCCCGGCTGCCACGGCATCGCGCTTTTATTTCGCAGTACAAATTTCCTTTCGAGATTCCGCTTGTTTCGATGTTTTCGACAAGCGTCGTGGCGCGGGCGCCTTTCGACCCCATTATCTTCGCAGCCCCGACGCCGTCTTCCCGAATTTAGGATAGGCTGACTGATTGGCCGGGCCATCCCCGGGCAGGTCATTCACATTGGGAGCAAACCATGGCAAAACTCGTTGCCGACGTCGTGATCGAAACCTTGCAGAACGCAGGGGCGAAGCACTGCTGGGGCGTGCCGGGCGACACGCTGAATTATGTGACCGACGCGATCCGGCGCAGCGAGATCGACTGGGTGCACGTGCGCCACGAGGAAGTCGGGGGTTTCGCCGCGGGCGCGGAGGCGATGGTGGCGAACCGGCTGACGCTGTGCGCCGGTTCCTGCGGCCCGGGCAGCCTGCACTTCGTCAACGGCCTCTACGAGGCGCATCGCAACCGCTCGCCGGTGGTGCTGATCGCAAGCCAGGTGACCAGCGACGAACTGGGTTTCGATTTCCCGCAGGAAGTGGATTACAAGCCGATCTTCGACACCTGCAGCGTGTTCTGCCAGGAGATCCGCACGCCCGCCCAGGCGCGCCGGGTGACCGCGATGGCGGCGCAGGCGGCGCTGTCCAAACGGGGCGTGGCGGTGATCATCCTGCCGGTCGACATCTCGAAGGCGCCGGCGCCGGACGAGCCGGACTTCGCGGTGCACCTGTCGCAGCCGGTCACGCGTCCGAGCGACGCCGAGCTCGACCGCATCGCCGCCCTGCTCAACAGCGGCAAGAAGATCGCGATCTACGGCGGCTCCGGGTGCGAGGGCGCCCACGACGCCATCGTCGCGCTGGCGGAACGTCTCAAGGCGCCATTCGCGCACACGTCGCGCGCCAAGGATTTCGTCGAGTACGACAACCCGTACAACGTCGGCATGACCGGGATCTTCGGCATCGAGTCGGGCTACCACGCGGTGTCGGAATGCGACACGCTTCTGCTGCTCGGCTGCGACTTCGCCTGGCGCCAGTTCTATCCCGAAAAAGCACGGATCGTGCAGATCGACATCGATCCGACCCATCTGGGGCGGCGCCATCCGGTGGAGATCGGCGCGGTCGGCCATATCGGCGCGACGCTGGACGCGCTGCTGCCGCGTCTGGCGGAACACGACAACCGGTCCTTCCTCGACGACTGTCTGAAGCGCCACGAAAAGGCGACCGAGCGCCTCGACGAACGCGCGCAGGTGGGCCGCGGCGGCGCGATCCATCCGCAATATCTCACCGCGCTGATCGACAAGCACGCGGACGACGACGCGATCTTCACGGCCGACGGCGGCTCGCCGATGGTCTGGGTGCTGCGCCATACGCGGGCGACCGGCAAGCGCCGCACGGTGGTGAGTCTGACCCATGGCACGATGGCGAACGCGATGCCCCAGGCGCTGGGCGCAAAGAAGGCGTTTCCCGATCGTCAGGTGATCTCGCTGTCCGGCGACGGCGGCCTGACGATGCTGATGGGCGATCTGATCACGGCGGTGCAGGAGAATATCGCGATCAAGATCGCGGTCTTCAACAACGGCTCGCTCGGCTTCGTCGAGATGGAACAGAAGGTCGAGGGGTTGATGGATACCTACACGGACCTGAAGAATCCGAATTTCGCGATGGTGGCCGAGGCGATCGGCATCTACGGCAGGCGCGTGGAAACCGCCGAGGCGCTGGAGGAGGCAGTGCAGGCATGGCTCGCGCACCCCGGCCCCGCCCTGCTGGACGTGACGACCGACCGCCTGGAACTGGTGATGCCGCCAAGCGTCTCCGCATCACAGGTGTTCGGCACCGCGCTGTACTCGGCGAAGGCGGTGATCGGCGGCAAGGGCAAGGACGTCCTCAGCCTGTTGAAGGACAATTTCCTGAAATAGACGCGGGTGGCTGTGCCGGGTCGAGACGCCTTGCCGGGACTTCATGACGGCGCGCGCGTCCGGACCCGGCAGGCGGACCCGGCGCCTGCTTGATGGCGCAGGTGCCAAACGGGCGTCGAGCGATTACACTCGGGGAGCCGGTACTGAAAGACCTGTTCGTTCACCGCTGCGCGACGTGACGCTTCGCAGCGCGGCAATACTGACCGACAGGTCAAACGCTCCTGACGGTTTTACCGTTTCGATCCGCGATTGTTCGCAGTGCCCGCTCCTTGTTCCGCTGTCCTGAAATGTCGCGCGCCGCGTTCGCCTGGTTTTTCGAGATAGTGGTGACGATGCGCATTCCCGGTCCGACGCCGGGTGGCGTGTCGGTGCGCGTGGACAGTGCGAACGGTCGGATGCCCTCTTACGCCATGCCCATGACTTTGACTACCGCATCACGCACCGCGCGCCTCGCTGCGGCGTGCGTCTCCGCCGCTTCCGTACCTGCTGCCTCGTCTCCTCATCCGTGCGACGTGTTCCCACGGCGTCTGCGTCTTTCCCTGTCCGTCGTCGCCAGCGTGGCGCTCTGCCTGTCGGCGAGCGGCTGCGGCTCGCTGTTCAACGAAGGCGCGGCCGCCGGCGCCGGTGTCGGCGGCACGTTGCTGGCGTCGAAGATCACGCGCAACGCGACGGTCGCCTCCGGCATCGGTCTGGGCGTGCTGGCGGGCGCGCAGGCCGGCGCCAAGTACGTCGAGAAAGGCCAGCACGAGGACCAGCAGGATGCGATCGCCGCGGTCGCCGGCCCCCTGGCCGTCGGACAGGTCGGCAACTGGCAGAGTCATCACCTCGTGAAGCTCGAACCCGACGAGCATGGCCGGGTGACGGTCAACCGCGTCATCAGCGCGATCGGTCTGGATTGCAAGGAAGTGGTCTTCTCGGTGGACCGGATGCACAAGGACACGCCGGTCAGCAACTTCTATGTCGCGACGATCTGTCGTGACGGCGAGCATTGGAAGTGGGCCAGCGCCGAGCCGGCGACGGAGCGCTGGGGATCACTGCAATGAAGCGATTTTCTCCGTTTTTCCGTATCGCCACGGCAGGCTCGTTCGCCAGCAGGACCGGCACCATCGTCGTCCTGAGCGCCAGCGTCCTGCTGGCCGGGTGCGCGTCGGTCGGTGGCTTCGTCGGCGCGGCGAGCGGCATCCTGGCGGGCACCTTCACCACCAATCCGGCGATCGGCGTGGGGGTGGGCATCGCCGTGCAGGCCGCCACCGATACGGCGTTCGCCACGATCTATCGCAACATGCAGCGCGGCGAGCAGGACCGCATCGCGCTGCTCGCGGGTACGCTGCCGGTCGGCCAGCTCCAGGACTGGAACATCCACCACCGGATACCGTTCAACGACGAGCACGGTCAGGTACAGGTCGCCGGGGAAATCGACAATGCGCTCGCGTCCTGCCGGATGGTGATGTTCTCCGTGATCGGCGGCAAGAAAAAGGCGCCGACCGAGAACTGGTACGAGACGCAGATCTGCAAGAACAGCGAAGGCCAGTGGAAGTGGGCCGCCGTGGAACCCGCGACCGGTCGCTGGGGCAATCTGCAGTAAGTCGCGCAGGCGCCGGCGCCGCGTCAGGCCGGCGCGCGCGCGGCGGCGAGCATCGCCCGCAGCAGCACGTTGCAGCCGGCTTCCAGATGCGTCTGCTCCGCCGATTCGATCTCGTTGTGGCTGATGCCGTCCTTGCACGGCACGAAGATCATCGCCGTCGGCGCCACGCGCGCGACATAGACCGCATCGTGTCCGGCACCGCTCACCGCCGGCATCCACGACAACCCCAGGCTTTCGCTGGCCTGTCGTACGCTGGCGACCAGCGTGGCGTCGAAGGCCTGCGCCGGAAAGTACACCACCTGCTCGACGTCGATCGTCAGATGCGCATCGGTGGCCGCGCGCGCGCAGGCGGCACGCAGCGCGGCGTCCATGCCGCTCAGCGTGGTTTCATCCGCCGCGCGCAGGTCGACGCCGAAACGGACCTGTCCCGGAATCACATTGCGCGAGTTCGGGTAGTTCTCGATCCAGCCAACGGTGCCCCGGCCGTCCGGCGCGTTCGCCAGGGCGATCGCGTTGACCTCGGCGATCAGGCCCGCGCTGCAGAGCAACGCGTCGCGCCGCATCGCCATCGGCGTCGGACCGGCATGCGCCTCCATGCCCTTGACGGTGACCGTGTACCAGCGCTGCCCCAGCGCCGCCGTCACCACGCCGATCACCTTGTCGTGGGCTTCCAGCACCGGGCCCTGCTCGATATGCGCCTCGAAATAACAGGCGGGCGGTTCGATCCGGTCGTGGCCCGCATAGCCGATCGCGTCGAGCGCCGTGGCGACGGAGACGCCGTCGAGATCGACCGCGGCAAGCGCGGACTCGAGCGTGAACGCGCCGCAATAGACGCCCGAGCCCATCATGACGGGAACGAAGCGGGAGCCCTCCTCGTTGGTCCAGATCGCGACCTCCAGCGGACGGTCGGTGACCACCCCGGCCTGATGCAGCGTGCTGAGCACCTCGATGCCCGAGAGCACGCCGAAGTTGCCGTCGAACTTGCCGCCGGTCGGCTGCGTGTCGATATGGCTGCCGGTCATCACCGCCGGCAGATCGAGACGCCCGGCGCGGCGCATGAAGATGTTGCCGATCGCATCGACCCGGATGCTGCAGTCCAGCTCCCGCGCCCACTGCGTGACCAGGTCGCGGCCCTGGCCGTCGAGTTCGGTCAGCGCGAGACGACGGTTGCCGCCGGCGGGCGTCGCGCCGATCTGCGCGAGCGCCATCAGGCGCTGCCACAGGCGTTGGCCGTCGACGCGCAGATCCGTGTCCTGACTTACTTTCTGACTCCCTTCCCGACTCACGTCCCGACCCACGGCGTCCGCGGGCGCTCCGCCGATGTCGGCCACGATCCCGGATGCGCCCAGCGATGCTTCCAGCAAACCCGATTCGAAAGGTGTCGCGCTCATGCTTGTTCTCCTGAAAAGGCGGCGGCCGAAACCGTCGCCGGACTATCTTGCGAACTATCGCGATCAAACGCTGTTTTTGCCCGGCACGCGCAGGTGCCAGTCCGTGTGCTGCTGATACTGATGCCCGATGCGCAGCAGCATGGCCTCGTCGAGCGGACGGCCGACGAGCTGCATGCCGTTGGGCAGACCGTTCGCGGTGAAACCGACCGGCAGCGCCAGCGCCGGCAGTCCCAGGTAGTTGATCCCCCGGGTCCAGTACGAGAAGCGGCCGAAACGCGCTTCCACTTCGCTGTCGGTGCCGCTCAGACTGTCCGCGATCGACGGCACCGCGTGCGGCAGAACGGGCAGCAGCAGCGCGTCCGCCCCGGGCAGCGCCTGTTCGAGAAAGCGCTGCAGCAGCGGCGCGCGCAGGCGCAGCGCCTCGACATACTGGGTGGCCGAATACAGCAGGCCGCGCTCGATGCGGCGTCGCACCTGCGTGCCATAGTCCTGCGGCCGCGTTTCCAGCCACGGCCGGTGCATCGCCGCGGCCTCGGCCATGCAGATCAGGCTGGCGAGCGCGCCCAGTTCGCCCAGGTCCGGCACGGGCACCTCGATCACCGTCGCGCCCGCCTCGCGCAGCACCGCGACGGCGGCCTGCAGCAACGCCCGCACCTCCGCCGACAGCAGCGGACCGGTGTCGAAACGCGGCGCGGCGATGCGCACGCCCGCGTGCAGGGGTTGCGCGATGCCGGCCTCGTAGTCCTGCGTCTCGCGTGCGATGCACTCGGCGTCCAGCGGGTCCGGCCCGACGACGGCGCTCAGCAGGCGGGCGCAATCCTGCGCCGACGGGGCGAGGAAACCGACGCAGTCCAGACTGGGCGAGAGCGGCATCACGCCATGGGTGCTGACCAGATGGGCGGTCGGCTTGATGCCGGTCACGCCGCAGATCGCCGCGGGGCCGCGGATCGAGCCGCCGGTGTCCGACCCGAGCGCGCCGGCGACGAGCCGCTGCGCGACCGCGACGGCGCTGCCGCTCGACGAACCGCCGCTCACGTGCGGCACGCTCGTCCAGGGGTTGCGGCCATCGCCCAGATGCGCGTTGACGCCGGTCGGGCTCATCGCGAATTCCGCCATGTGCAGCGCGCCGAGATCGATCGCGCCCGCGGCTTCGAGCCGCTTGACGACGGTCGCGGTGACCGTCGGCCGATGTCCGGCGAGGATCCTGCTGCCGCACTCGCAGACCTCGTCGTCGCGAAAATACATGTCCTTGCGACCGAACGGAATGCCGTGCAGCAGCCCCGGCCGGCCCCCCTGGGCCCGGTGCGCGTCGCGGGCGCGCGCGTCGTGCAATGCCTGCTCGCCGCGGGTGCGGACGAAGCCGCTGTTCGCGCTGCGCGCGATCGCCGTCAGGCAGCGGCGCGTCGCTGCCTCGGCGCCGAGTTCGCCGCGCAGCAGGCGCGCGCCCGTGTCGACGAGCGTGCCGAGTGGCGCATCGCCCGGCATATCAGCCGACGTATCGGCCGGCGGATCAGTCGGCGTATTGCCGGACGTTTCGCCAGGTGTCGAGGACGTTGCGGGTGCGGAGGGCGACGCGGGGTAGGAAGGAAGGTCGCGAGGGTCGCGGGCATCCGGAGAGTCGCTCATCATTTTTCCTCGCGGCGCGCGCGCGCCGCCTGCATCAGCGGCGCCAATGCCTGCTGCGTATCCGTCCAGTCGAGTTCACGCGACGCGGCCAGCCGTACCGCGTGCACGACGGGTCGCGCGAGCGCCGCGACCGTTTCCAGGTCTTCGTCCTGCACCGGCGCCCCGGACATCGTCCGTGCGTACCAGCCAAGCGCCCGTTGCTCGTCGCCGGTGAACGCGGGCACGGCCGGCGCAGCCACGG
>JBPBQT010000269.1:0-7872 GCA_050955065.1 Janthinobacterium lividum | reverse complement strand
CCGTCGGCAATTGGCGCGTGGTCCTCGCCTGCCTTGAGCCTGTCGGTAGCGCGATTTCGCATATGAGGAGACACACATGTCCGCAGTGCCCGAAGAAGTCTTGAAATATGTCGCCGCCGATCAGGACGACGACCGCCAGGAAACGACGGAATGGCTTGAAGCGCTGGAAGGCGTGATCAACGCGGCCGGTCCCGGCCGCGCGCATTACCTGATCGAGAAGCAGATCGAATTCGCCCGCGTGCACGGCGAACACCTGCCGTTCTCGGCGAATACTCCCTACATCAATACGATCCCGGTCAGCCAGCAGGCGAAGATCCCCGGCGATCAGGATCTCGAGCACCGCATCCGCTCCTATACCCGCTGGAACGCGCTTGCGATGGTCCTGCGCGCCGGCAAGGACACCAACGTCGGCGGCCACATCGCGTCGTTCTCCTCGGCGGCGACGCTGTACGACGTCGGCTTCAACCATTTCTGGCACGCGCCGTCGCCCGAGCATGGCGGCGACCTGATCTTCTTCCAGGGGCACTCGTCGCCGGGCATGTACTCGCGCGCGTTTCTGCTGGGCCGCCTGACAGAGGAGCAGCTCGACAGCTACCGCCAGGAAGTGGGCGGCAAGGGCATCTCGTCCTACCCGCACCCGTGGCTGATGCCGGACTTCTGGCAGTTCCCGACGGTGTCGATGGGACTGGGCCCGATCATGGCGATCTACCAGGCGCGTTTCATGAAGTACATCCAGGCGCGCGACATCGTCAAGACCGACGGGCGCAAGGTCTGGGCGTTCCTCGGCGACGGCGAGACCGACGAGCCGGAATCGCTCGGCGCGATCGGCATGGCCGGGCGCGAACGGCTCGACAATCTGGTGTTCGTCATCAACTGCAATCTGCAGCGCCTGGACGGCCCGGTGCGCGGCAACGGCAAGATCATCCAGGAACTCGAGAGCGAGTTCCGCGGCGCCGGCTGGAACGTCATCAAGGTGGTCTGGGGCAGTCGTTGGGACGCATTGTTCGCCCGTGACAAGTCGGGCGCGCTGATGCGCCGGATGATGGAAGTGGTCGACGGCGAATACCAGACGTACAAGTCGGAAAGCGGTGCCTTCGTGCGCGAGCATTTCTTCAACAGCCCGGAACTCAAGGCGCTGGTGGCGGAATGGTCCGACGACGACATCTGGAACCTGAACCGCGGCGGTCACGACCCGCACAAGCTCTACGCGGCGTTCGACGCGGCGACCAAGACCGTCGGCCAGCCGACGGTGATCCTCGCCAAGACGATCAAGGGCTACGGGATGGGCGAGTCCGGTCAGGCGATGAACATCACCCACCAGCAGAAGAAGCTGCCGGTGGAGGCGCTCAAGCGTTTCCGCGACCAGTTCCGCCTGCCGATCACCGACGACGAGATCGCCGACGTGCCGTACCTCAAGTTCGAGGAAGGCTCGCAGGAACTCGCCTACATGCGCGAACGGCGCACCGCGCTGGGCGGCTACCTGCCGGCGCGCCGGCAGAAGGCGGAGTCGCTGCCGACGCCGGAACTGACCGCGTTCGATCCGGTGCTCAAGGGCACGGGTCCGGGCCGCGAGATCTCGACGACGATGGCGTTCGTGCGCATCCTCAACATCCTGCTCAAGGACAAGGCGCTGGGCAAGCGGATCGTGCCGATCGTCCCCGACGAATCGCGCACCTTCGGCATGGAAGGCCTGTTCCGGCAGATCGGCATCTGGAACCAGGACGGACAGAAGTACGTTCCGGAAGACAGCGATCAGCTGATGTTCTACAAGGAAACGAAGAACGGCCAGATCCTGCAGGAAGGGATCAACGAAGCCGGCGGGATGAGCGACTGGATCGCCGCGGCGACCGCATACTCGACGCACGGCGAACAGATGGTGCCGTTCTACATCTTCTATTCGATGTTCGGCTTCCAGCGCATCGGCGACCTCGCCTGGGCCGCGGCGGACATGCGCGCGCGCGGTTTCCTGCTGGGCGCGACCGCCGGCCGCACGACGCTGAATGGCGAAGGCCTGCAGCACGAGGACGGTCATTCGCACCTGTTCTCGGCCTTCATCCCGAACTGCGTCAGCTACGATCCGACCTTCGGCTACGAAGTCGCCGTCATCATCCAGGACGGCCTGCGCCGCATGGTGCGGAACCAGGAAGACGTCTACTACTACCTGACGTTGATGAATGAAAACTACGAGCACCCGGAAATGCCGGGCGACGTCGCGGCGGACATCATCAAGGGCATGTATGCGTTCCGGCGCGGCGCGGACGTCGCCGATGCGGCCAGCGGCAAGCCCGCGGCGCGCGTGCAGCTGCTGGGCTCGGGCACGATCTTCAACGAGGTGATCGGCGCGGCCGCGCTGTTGAAGGACGACTGGGGCGTGGAAGCGGACCTGTGGAGCGCGCCGAGCTTCACCGAACTGGCCCGCGACGGCCAGGACGCGGAGCGTTTCAATCTGCTCAACCCGGACGCCGAGCGCCGCGTCTCGCACGTCGAGAAGCTGCTGGGCGCCACGCAGGGCCCGGTGGTCGCGGCGACCGACTACATCCGCGCGTTCGCCGAACAGATTCGCGCGTTCGTGCCGCGCCGCTACACGGTGCTCGGCACCGACGGCTTCGGCCGCTCGGACACGCGCGAGAAGCTGCGTCACTTCTTCGAGGTCGACCGCTACTGGGTCACGCTGGCTGCCTTGAAGGCGCTGGCCGACGAAGGCGCGATCGCGCGCAGCGTCGTGGGCGAGGCGTTGAAGAAGTACGGTCTCGATCCGGCCAAGCCGAACCCGATGACCGTCTAGCGTCCGGTGGCGTCGCGACGCACGATGCAGGGCGATCTTGAGCGTGCGTCGCGCGTCGCGCCGCCGTGGTGGCGGCGTGACGTATCGTTGGTGAAAAGACGTTGATGAGCGCGGAACCCGGGGGGCGGCATGCCTCCCGGGTTCCGTTCGGAACGAGAACGCCCGGACTGCGCGACCTGTGCGCCAGATGCGGTAACGCGGTAGCGCGGCGGGTGGTCCCTGGAGATACGCGGAAAATGAGTCAAGCGATCGAAGTCAAGGTGCCGGATATCGGCGATTACAAGGATGTGCCGGTGATCGAGGTACTGGTCAGCGTCGGCGATGTCGTGGAGCCGGAGCAGTCTCTGCTGACGCTCGAATCCGACAAGGCGACGATGGACGTGCCGAGTCCGTCGGGCGGCACGGTCAAGGCCGTTCATGTCAAGCCGGGCGATCCGATTTCGCAGGGCACGCTGATCGTGACGCTGGAGGACAATGCGGCGGATGCCGCTGCGCCGGGTGCGGCGGCCTCGCCGGCACCGGCCGGCGATACGCCGCCGGCAAAGGCCGAGGCGGCCGAGGGCACGCGCACGACGAGCCAGCCGGCCACGGCTGAAGCGCCGGCGGCGTCCGCCGCAGCACCGGCGTCGGCGCCGGCAGCGCCGGCGGCAGGTGCCGACGTCGAGATCAAGGTTCCCGACATCGGCGACTACAAGGGCGTTCCGGTCATCGAGGTGCTGGTCAAGGTGGGCGACCGGGTCGAGGCCGAGCAATCGCTGCTCACGCTCGAATCCGACAAGGCGACGATGGACGTGCCGAGCCCGTCGGCGGGCGTCGTCAAGTCCGTGAACGTGAAGGTCGGCGACGACGTCGCGCAGGGCGTCGTGATCCTGACGCTGGCGGGCGATGCCCCGACGGCCGCCGCGCCCGCTGCTGCACCGGCTGCTCCCGCTGCACCGGCCGCCGCGCCTGACGCACCCGCCCCGGCCCCGACGGCGTCCGCGCCGAAGCCTGTCGAACAGCCGTCCGCGCTGGCCGAGGCGCCGTCGATTCCGCCGCAAACGGGCGCGCATCGCGTCAGCCACGCCAGCCCGTCGGTGCGCAAGTTCGCGCGCGAACTGGGTGTCGACGTGGCGCGCGTCGCGGGCACGGGACCGAAGGGACGCATCACGCAGGATGATGTACGCGCGTTCGTGAAGGGCGTGCTGAGCGCGCCGGCCGGCGCCGCGAACGCCGCCAGCACCGGCGCCATCCCGGCGTCCGGAGGCTTCGACGTGCTGGCCTGGCCGAAGGTCGATTTCGCGAAATTCGGCCCGGTCGACGCCAAGCCGCTGTCGCGGATCAAGAAGATTTCCGGCGCCAACCTGCACCGCAACTGGGTCCGCATCCCGCACGTCACGAACAACGACGTCGCGGACATCACCGAACTCGAAGCGCTGCGCGTGCAGTTGAACAAGGAAAACGAGAAGTCCGGCGTCAAGGTGACGATGCTGGCCTTCCTGATCAAGGCGGTGGTGGCGGGACTGAAGAAATTCCCCACGCTCAACAGCAGCCTGGACGGCGACACGCTCGTCTACAAGCAGTACTTCCATATCGGCTTCGCTGCCGATACGCCGAACGGTCTGGTCGTGCCGGTCATCCGGGACGCCGACAGGAAGGGCGTGTTCGACATCGCGAAGGAGAGCTCGGATCTGGCGAAACTGGCGCGCGACGGCAAGCTCAAGGGCGAGCAGATGCAGGGCGGATGCTTCTCGATCTCGTCGCTGGGCGGCATCGGCGGCACGTCGTTCACGCCGATCATCAATGCCCCCGAGGTCGCGATTCTCGGCGTCAGCCGCGGCGCGATCCAGCCGGTCTGGGACGGCAAGGCATTCCAGCCGCGACTGATGCTGCCGCTGTCGCTGTCGTTCGATCACCGGGTGATCGACGGCGCGGAAGCCGCGCGTTTCAATGCATATCTCGGACAGATCCTGGCGGATTTCCGTCGCGTTCTGCTGTAAGGCGGGCAGGGCGGCCGGCCGGGCCGCCGGCTGCTCGCTGCCCGCTGCAGTTCAAAAGCCATGTTGTGAAACGGGTTCGCGTTGCCCCGTAGAAGCCGCGCGAAAGAACAGGGGACAAGCATGGGTCTCGTCGAAGTGAAGGTGCCGGACATCGGCGACTTCAAGGACGTCAGCATCATCGAAGTGTCGATCGCCCCGGGCGATTCGATCGAAAAGGAACAGTCGCTGATCACGCTCGAGTCCGACAAGGCGTCGATCGACGTGCCGAGCGAAATCGCAGGCGTCGTCAAGGAACTGCGCGTGAAGCCGGGCGACAAGGTGTCGCAGGGCTCGGTGATCGCGCTGGTGGAAGCGGCCGCGCAAACCGCGTCGGACGATGCGGCGCCGGGCGCAACGACAGACGGCGCCGCGGGCGCGCGGACCTCGGGCGCCGGCAATGCAAGTGGCGCCGGCACGGGCAACGCGCAGGCCGCACCCGTGGTCAACGCCGTCGGCGGCGCGCCCTACGCGCCCGTCGGCTCGACCTCGGAAAAGCGCGAAAGCGCCCCCGCGGCCGCTGCTCCGGCACCCGCCGGCGCTTATGCCGGCAAGGTCGACATCACGTGCGACGTGCTGGTGCTGGGTGCCGGTCCCGGCGGGTACTCGGCGGCTTTCCGCGCCGCGGACCTCGGCCAGTCCACGGTGCTCGTCGAACGTTACGCGCGTCTGGGCGGCGTGTGCCTGAACGTCGGCTGCATCCCGTCGAAAGCGCTGCTGCACACCGCGCAGATCACCGAGGAAGCGCAGGCGCTGGCCGCGCACGGCATCAGCTTCGGCGCGCCGACGATCGATCTGGACAAGCTGCGCGGCTTCAAGGATTCCGTGGTCGCCAAGCTCACGACCGGTCTGGCCGGCATGGCGAAGATGCGCAAGGTGCAGGTCGTCACCGGCGAGGGTCGCTTCGTCGATCCGTTTCATCTGGCGGTGCGTGGCGACGACGGCGAGAAGGTGATCCGCTTCAAACAGGCAATCATCGCGGCGGGGTCGCAGGCGGTGAGCCTGCCCTTCATGCCGAAGGATCCGCGCGTGGTCGACTCGACCGGCGCGCTGGAACTGCGGCAGATCCCCAAGCGCATGCTGGTGATCGGCGGCGGCATCATCGGCCTGGAAATGGCGACCGTGTATTCGACGCTGGGCGCGAGCATCGACGTCGTCGAAATGCTCGATGGTCTGATGGCCGGCGCCGACCGCGATCTGGTGAAGGTCTGGCAGAAGCACAACGCCAGGCGCTTTGCCAACGTCATGCTCAAGACCCGGACGGTGTCCGCCGAGGCGCACGAGGACGGCATCCGCGTGCGCTTCGAAGGCGAAGGCGCGCCGGCGGACGCGCAGTGCTACGACCTCGTGCTGGTGGCTGTCGGCCGTTCGCCCAACGGCGGCAAGATCGGCGCCGACAAGGCGGGCGTGGCGGTGTCGGAACGCGGCTTCATCGCGGTCGACAAGCAGCAGCGCACGAACGTGCCGCACATCCTCGCGATCGGCGATCTGGTGGGGCAGCCGATGCTCGCGCACAAGGCCGTGCATGAAGGCCACATCGCGGCGGAAGTCGCGGCGGGCGAGAAATCCTACTTCGACGCCGCGCAGATTCCGTCGGTGGCCTATACCGATCCCGAGGTCGCATGGGCCGGCAAGACCGAGGACCAGTTGAAGGCCGAAGGCGCGTCCTACGGCCGTGCGGTGTTCCCGTGGGCCGCGTCGGGCCGGGCGATCGCCAACGGCCGCGACGAGGGTTTCACGAAGCTGCTGTTCGACAAGGAAACGCATCGGGTGATCGGTGGCGGCATCGTCGGCACGAACGCGGGCGATCTGATCAGCGAAGTCTGTCTGGCGATCGAGATGGGCGCCGATGCGACCGACATCGGCAAGACCATCCATCCGCACCCCACGCTCGGGGAGTCGGTGGGCATGGCCGCGGAACTGTACGAAGGGGTGTGCACGGATCTGCCGCCGGTGCGCAAGTAAGGGCACGCGTCCTGCCTGGTCGAAGCAGCCGGCCGGGGAAAAGCGAAGAGGGCAGTCGTAAAAGGATGAAGGCGGTCCAGGGGGAGCAGACGGGCAAAATGCCCGCCTGCTCTTTTTTATTGGGACGCCGGGCGGCGCTCCGCCGCCGCGTCGCTGGGTGCCGGACGGACGGTCGACAGGTCGTCGTGGGAACCAGAGGACACTTTAAGTGCGAGGCCTAACTATTTAATTGCGTTAATGTACCGCCTTCACTAAACTGCTTGAATCCCCTGCTGTTCCCCTTTGTTGTTGTCCTTTAGCCTCTCAATATTCGTGGAATGAAGAGCTCGAAAGTCTCGCTCGGAACGTTGCATGGCGCCGCGCGCCATGTCGTCGTCTCATTCGCCCTCTCCGCCGTGCTCGGGTCCCTCCTTGCTGGACCGTCGGCCGCTGTCGCCGCGCCTGTCCACAAGGCCGGGGCCGCACATCGGAAAGCCCTTCAACCGAAACCCGTCGCGCGCGGCAGGGCGACGACGTCGGTCGCCGCTGCGCCGCACGTCGGCCGTCACGGCCGCCGGCATGGCACGCTGCACGCGGTGGCCTATGCGCCTCGTCAGGCCATTGCCGCGTCGCACGCGTTCGGATTGCGCGAACTGCAGGACGGGCCGAATCTGCGCTCGTCGGTCGCGTATGTCGTCGACCAGACGACCTCGGCGCCGCTGATCGACAAGAACTCCAGCGCCATCGTGCCTATCGCCTCGATCAGCAAGCTGATGATGGCCATGGTCACGATCGACGGCAAGGGGCCGCTGACGGACACCATCATGGTGACCGACGAGGACCGCGATTACGAGAAGGGCACGGGTTCGCGCCTGTCGGTCGGCTCGCGGCTGTCGCGCGAGGACATGCTCCACATCGCGTTGATGTCGTCGGAGAACCGGGCGGCGGCGGCGCTGAGCCGTTACTATCCCGGCGGTCGTCCGGCCTTCGTTGCCGCGATGAACAAGAAGGCGCACGACCTCGGCATGATGGACACGAAGTTCGAGGATCCGTCGGGCCTGAACTTCCACAACGTGTCGAGCGCGCGCGACCTGGTGAAGATGGTCGATGCGGCGTACCAGTACCCGT
>JBPBQT010000268.1:0-8016 GCA_050955065.1 Janthinobacterium lividum | reverse complement strand
TATCTCGGATTCCCGGCTGCTGGCGGTCGAAGCGTTGCTGGAGGTGCGACGCCGGGTGGCGCCGTATCTCGATCTGCAACTGGTGGCCTTCCCGCAGGACGGCGTGCTGCGCAGCCCGGGCGCGTTCGCGAATCTGCAGAAGGCGGTGGCGATGGGCGTGGAGGTGGTCGGGGGCATTCCGCATGGCGAACGCACCATGGCCGATGGCGCGGCGTCGGTGCGGCTGCTGTGCGAGTTCGCCGCGGAGCGCGGCCTGCGGGTCGACATGCACTGCGACGAGTCGGACGATCCGCTGTCGCGGCACATCGAGACGCTGGCCGCGGAAACGCTGCGCCTGGGGCTGCAGGGCCGCGTGACCGGCTCGCATCTGACCTCGATGCACTCGATGGACAATTACTACGTCAGCAAGCTGATCCCGTTGATCGCGGAGTCGGGCGTGGCGGCGATCGCCAATCCGCTGATCAACATCACGCTGCAGGGCCGCGCCGATACCTATCCGAAACGGCGCGGGATGACGCGCGTGCCGGAACTGCTGGCGGCGGGCGTGGATGTCGCCTTCGGCCACGATTGCGTGCTGGACCCGTGGTACAGCCTGGGGTCGGGAGACATGCTGGAGGTCGCCCACATGGGATTGCACGTCGCGCAGATGACCGGTGTGGACGCGATGCGCGCGGCGTTCGACGCGGTGACGACCACGCCGGCGCGCATCCTCGGTCTGAACAGCCGGGGTATCGTCGTGGGAGCGCCCGCGGATGGGGTGCTGCTGGATGCGCGGGACCGGATCGAGGCGATCCGGCTGCGGGCGGCGCGGCTGGCGGTGATCCGGCGCGGCCGGGTGCTCAGCCGCATGCCGCGGGCGGTGGCGTCCCTGTCGTTGCCGGGTCGGCCCGCCGAGGTCGACTTCCGCCTGCCGCGCTAGCGGCGCGTCGGGAGGAGGCCGACGTCCGCCCCCGGACCTGCCCGCGAGGCGTGGGCCCCGGGCACGCCGGGATGCCCGGGTCCGCGCCCGCGCGGGCAGAGGCGCCGGTTTACCAGATCTGGTACCAGGGCTTGCTGACGGCGTTGGCACGCCGACCGGTCACGAAATAGCTGCCCGGGAAGGTGGCCGCGAGCACGCGCTGCGTGTCGTCCGCCAGGCGCGTTTCGCCCAGCGCGCGGTACGAGCGCACCATCACCTCGAGCGCGTCCTCGGTGGCCGGCGCGCCCTGATAGTTCTGCAACGCCGTCTGGGCCCGGTTCACCGCCGCGACATAGGCGCCGCGCTTGTAGTAGTACTGCGCCGCATGCACTTCGTGCGTCGCCAGCGCGTTCACGATGTAGCGCATCCGCTGCGCCGAATCCTGCGCATAGCGGCTTTGCGGGAAGTGGTCGACCACCTGCTTGAACGAATCGTACGAATCGTGCAGCGCCTTCGGATCCCGGTCGGCGAGGTCCTGACCGCTGAAGCGGCCGAACATGCCGAGGTCGTCGTTGAAGTTGATCAGGCCCTTCATGTAGTAGGCGTAATCGACGTTCGGATGATCCGGATGCAGCTTGATGAAGCGGTCGACCGCCTGGTTCGCGGCGTCCGTGTCGTTGTCGCGGTAGTCGCAATAGGCGACGTTGAGCTGCGCCTGCTGGGCAAACCGGCCGAAGGGATCGCGTCCTTCCAGCGTCTCGTAATACTTCGCGCACTTGCCCCAGTCACCGTTATCGAGGGCATCCTTCGCCTCCGAGTATAATTTGTCGGTGTGCCAGGTTGCGGTTTCGTCGGATTTCTCCGGCAAGCCACCACAACCGGCCAATATTGCCGCCGCAGTGGTCAGTGCCACTATTCTCAAAGTATTCAGGGCTCGCATTTCCTCGCCTACGTAATGACCCGATCAGCCGCCGATTATAGCCCAACGTCCGTCCCCTCCGATCCAATTACCGGCAGTGCCGAAGAGTTGGATGCGCTCTTTACCGATGACGACCTGCTGGACGCAGGCGAAAACCCCGTATCACCGTCGTCCACCCTGCTGCCGGGAACCGGTCGCAGGCCGTTGAACGAGCCGCTGGAACCCCTGGAGCCGCTGCGCGGACACGTGCCCGCGGCGCTCGCCGGCGAGCGCCTGGACAAGGTGCTTGCCCGATTGTTCCCGAATTTTTCCCGCGGCCGCCTGCAGACCTGGCTCGAGGCGGGGCGCGTGACGATCGACGGCGTGGTCGCCAAGCCGCGCCAGGGCGCCGCCGCCGACGCGCTGCTGGTGGTCGTGCCGCAGCACGCGCCCGAGACGCTCGCCTTCACGGCCGAGCCGGTGCCGCTCGACATCGTCTACGAGGATGCCGCGCTGGTCGTGATCAACAAACCCGCCGGACTGGTCGTGCATCCGGGCGCGAACAACTGGACCGGCACGCTGCTCAACGGCCTGCTGTATCACTACGGCGAGCAGGCGTCGTCCCTGCCGCGCGCGGGTATCGTGCACCGGCTCGACAAGGAGACGTCGGGGCTGATGGTGGTGGCGCGCACGCTGACGGCGCAGACCGACCTGGTGCGCCAGCTGCAGGCGCGCACGGTGAAGCGCCGCTACGTCTGCGCGGTGTGGGGCAACCCGCCGTCGCACGGCACCATCGATGCGCCGATCGGCCGCGACCCGCGCGACCGGATGAAGATGGCGGTGGTGCCCGGCAACGCCGGCAAGGCCGCGCGCACGCACTTCGAGACGGTGTCCACCGGTCGCCTCGGCGAACGCGCGGTGGCCGCGTTGCACTGCGCGCTGGAAACGGGGCGCACGCACCAGATCCGCGTGCATTGCCGGCATATCGGTCATCCCCTGGTGGGCGATCCGGTATATGGCGGCCCGACGCGCGCGGGCACGGCGCCGGCGCTGCCGAGCGGGTTCGCGCGGCAGGCGCTGCACGCGTTCGAACTCGGCCTGCGTCATCCGGACACCGGCGAGATGATGAGCTGGCGCGCGCCGGCGCCGGCGGATCTGCTGCGGCTCGCGTCGGAGGCGGGGCTGGATCTCGATATCGGGATCGATGACGACCGCGATGCCGACGATGCCGACGACGATTTCGAAGAGGATTTCGACGACGAAGGCGGTGGCGACGGGGTAGTGGAAGATGCGGACGAAGCGGACGAAGCGGACGAAGCGGCCGCCGCAGAGGGCGTTACCCAGGTCGGAGAGGACGACGAGACCTATGACGAGCTGGATAACGAGTTGGGCAACGCGTCGGATGACCAGCCGGCTGTCGAGCGCAACGGCAAGCGTAATGGCAAACGCGGTGACAGGCCGTGACCCGCGGTGATGCCGTTCTGCGCGATGCCGTCCTGCACGATGCCGTCTGACGCGTCGCGGGTTCCGCGAGCCGGGCGCGAAGCCGGGTCGGGGGGCGGCGTGGGCCCGGCGACGTTGCCCGTGCTGACGCCCGATTGGCCGGCGCTGCCGGGCGTGCGCGCGGGTGTGACGACACGCTGTGGCGGCAGCAGCGACGCGCCGTTCGGGGCCGATGGTCCGAACGGGGGCGGGGGGCTGAATCTCGGTTTTCACACCGGCGACCACCCGGACGCGGTGGTGGCGAATCGTGCGCGGGTACAGGCGCACGTGGGAGGGCGCACGATCGCCTGGCTGGAACAGGTGCATGGCGTGGCGGTGGTCGACGCAGCCGAGGCGGCCGCTGCGGCTGCGGCAGCCACGCCGCTGCGCGCCGATGCGTTGTTCACCGACCGCACCGACGTAGTGTGCGCGATCATGGTCGCGGACTGCCTGCCGGTGCTGCTCGCCGATCGGGAGGGCCGCGTGGTGGGTGCGGCGCATGCGGGTTGGCGCGGTCTGTGCGGCGGGGTGATCGAACGCACCGCCGCGGCGCTGACGTCGCGCGCGGGCGGTGCGCCGTTGCAGGCCTATCTGGGCCCGGCGATCGGTCCGACGGCCTTCGAGGTCGGCGCGGAAGTGCGTGCGGCCTTTCTGGACGCGGCGCTGCCCGAGGAAAGACAGGCGAGCGCGGCGGCCTTCATCGCGCTGCCGGCTGGCGCCGACGCCGGCGCGTGCGCGCCGAAATTCCTGGCGGACCTGCCGGCGCTCGCGCGGCTCAGACTGCATCGGGCGGGCCTCGACGCGAGCGCGATTCACGGCGGCGGCGAATGCACATGGTCGCGCGGGGAGCGTTTTTTCTCCTACCGCCGCGATGGCCGCACGGGGCGCTTCGCGGCGCTGATCTGGCGGGAAGCGATTGCGGGAAAACCATGAGACGGAAAAATGTTTCCTGGTGCCGGCATCTGGGATGATCGGAGGATGGACGTCCTCACGGCATCGGGCTCGAGGTCGTGCATAACGGAATCAGGGAAACGCATGAAGCAGATCGTGATCGTGGCGGCAGCCCGCACCGCAGTGGGCAGGTTCGGCGGCGCGCTGGCGAAGGTGCCGGCGCCGGTGCTGGGTGCCGTGGTGATTCGTGCCGTGCTCGAACGCGCCGGTCTCGACCCCGCGCGGGTCAGCGAGGTCGTCATGGGCCAGGTGCTGACCGCGGGCGCCGGGCAGAATCCCGCACGTCAGGCGGCGGTGCAGGCAGGCGTGCCGGTGGAGGTGCCGGCGATGACGATCAATCAGGTATGCGGCTCGGGGCTGAAGGCGGTCATGCTCGCGGCGAATGCGATTCTGGCAGGCGACGCGGACATCGTCGTGGCGGGCGGGCAGGAGACGATGAGCGCCGCGCCGCACGTGCTGCCCGGTTCCCGGGACGGTTTTCGCATGGGCGAGGCCCGCCTGCTCGACAGCATGCTCGTCGACGGGTTGTGGGATGCGTTCAACGACTATCACATGGGAATCACCGCGGAGAACGTCGCCCGCGAATTCGGCATCGGCCGCGCGGCGCAGGACGCATTTGCGGTCGCGTCGCAGATGAAGGCGGAGCAGGCCCAGCGCGCGGGGCGCTTCGACACGGAAATCGTTCCCGTCGCGTTGCCCGAGCGCAAGGGCGGCCCCGCGCATTTCGCGGCCGACGAATACATTCGCGCAGGCGTCACCTTCGAGATGCTGCAGGCGCTCAAGCCGGCGTTCTCGAAGGAGGGCACGGTCACTGCCGGCAACGCGTCGGGCATCAACGACGGTGCGGCGGCGGTGCTGGTCATGACCGCCGATCGGGCCGAGGCGCTCGGTCTGACGCCGCTCGCGCATATTCGCGCGTACGCCACCGCCGGCGTGGAACCGAGCGTGATGGGCATGGGGCCGGTGCCGGCATCCCGGCGCTGCCTGGCGCGCGCCGGCTGGCGCGTGGAGGAACTGGATCTGCTCGAAATCAACGAAGCGTTCGCTGCCCAGGCACTCGCGGTGGCGCAGCAGATGCGCTGGGACCCGGAGAAAGTCAACGTGAACGGCGGGGCGATCGCCATCGGTCATCCGATCGGGGCGTCCGGTTGCCGGGTGCTGGTGACCCTGCTGCACGAAATGCAGCGTCGCGGCGCCCGCCGGGCGCTGGCCGCGCTGTGCGTGGGCGGCGGCATGGGCGTGGCGCTGGCGCTCGAGCGCCCCTGAGCGCGCCGTGCTCGCGGGTGTACGGCGCCCACGGGAGTCGCGTCGGCATCGGGCGCGTCGCCCGTCCCGCGGGGCGTTTCGCCACGGATTTCACGGTATGGCGCGTCCCCCGGTTCGCCTGCTGTCCGGTCCGATGTTCCGTTCCGTCGCGCTTCCTGTCGCGTTTTCGGTCGCGCTCCCGGCCTCGCTCACGGCTCCGCTTCCTGCCCCGTTCCTCGCCATATATCCATCAACTGTCTTGAAAAAGGAATCACCATGTCTGGACGCGTCGCCTATGTGACGGGCGGTATGGGCGGCATCGGTACCGCGATCTGTCAACGCCTGCATCAGTCGGGTTTTACCGTGGTGGCCGGTTGCGGCCCGAGTTCGCCACGCCGCGACAAATGGCTCGCGACGCAGCGGGAGCTGGGTTTCGAGTTCATTCCGTCCGAGGGCAACGTCGGCGACTGGAATTCGACGAAGGAGGCGTTCGATCGCATCCGTCAGGAGGTCGGCGACGTGGTGGTGTTGATCAACAACGCCGGTATCACCCGCGACGTGGTGTTTCGCAAGATGACGCGCGACGACTGGAGCGCGGTCATCGACACGAACCTGACCAGTCTGTTCAACGTGACCAAGCAGGTCATCGAGCCGATGGTGCAGCGCGGCTGGGGGCGCATCATCAACATCTCTTCGGTGAACGGTCAGAAGGGGCAGTTCGGGCAGACCAATTACTCGACGGCGAAGGCGGGCATCCACGGTTTCACGATGTCGCTCGCGCAGGAGGTCGCCAACTACGGGGTGACCGTCAACACCGTCTCGCCCGGCTATATCGGCACCGACATGGTCCGTTCGATCCGTCCGGACGCACTCGAGAAGATGGTCGAGACGATTCCGGTAGGCCGCCTGGGCTCGCCCGACGAGATCGCCAGCATCGTCAACTGGCTGGCGTCCGACGAGGCGGGTTTCGCCACCGGAGCGGATTTTTCGCTCAACGGCGGCTTGCATATGGGGTAGCGGCAACGGGTGGCGGGGGCATGCGCCGCCACCCGATTGAATGGCAATTATTGCAACTAACAGGCAATAAAAAAACCATCACGTCGACATGCGCTCGAACCTCGCAATGAACACGGGTATGGCGGAAACCTGAAACGCAGGGCATAAAACACCGCCTTCGACTATCGGTTATAATGTTCGGTTGTTCTTCCATCGCTTTTTCTCGGCTCTGCCCGGACCCGCTCCCACCATGTCCCAAAACCTCTCCGCTGCCGTGCCCAAGGTCGGTTTCGTTTCGCTCGGTTGCCCCAAGGCGCTGGTCGATTCCGAACAGATCATTACCCAGTTGCGCGCCGAGGGATACCAGATCGCCGGAAACTACGCGGGGGCCGACCTGGTCGTGGTCAATACCTGCGGTTTCATCGACGAGGCGGTGCAGGAGAGCCTGGACGCGATCGGCGAGGCGCTGGCGGAAAACGGCAAGGTGATCGTGACCGGGTGCCTGGGCGCGAAAACCAGCGCCGACGGCTCGAATCTGATCTCCGACGTGCATCCGCGCGTGCTGGCGGTGACCGGCCCGCACGCGATGGGCGAGGTGATGCAGGCGGTGCACAATTACCTGCCGCGTCCCCACGACCCGTTCATGGATCTGGTGCCGGCCGGGGGCGTCAAGCTCACGCCGCGTCATTACGCGTATCTGAAGATTTCCGAGGGGTGCAATCACCGCTGCACGTTCTGCATCATTCCGTCGATGCGCGGCGACCTGGTGTCGCGACCGATCGGCGAGGTGATGCTGGAGGCGGAGAACCTGTTCAAGGCGGGCGTCAAGGAACTGCTGGTGATCTCGCAGGACACCAGCGCGTACGGCGTCGACGTGAAGTTCCGCACGGGCTTCTGGCAGGGGCGGCCGATCCGCACGCGGATGACCGAACTGGCGACCGCGCTCGGTGAGCTTGCGCAGCAATACGGTGGCTGGATCCGGCTGCACTACGTCTATCCCTACCCGCACGTCGACGAGATCATCCCGTTGATGGCCGAGGGCAAGATCCTGCCGTATCTGGACGTGCCGTTGCAGCATGCGCATCCGGACGTGCTGCGGCGGATGAAGCGCCCCGGCAATCCGGAACGCACGCTCGAGCGCATCCGCCAGTGGCGCGAGGTGTGCCCGGACCTGACGGTGCGCAGCACCTTCATCGCCGGCTTTCCCGGGGAGACCGAGGAGGAGTTCCAGACCCTGCTCGACTTCATCGAGGTCGCGCAGATCGACCGGGTGGGCTGTTTCGCCTATTCGCCGGTCGAGGGCGCGACCGCGAACGATCTTCCCGGCGCGTTGCCGGACGACGTGCGCGAGGCGCGCCGCGCGCGTTTCATGGAAGTGGCGGAGCGGGTCTCGGCGGAGCGGCTGAAGCGTCGCGTGGGCCGCGTGGTCCGGGTGCTGGTCGACGAGGTCGGTCCGAACGGCGGCGTGGGCCGCTCGGCCGCGGATGCGCCCGAGATCGACGGCGTCGTCTATATCGCGCCAGCGACCAAGGCGTCCAAGCGCTAA
>JBPBQT010000267.1:0-8093 GCA_050955065.1 Janthinobacterium lividum | reverse complement strand
GCGCCCGTATTCAGGGATGCGTTGCCGTTTCTCGCCACATCAGCATGTCCGTGTTCTGACTTCCCTCCTGTACATGGAAGGTCAGCGTAAGCGGAGACCCTGGCAGGTTCCTGTTTCCGCCAGGCTGCCACCGACCGAACCGCATTTGAATCCGGCACAGGCCGTGTTTCGCGGAAAAGAAAAAGCGCCCCGTTTCACAACGGAACGCTTTTTTCAAGACAGTGAGACGGACGTCTCCGCCCGTCTGCCCGCGGTCAGCGGCCGGTGATGATCTGCGAGATCACACCGGATGCAATCGCCACCAGCAGGTAGTCGCCACCGACGCCGACCCAGTGGTAACCGCGCGGCGGCGGTTGCAGGTCATAGCCGCGCCAGTCGTCCACGACATACTGACGATCGCGATAATCGCCCGGCAGACGGCCGCCGCGATGGCGCCATTCGCCGCCAGGGCCGCCTTGCCAGCCGCCGTCACCAGGTCCGCCACGATCCGCACGCATGCCGGGACCGCCATGCATATGATCCGGGCCGCCCCGCATCTGTTCAGGATCCCCGCGCATTTGCCCAGGGCCGCCATGCATCTGACCCTGTCCGGGGCCGCCGCGATCACCACCATGGTTACCGTTGCCGCCGGGTCCCTGATCGGGGCCTTGCTGAGCGTAGACGGCTGATGATGCCAGTGCGGCTGTCATTGCTATGCTCGAAATGATTTTCTTCATGTAGTGCTCCCGTAACGGTGAAAATCGGACCTCGTTCACGCTCATGGCGCAAATCTCTCCCTCAGGTCCACTTCTGGCAAATACATTGAACCGTGGTGCGCTTTTTGATACGGTACCAGCCGCACCTGTAATTCGATGTTTCGCAAATGTAACAATACGCAGTGTTCGCGGGCCCTCAACCAGCGCGACGCTGTCCGAAGAATCGGATCGCCAACACGCGTCCCAGACGCAGCGGAGCGCGCGCACCGCGCGCGAGTGTTTCGCTGCCAATCGTCCGGCCTTCCTCGAGCGGGCTGAATGCATGCTTTTGCAAGGTTGGGTCGTTCCAACTGTGGTAATGGTGTCTGGAACAACCACTGGCCCAGGACGAGGTGCATCCGGGCCCCGGGCCAAAGACATTGGCCAAGGCGTCAAAGCGCGATTCGGTCGATTCGAGGGTCGGGCCATACGCCGCCGGGGTGACTGGCGCGCGGGGAACGATATCCATCGCCATCTCCTGAGAAAGGCGGAACCGCGCGTTGGCGGCGGCAAACAAGGGCTTATCGATGCAAGCGTCGTGCCAGTAACATTTGGTGTGCCACGCCCCGATGCGACAGGCAGGGTCATTGAATGCCCAGGCAAGAAAATGCAAATTTTGCAAAGCATCGGAAAGAATCGAAACAATTCGTATCAGAGATCGACAGGTTTTACGACGCCATGTAGGCGATCGGGCAGTCGTTCCGATCATTGAATGAGCAAAACATGAAGCAAACGGCAAACGGACAGAGCACGTTTCTTGTCGGCGTCGACGGCGGCGGCACGGGCACGCGCGTGGTGGTGGCCCATCGTTGCGCTCCCGCCGTCGAACTCGCGCGGGGCGAGGCAGGCCCGTCAGGTCTCGCATTGGGCATCGACCGGGCGTGGCAGGCGATCGCACTGGCCGCCACGCGCGCTTTCGCGGCAGCCGGTCAGGTGCTCGACTGGTCCGCGTGCATCGTGGGATGTGGCCTGGCCGGCGTCAATCATCGGCAGTGGCGCAGCGCGTTCATCGACATGGCGCCGCCGTCGTTACCGTTCCTGGCGGTCGAGAGCGATGCCTATACGACGTTGCTGGGTGCGCATGGCGGTGCTCCGGGTGTGGTGATCGCGCTGGGCACGGGAAGTATCGGTCTGGGATTGGGCGTCGATGGCCGGATGCAGACGGCGGGAGGCTTCGGTTTTCCTTCGGGTGACGAAGCCAGCGGCGCGTGGCTGGGATTGCACGCGATCGGTCACGCACAGCGCGCGGTCGACGGACGTGGCCCCTGCGACGCATTCGCCCGCGATCTGCTCAAGGCGGTCGGCTTGCTCCCGGAGGGCACCATGCATGCGTCGGCCGGGAATGCCGAGCATGTGCGGGATGCGCTGCTCGACTGGGTGGTCAATGCGCGTCAATCCGATTACGCGACGCTCGCGCCGGCGGTCGCCGCGCATGCGCTTCATCCCGTCGCGGCGGCACTGTTCGCGCGCGCCGGCGCCGAGGTCGATGCAATGGTGGATACGCTCGACCCGGGCCGGTGCCTGCCGCTGGCGCTATGCGGCGGCCTGGCGCCCGTCATCAGGCCGTTTCTCGATCCGGTGCATGCCCCCCGGTGCATAGTGGCGCGCCATGATGCCGCGCGGGGTGCCCTGATGGTTGCCTCGCGCGCGGTGGCGGGCGAATGAGGCCGACACCGCGTCCGGGCTGTCATATTTGTTAGTATTGAGCCGACCCCTCGAGCGAATCCGACGAATGGCGTGGCACGCCGATGGAACAACGGGTCGTGCAATGCAGCGTGCGGCCATTGCGTAAAGCGCGGCCGTCTCGCGGGTTGAAGACGGTACCGACACCCCGCGCGGTTCCGATGCCTGACCGGCCACTGACCCATGGAGAATAGATGAACCGGAATGCCCCGTCGCGCTGGATGCGCCGCGTCACCGCCAGCGCAACCGCGCTGCTCTTTTCGAGTGTTGCCTTTGCCCAGACCGCCGGGTCGCCTGCTGCCGGGTCGCCTGCCAATGCCGCGTCAGCCGCTGTCGCGTTCGCGTCTGGCGACATGGCCGGGGCGGCCATATCCCAGGCGCTCGCGGCCGCCGTCGCCGGGCCACAGCGTAGCGCGGCGTTTCGCCTCCGGGACCCGTACCGGCATCCGCTCGAAACATTGTCGTTCTTCGGACTCACGCCCGGCATGAAGGTCGTCGAGATCTGGCCCGGCAACGGCTGGTACACCGAGATCCTCGCGCCCCTGCTGAATGCGCACGGCTTGCTGTACGAGGCGCTGCCGGAGGAAGCGGTTTCCGGAACGACCGCCGCTGTCGCCTCCACCAAGGCCACCGTCGCCTTCTCCACGAAAATGGCGGCTGCGCCTGCGGTGTATGGCAAGGTCGTGATCGTGCCCTTCGCGCCGCCGGGCTTCACCGATATCCAGCCACCCGGTGGCGCCGATCTCGTCCTGACGTTTCGCAATGTCCACAACTGGCTGAAAGCGGGCAGCAGCGATGCGGTTTTCGCCGCGCTGTTCGCCGCGCTCAAACCCGGCGGCACACTGGGCGTGGTCGAGCACCGGGCGCGTCCGGGTACGAGCCTGCAGCAGATGATCGATACGGGCTACATGACGGAGGACTATGTGATTCAGCACGCGCAGGCCGCCGGTTTCCGGCTTGTGGCGCGTAGCGAGGTCAACGCCAATCCGAAGGACACGACCCACCATCCGAGCGGTGTCTGGTCGCTGCCGCCGGCGCTGAAGGGAGAGGCCACCGAACGCCAGCAGTTCCTCGATATCGGCGAGTCGGACCGGATGACGCTACGGTTCGAAAAACCTCGCTAAAGCACATGAAACCATGGAAATGCCTATGAATTTTCTGTCCAGGCAGTTATTTTGTGGAATTATCGGCAAATCGTTGACAATCCTGTAATCCTGAATAAAATCGGTAAAAATGCCTTCCAATCAGCCGAAATCGCCCTTATGCCAGAAATATATTCGGTAGAAAATTTCGAGCCCAAACGGGCGGTCGGCAGATTGTTGACACGGGCTCGCCATCTGTTGCTCGAGCGCGTGGGCGAACGGCTTGCCCCACTCGATCTGACCGCTGCGCAGTGGGGCGTGGTCGTGTCGCTGGCGGAAGGCATCGCTTCCACGCCGGCGGAACTGTCGCGGATGCTCGATTACGATCCGGGCGCGATGACTCGGCTGATCGATCGTCTGGAAAAAAAGGAAGTGGTCCGGCGTACGCGCAGTACGGACGACAGGCGGTCGGTCAGCCTGGAGCTGACCGAACGCGGCCGTCTGCTTTATCCGGAGATCCTGCCGGTGATCGTCGGGGTTTACAACGAGCTTCTGGCGGGTTTCACCAAGGAGGATGCCGACCAGCTGGAAAGACTGTTGACGCGCATGCTCGATAACGCGTGAACGGTTGACAGGTAAGCCATGCCCGAAAAAAAACGGGCGATCGCCCGTTTTGGAACCCTTTGCGCCCCGATGCTTTACCGGGGCGGCGCGTCGGCCCGTCGTCAGCTGACTTGACGCAGCATCGGGCGATTCTGCGATTTCAGCATCTGCGCATAGAGATCGACATAATTCCGTGCCATCGTCTCGGCGGTGAAACGACGCTCGAATTCCGCGCGGATGGCCTTGCGCGACAGTTCACCCAGACGATCGACGGCAGCAACTGCCCCATAGACGTCCTCGACGACGAAGCCGGTCAATCCGTTTTCGACGACTTCCGGTACCGAACCTCGGTTGAAGGCAATGACGGGCGTACCGCAGGCCATCGCCTCGATCATCACCAGGCCGAACGGCTCCGGCCAGTCGATCGGCAGCAGCAGGGCTTTGGCACCCGACAGGAAGGCGGGCTTTTGCGCTTCATTGATCTCGCCGATGAATTCCACGTTCGCCGAATCCAGCAGCGGTTCGATCTCGCGCTCGAAGTATTCTTGGTCGACCTTGTCGACCTTGGCGGCGATTTTCAGCGGCAGGCCGCTTTGCGCCGCGATCTTGATCGCCGTATCGGGCCGCTTTTCCGGGCAGATGCGGCCCAGGAACGCCAGGTATTCCGGCTTCACGTCTTCGCGGGGGGTCAACAGGTCACGCGGCAGACCGTGATAGACGGTATCGAGCCAGTTGGCCTTCAGCGGTGCGCGCTGCGCGTCCGAGATCGACACGACCGGCACATTCGGGAACGCACTGAACACCGGCTGCAATTCGCTGAGATCCAGACGACCATGCAGCGTCGTGACGAACGGTACGTCCATTTGCGAAAACACCGGGAACGGCATGTAGTCGAGATGGAAATGCAGTACGTCGAATTCGTGCGCGACGCGACGCACGGTTTCCAACAACAGCGCGTGGGGTGCGAGCGCATCGCGGATCGACGGGTCGAGTCGCAGCGCGCGGGGCCACACCGCCTCGAGCTTGGCGCTCGTCTGGGAATCCCCGCTGGCAAACAGCGTCACGTCGTGACCCTGGTTGACCAGCGCCTCGGTCAGGTAGGAAACGACGCGTTCGGTGCCGCCGTAGAACTTCGGCGGGACCGCTTCGTAAAGAGGGGCAATCTGGGCGATGCGCATCTGGATACTCTCCTGGTCTGGCGTTCCGCGTGCACGCCGCTGATTTGCGGGCCGCAGCTGAAACGGTGAGGGGTCGTCGGCAAAAGCCCGACGAGCGCCTGTTTCGGTAACGTGCACGCGGCGTGATCGTCCCTTGTTTCCCATTATCGGCACCCGCCTGAAAAGTGCGACTACCTTTTCAAACAATTGCGCCTTGTTACACGGGGATACAACCCTGCGCATGGAGAAACTGAAACGCGTATCGCGCACATCCGAATTCGGAGCACATGCTATGCTCGATCGGCGACCATACGCAACCAAATTTCACTAGGTTACGGGATTGAGGTAAAAACCCGACGACATGGCCGCGGCGCGCGACTGCGCCGGATCAGCCGGTTTCGCACCATGCGCAGGCGGAGCGGATGTCCTTCGGAAACGACCTGGATATGCCCGATACGCATCCGATATGTACCTGAGACGCGCACCGCGCGCACCACACGCACCCCGTACGTGTTGCAGAGCGCATGCAGCCCTGCCCGGAATCAGCCGACGAACGCGCGTTCGATCACGTAATGACCGGGTGTCGAGTGGTTGCCTTCCTTCAGACCCGCGGCATCGAGCAGTGCCCGGGTATCCTTCAGCATGTGCGGACTGCCGCAGAGCATCAACCGGTCATTCTCCACAGAGAACGGCGGCAGATCGAGATCGGTAAACAGCT
The DNA here is from genome assembly GCA_050955065.1 of Janthinobacterium lividum. GTDB lineage: Bacteria > Pseudomonadota > Gammaproteobacteria > Burkholderiales > Burkholderiaceae > Robbsia. The sequence goes on along the minus strand of JBPBQT010000267.1, from coordinate 2,116 downwards.
TGCCGCTCGAAATCAGATCGGTGATGCGGCCCGTGTTGCGGAAGGTTTCGCGGGTGACCGTCGGATAATAGGTCAGTTGGTCCCGGATCAACTCGCCGAAGTGCTCGTCCTGCGGCAAAGACTGCGTGATGTAGGCCTGGTAGGCGAGTTCGCGCTCGAACCGGCAGGTATGCGTCAACACCACCCGCTCGTAGCGCTCATAGACTTCCGGGTCCTTGATGATGCTCATGAACGGCGCGAGGCCCGTGCCCGTGGACAGCAGCCACAGCGTCTTGCCCGGCAACAGGTTGTCGACGATCAGCGTACCGGTCGGCTTGCGGCCGATCATCACCGGATCGCCCGGCTGCAGGTGCTGCAGACGCGATGTCAGCGGGCCGTCCTGGACCTTGATCGACAGGAATTCCAGCGATTCCTCGTAATTTGCACTTGCCAGACTGTAGGCCCGCATCAGCGGCTTGCCTTCTACCGGCAGGCCCACCATCGTGAACTGCCCGTTCAGAAAACGGAACGACGTATCGCGTGTGCAGGTGAAGCTGAAGAGCGTGTCGGTCCAGTGATGCACGCTCAGCACGGTTTCCTGATTCAGATTGCTCATGACTTGGTAGAGGTTGAAAACGCCCGCCCGCGTCCGCGGGTAACTGGGTATTTTACCCGATGCGCGCGACGCGCAAACGATATACGCATTTTGCGTCAGGCTATTCGAGACGCAAACGGGCGATGTAGGGCAGATGATCGGACAGCCAGGCGGCTTTCTGATCCGCCGCGATCCATTCGAGCGGCGCCAGGCCCCGCACGAACATCTTGTCCAGCGCGAGTGCCGGCGAGAACGCGGGGAAGGTCCGGCCGCTTACGCCCAGCGCCGTCGCCACCTCGAGCATGCCGACTTCCCGGAAGATCGGCACCGAGTCGTTCTTCCAGTCGTTGAAATCCCCTGCCAGGATCAATGGCCCTTCGGGCGCGCCACTGCCGATCCACTCGGCGATCCACGCCATCTGCCGCAGCCGCGCGCTGCGCGTCAGCGCGAGATGCGCGCACAGCAGGGTGATGACACGGCCGCCGAAGGTCATCCGCGCGGCCAGCAGCCCGCGCCGCTCGAAGCGGTGCGCCGATATGTCCCAGCGCCCGCCGAGGTCCAGCGGATGGGGAGACAGGATGGCGTTGCCATGACGCCAGGACGGCTTGAAAACGTTCTGACCCAGCGTCAGCTGCATTTTCAGCGCGGTGGCGATTTCGGTCGCCTGACAGTGCCAGGCGTCTTCCGGCGGCCCGTCGGTCGGGTCGCCGAACGCGGTGGATGCCAGCGCCGTCGGCATGCGCTTGGCCATCGCTTCCTGAAGGAATGCGGCGTCCGCGCCCGCCGAGGCAAGCCATTCCTGCATCGGTTTCCAGACGTGCAACCCCAGCGGCGAGCGGCCCTTGTGGAGGTTCCAGCTGACAGCCGTAAAGTCGTTCCTGCCCAATTCGTACGGGTTTCTCATCCTGATAGCTTACCCGTCGCAGAAAAAGTTTGCTGTGTCATCGTTAGAGGGGGCTGTGACGAGCGGTTCAATCGCCCACTGCCGCGGGTTCGACCGACGCGTCCAGCCGATAGACCAACAGAGGGTCTTTCTTCAACAGGGTCCAGGTCGCGCTCTGGCCGCTCGGCACGTCCCACTCGGGATGACGGGACGACAGCGTGCGCGGCTGGGGCGGAAGCGCGCAGCCGTCCGCGCCGACGCTGTTCCCGGATGCGTCCTCGATCGTCTCGTCGGCGCCGATCTCGAAACCGATCACCCCTTGCGGATCGACGCCCAGGGGGGCGACCGTCACGGTCCGCTGCAGGTCCACCGGCACCGTTTGCCCGCCATTGCAGCCCACGGCGTGGCTGACCGGATGATGATGGGTAATGCTTTTGGATTGCCCGACCGCGGTGACCGCGCCCAATTGATCCACCTGCTGGCCGTCCATCATGACCGTGATCTGCCAGCGGATATGGGCGGGTGCCCGATGAGGCGCCGTGCTGTCCTGTGCCCGGACATCGATGCTCGCCATCGTTCCGGCGAGCGACGTCGCTGCCGTCGCGGCATGAAGCGCCCTGCGCCAAATGCGTTTCATCGGACCGTTTCTCCCGTCGTTC
>JBPBQT010000266.1:0-8379 GCA_050955065.1 Janthinobacterium lividum | reverse complement strand
GTTGATTCGGGCTCTGGCCAGCCGTGCACGCCAAGCAGCTGCATCCGGAAAAATTGTTTGTTGCCTAGCTGGGCGGCCGTCTTTCCTGCGATTGGCTAATGCAACGATGGCACATGAGCGGCGCCGAATCGGCCAGCCACTTTGGCAAGTCTTTTGTCGATCCACACCGACGTGTCGATGCGCCCATTCATGGCGAACCTGCCTCCGGATGCCGTCGCGGTACTTCCTGCATATCCGGCACAGTGCCGCCAAGAGCAGCAAGGCGTTTGGCGGCCTGCACGCGTACGAAGGTACTGATCGCCTCACGGAACAGGTCCGCCTTGTCCATGCCGGGATCTGCGACTTCCAGAGCCTTTGCATACAGCGAATCCTCGATGGTCACGGTCGTACGCATCGCAGCTTCTCGCATCAATGTTTGCATCATTATTGCTCGATACCAGCATCCCTACAACGCGCTGCGGTCCGTGATATATGCAGGAGGATTGATCGTCGAGGCCTGCGAACGACCGCTTGCGCCGGGGAACGTGCCGTCACGGCGTTTGCTCAACGGCTGGCAAGGTGATGTGATGCCCGTGTCCATTGGCCATCTCCGGCGCAGGGCACGGCACGCTCACGCCGTCACATGGGTATTTTCCCGAAGTATTAGAATTTGAGATACGATGAAACGCAGGGTCAGCCGCGGATCTTCCCGTATTTCCGGTCTCCGGCGACCATCGCCAAGCCCGTAATGAGGATGAAGGATGATCGAGTGGTACTGGAAGCGGTTTTACGAGTTGTCGGTCACCGAGCTGTACGCGATTCTGGAAGCGCGCAGCACGGTGTTCGTGATCGAGCAACGGTGTGTCTACACGGATATCGACAACCTCGATGACCGGGCCTGGCACCTGTTCGCAGTCGACACCGATTCGTCGCGCGCGCCGCTGGTGGCGTATGCGCGGATCTTCGCGCCGGATCCCGAGTCGGGCGAGGCACGGATCGGGCGGGTGCTGACGATCGCCGAGTATCGCGACCGGGGGCTCGGCAAGGCGCTGATGCAGCGTGCGTTGCAGCAGGTCGAGACCAACTGGGCGGGCTCGGCTGTGCGCCTCAGCGCCCAGCAGTACCTGCGCGTCTTTTACGAGTCGTTCGGCTTCGCGAAGGTGAGCGGGCCCTATCTGGAAGACGGCATCCCCCATCTGGACATGCGTCGCAGCTGAGCGCCCCGGGCGCCGGTGCCCAGCCGGCCGCGCGCCGACAGGCGCAGCCAGTGACGCAGCGCGATGAGCGCGCCTACCACGCTCATCATCGCCCCCGGAATCCAGAGAATCAGTCCACCGATCTGCTGATCGCGCAGCGCGCTCATGCCCACGAGCGCGCGTCCGCACAGCGCGTAGATCGGGTAATGGTCGTGCGTCGAGAAGAACACATAGGCGCCCAGCACGATCTGCGGCGGGGCTGCCGCGACGATGACCAGGATGCGCCGTCCCGGTGACAGCCGTGCCGGCGGGGCCGGCCGCCGGTCCAGCACCAGACACCAGAACAGCAAGCCGTCGATCGTCACGCTCCAGTTCATCACGCGGTACAGCCGCCAGTCGAGCATCGCGATGAAATGCACCGGCGACGCCAGCCAGAAGTAGATGATGCCGGTGAACAGCACGACCGCGACCACGGGGTGGAGCAGCACGTTCAGACCGTGGCGCACCGGCCACCAGCGCAGGAAGGGATGGAGGATGCGCTGGCGCACGCGACAGGGCATGCCGGCACGCAGCACCGCGCCCGGATGGCTCAGCGCGATCAGGAAAGGGCCGAGGTGATGCAGCACCAGATGCTGCAGACGGTGCAGGAAGAATTGACGCTCGAAGTAGTAGTCGAGCCGCGTGTGCAGCGCGACGTAGATACCGGCCATGCCGAGCCAGAACGCCAGTTGCCGGTCGATCGAGACATGCTGCCGGCGCGTGCCGCGCAGGTACAGCACGCCGAACGTCAGGAAGACCACGACGAAGGTGGGCGACGGTTCCCAGGGGGACAGCCAGTGGAGGAGCATCATCGGGCCAGGGTTCCGTTCAGAGAGTCGCGCTGCCGGTGCAGACAAGAGGCGCGATGCGCCGTGGCGGAAGTCGGGCGCTCACTGCGTGCGCGTCGGCGCGCTGACCGGCACCGTGATGCGCGCGGTCGCGCCGTTGGCGAACCGCAGTTCCAGCTGCACCGTGGCCCCGGGCGCGATCGGCCGCGTCGGCTTTTCCAGCATCAGATGATAACCGCCCGGCGCGATCGCGACCTTCTCGTGCGGCGGCAATGTCAGCGCGGGCGTCATTTCCATCGTCGTCGTCGCCCCGTTGCGCACCGTGCGGTGCAGCATCACATCCGTGTAATCCGGGCTGGCGATGGCGACCAGGTCGAGCGGCTGCGCGCCGGTATTCTCGAGAACCATGTAGCCGGCGGCCGGCAACTGGCTGGGCAGCCAGCGAATCCAGGCATCGGCTACCCGCACGGGCGCTTGCGGCGCGGTTTGCCGCGCGGTGTCCGGCACGGCCCGGGCGGTTGGGGCAGGCGGCGCGGCGCGGACGACCTGCGCGAGGCCGAGCGACGCGGCGCCCAGCAGCACGGCGGCCAGCAGCCGGCGGCCGGTCCCGGGGGCGCTGGCGCGGCACGCCGTGGACGTTGCCGCGAAAGACGATGCACGGGACGATGCACGGGACGATGCAGGGGACGATGCAGGGGACGACGCAGGGGACGACGCAGGGGACGACGCAGGGGACGAGGCGGCAGGCGAGGCGGCAGGCAAGGGTGAACGGAAGCAATGCATCGTGACGGTCTCAGGAGGAGGTGGCAAGGAGCAGGCGCAGATCGTGTTCGATCTTTTCGGGCGCGGCGTCGACGCTGGCGATCAGGCGGGCATGGCCCTGACGGTCGAACAGATAGACCGCGCCGCTGTGGGTGACCTCGTACTGTCCGGCGGCATCGCGGCGTTCGGCGGCGTAGGCGACCCGGTAGCGTCGGGCCAGGTCCTCGATCGCGTCACCGGAGCCGCTCAGGCCGATCGCATGCGCGGCGTCGAATGCATCGACGTACGCATGCATCGACGCCGGATCGTCGCGCGCCGGATCGACCGAGATGAAGGCGATGCGGGCGTCGTTCGCGACAGGGCCCAGCGTCTTGAGCACGGCGCTCAGTTTCGCCAGCGTCGTCGGGCAGATGTCCGGGCAATGGGTATAGCCGAAGAACACCATCACCACCTTGCCGCGCAATGCGTCCTGGTCCATCGGTCGACCGTTGTCTGCAACGAGCGCAAAACGCAGATCGGGCAGATGGCCGTCGACATCGGTCAGCTGCCAGTCCTGCGGTGCGTGGCGCACGCAGGCCGCCGCCAGCAGCAACGCCGCGGCGAGCCCCGCGCGGCGTAGCGGTAGGCGCAGGGGCCGAGGCGGGCGCTGATGCGAAAGTCGCCGCAAAAGTCGAAGCGGGGAGCGATGCCGGAGCGAATCGGACGCCGTGTCTGTGTCGCGGATCGATCCGGGGCGGGTCGGTTTCATTGCCTGTCTTGGTTGCCTGCGGTATCTGCGGTTATCGGGGTTATCGGTTCGCGGTGCCGTCGGAAGCGGGCCGACTGTAGCGCAGGGCGCTGCGCCGGCGGGCCGGAAACGTCGTTCGGAGAGACGTCGGGACGCATGCGGCACAGGAACTGCCGTCAGTCACCGCGGTGCCCGCCGTGCGATCGCCGCGGTGACCGACGGCGTCTTAAGACGGCTGACGGCAACTGATGGCAGCCGCGCGTCGCGTGCGCCCGGAAGGACACGTAATGTTACGCCTTTGACTTCGTCAAAACGATCGCCGCGTTGTAAGATGCCCGCATTCCACTGCCAAATCAGACTCCGCGAAATGCCGTCCGTTGCCTCCCTGCCCGCGCTGGACACCACCGCCTTCTTCTTCGATTTCGACGGCACGCTGTGCGCGCTGGCGCCGACGCCCGACGGCGTGCAGGTCGCGCCGCGCGTCCCGGTGCTGCTGGGCGCCTTGCGCGATCGCAGCAACCAGGCGCTGGCCATCGTCACGGGCCGGCCGATCGGCGACATCGACCGCTTTCTCGCGCCGCTGCACCTGCCGATCGCGGGTTCGCACGGCGCGGAACGGCGCGGGCTCGACGGCGAGACGGTGCGCGTCGGTTTCGGCGATCCGCGGCTGCGCGACATGCAGCGCCTGCTCGAGGAGGTGGTCGCCGCGCATCCCGGGCTGTTGCTCGAAGTGAAGGGGGCCGGGCTCGCGGTCCACTACCGCGCCGCGCCGCAGCATGCGGCTGTCGCCGAGCGCGCGACGCAGCAGGCGGTCGCGCTGCACGGCGACGCCTTCGTGCTGCAGCCGGGCAAGATGGTGTTCGAGATCAAGCCGCAGGGCGTCGACAAAGGCCGCGCGATCCGGCATTTCATGACCGGCGCACCCTTCGCCGGGCGCACGCCGCTGTTCGCGGGCGACGATCTGACCGACGAGAAGGGCTTCGCGGTCGTCAACGAGCTGGGCGGCCTGTCGGTGAAGATCGGCGAGGGCGAGACGCTCGCGACGCTGCGGCTGCCGTCGGTCGAGGCGTTCGTCGACTGGCTGGGCCGCGTCGTCGACGCCGCCGGCTGAGTTTTGCCGCGGGCGTCCTGCTGCATGCGCGTTGCTGTCCGTGTGTTACTGGCGGTGTGTTGCTGCCCGAGCCGGTTGCCCGAGCCGGTTGCCCGAGCCGGTTGCCCGAGCCGGTTGCCCGAGCGGCGCCGGTTTTCCCCCTGAATCCCTTCTGAACGTTCCATTCGCCCGTCATGACCCGACTGATCATCGTCTCGAACCGCGTCGCCCCCATTTCCGAGGGCGGGCCGGCCGCCGGCGGCCTTGCCGTCGGTGTCTACGATGCGTTGCGCGAGACGGGCGGCATGTGGTTCGGCTGGAGCGGCGACATCGTCGACGACCAGGCGCCGCCGCCGACGATCACCGTCGAGCCGCACGGCCCGGTGACCTTTGCGACGATCGGCCTGTCGCGCCGCGATTACGAGCAGTACTACCGCGGCTTTTCGAACGCGACCCTCTGGCCCACGCTGCACTATCGCAGCGATCTCACCGAATTCGATCGTGAGGAATACGAGGGCTACAAGCGCGTCAACGGCTGGCTCGCGGCGCAGCTGTTGCCGTTGTTGCGCCCCGACGACGTCATCTGGGCGCACGACTACCATTTGATCCCGTTCGCCGAGGCGTTGCGCGCGGCGGGGGTGCGCAACCGCATCGGCTTTTTCCTGCACACCCCGTTTCCGGCGGCGCAGGTGCTGGCGACGATTCCGCCGCACGCCGATCTGATGCGCGCGCTGTGCTCGTACGATCTGGTCGGGCTGCAGACCGAGCCCGATCTGCGCGCCTTTGTCGACTACATCCAGCACGAGGCGGGCGGCACGGCCGGGGTCGACGGATCGATCACGGCCTATGGCCGGACGCTGAGCGCGCGGGCATTTCCGATCGGTATCCACCCGGACGAGGTGGCGGCGCTGGCGAAGGCCGGCAGCGACAGCGACGTGCTGCAGACACTGCGCCGCACGCTGGTCGACAAGCGTCTGATCGTCAGCGTCGACCGCCTCGATTACTCGAAGGGGCTGGTCGAGCGCTTCAAGGCGTTCGACGCGCTGCTCGCGCGTTTTCCGGAAGAGCAGCAACGGGTGTCCTTTCTCCAGATCGCGCCGCCGACCCGCTCCGACGTGGATGCGTATCAGAACATTCGCGACGAACTGGAATCCGAGGCCGGACGGATCAACGGTCGTTACGGCGAGATGCACTGGACGCCGATCCGGTACATCCATCGGCAGTACGAACGGCCGGTGCTCGCGTCGGTGTTTCGCGCCGCGCACGTGGGCTACGTGACGCCGCTGCGCGACGGCATGAATCTGGTCGCCAAGGAGTATGTGGCGGCGCAGGATCCCGCCGATCCGGGGGTGCTGGTCCTGTCCCGCTTCGCGGGCGCCGCGCAACAGATGAGCGGAGCGCTGATCGTCAACCCGCTGGATGTGGAGGGGATGGCCGAGGCGCTGGCCCGGGCGCTGCACATGCCGCTCGCGGAGCGTCAGGCGCGTTACGAGGACATGATGGCGATGTTGCGGCGCGACAATGTGTCCGCGTGGCGCGATGCGTTCCTGCGGGCATTGCATCCCGCCTGACGCGCTTGCCCGCGGAGGGGGGCGCAGGCAGCGGTAATGGGGCGGACCCGAAGGGGGCCGCCCGCGCTCAGCTGGTCTCGCGGATTTCCGTTTCGAGCCGGAAGCCGTCCTGACCGTCGCCCTGGGTGGCGCCGCCCTGGCGACTCAGCAATTCCCGATACAGACCCGGCTGCAGGCGCAGCACCGAGGGCTCGCCGTCGTCGATGACCTTGCCGTTGCTCATCACGACGATCCGGTCGAAATTCTGCAGCGTCGACAGGCGATGCGCGATCGCGATCACCGTGCGTCCCCGCATCAGCCGGTCGAGCGCCTGCTGAATCGCGTCCTCGGAGGCGCTGTCGAGCGCCGACGTGGCCTCGTCGAGCAGCAGGATGGGCGCGTTCTTCAGAATCGCGCGCGCGATCGCGATGCGCTGGCGCTGGCCGCCGGAGAGCTTGACGCCCCGGTCGCCGACGATCGTGTCGAAGCCTTCGGGCATCGCTTCGATGAATTCCGTGCAGCGCGCTTCACCCGCGGCCTGATACACCTCTTCGGCGGTGGCGTCCGGCCGGCCGTACTGGATGTTCTCGAACACCGTGCGGTGGAACAGCGAGATGTCCTGCGGCACCAGCGCGATCGAATGGCGCAGGCTCTCCTGGGTCAGACGGGCGATGTTCTGGTCGTCGACCCGGACCTCGCCTTCCTGCGGATCGTAGAAGCGTTGCAGCAACGCGAGCACCGTCGATTTGCCCGCGCCCGAGCGCCCGATCAGACCGACGCGCTGTCCCGGCTCGATCGTCAGGTTGAAATTCTCGAGGATGGCCTTGCGGCGCGGGTAGGCGAACGTGGTGTTGACGAAATCCACCCGGCCGCCCTTTTCCTGCAGTGTGGTCGCGTTGGAATCGTCCGGCATGCCGTGCGGCTGCAGCAGGGTCTCGACCGCTTCGGCGAGTCGCGCGACGTGCTGCGTGATGTCGACGAGCGCCACGGCGAGATCGCGCGTGCCGTGCAGAATCGTGAAACCGAGCGAGCTGACTAGCACGATGTCGCCCGATGTCGCCTGGCCGCGCTGCCACAGCATCAGCGCCCAGCCCAGCAGACCGGCCGACAGCAGGGCGGTGACGACCGCGTGCAGCAGGCGCAGCTTCTCGAGATACAGCAGGCTACCGGTGCGGGTGCTCATCTCGTCGCCCACCTTGGTGGCGAAGCGCTGCTGCTCGCGGAACGTCGCGCCGAAGGCCCGCACCAGGCCCATGTTGCCGATCACGTCGACCAGGTCGCCATCGACCGCCGCGGCCCGCGACGCGAACGCGTGATGACGCTGCGTGCCGCGTCCGGCGAGTTTGTAGAGCACGAAGGACAGGACCGCCGACGTGCCCAACAGACCGGCCGCCATCAGCGGATTCACGGAAACGATCATGACGATCGCACCGATCACCGCGATGCAGGGCGGCAGGACGTTCCACGAAAAGGTGTTCTCGGCGATATAGATGGCGTTCGAGGTCGCGGTGATGCGGCTCGCCAGCATGCCCGGCTGCTTCTCGGCGAAGAAGTTCGGCGAGTGCCCGCTCAGGTAGCGGAACAGATCGCGACGCAGATCGCCGGTGACCTGCACGAACGTATGCGCGCCCATCCAGCCGCCGACGCGCCAGGCCAGGTTGTCGGCGGCGATCAGGGCCACCAGGATGCCGAAGGCACTCCACAACGCGGTATTGTGGTCGCGCCCCTGACCGAGCACGTCGATCAGATGCTTGATCGCGTATTGCGACGCCAGCGCGCAGCCGACGGCCACCAGCACGCTCGCCAGCACGATGGCGTGGGCGAACGGGTGCCGCTTGATATAGCTGAGCAGGAAAGCGACCGGGCGTTGCGCATAGCTGGCCATTTCGGCATAGCGCGCATTACGCTCGGCGGGGGACAGCTTTTCGAAAACGGTATCAGTCGGGCCGTTGTAGGTATTTGACATATCCAGAACCTGTTACGGATCGATGCGAAAATGAAACGAAAAGGAATGCGGAAACGCAGCGAAGCAGCGGCGGCGGCAGGGTGAGATGGGCGGACGGAACGGGGTGCGCCACCGTTGCCGGATGCGGGGCCTGAGAACTTCGTCAATCCATGGCTGGGCGTACGGCCACCGCCGACCTGCCGATAGGCGACAGTCTGCCATTGATTACCAGCGACCGCGCATTGCCCGTCACGTATTCTTTTGGCGCTGGAAAGACACTGTACGCCGTTGGGGAAAGCACCA
>JBPBQT010000265.1:0-8933 GCA_050955065.1 Janthinobacterium lividum | reverse complement strand
GCTCGCTTGCGGTCTGGCGATCGCGGGCGTGGGTGTCGGCCAGCCGGCGCTGGCCGACACCGCGACCCTGGGCGCGCACCCGTCCGACGCTGCCCGGCCCCGGACGGACGACGCAAGCGTCTCCCCGCCGCCCCCGGCCGAGCGCCGGTCCGGGCAGGCACCCGTGCTCCTGCAAGGCGCTTTCCAGCTGGAGGCGACGCCCGCGCCAGCGTCGAACGCACGCCATTTCACCGCTGTCGGCACCAATGTCAGCGCGCTCTACCTCTCCCGGGGCGCCTCGCTGCACCTGCGCAACCCGACGATCACGAGCGCGAGTCAGACGTCCTCCATGGAAAACAGCCGTTTCGAAGGACAGAACGCGGGACTGCTCGCGACGACCCGCAGCCATGTCGCGGTCAGCGGCGGCACGATCCACACGACCGGCAACGGGGCGAACGCCGCCTGCGCCGCCGATCCCGACAGCGCCGTCACGCTCGAACAGGTCGACATTCACACGCAGGGTGCCGGCGCGTATGGCATCGACGTCGTCAAGGGCGCCGCAGCGACGCTGAAAGACGCCACCGTCCGCACCGACGGCATCCGCAGCGCGGCGCTCGCCATCAATGGCGGCGGCCGCATCCTGGCGACGGGCGGCGCCTACGCAACCTTCGGCACGCGTTCGCCGGTGCTGTATTCCGGTGGAACGCTGGTGGTCCGGGACGCGCGGATGCAGGCCGGCGCCGCGGAAGGCGCGGTCGTCGAGGGGGCGAATACGGTCAGCGTGAGCGACAGCACCCTGCGCGGCAAAACGCACGCCGTACGGATCTATCAACGCGCTTCGAGCGACGCGTCCGCTCAGGCGGGCCGCTTCGCCATGACGGGCGGCACGCTGAGCACGGACCAGGATGCGCTGTTCCATGTCACCAACACGCATGCCGCCATCGAACTCGACCACGTGCGGCTGGAGGCCCCGGGCGGCCGCGAGGCGGTGCTGGTCGAAGCGCGGGCGGACCGCTGGGGAGCGGCAGGCCGGAACGGCGGCACGGTCCGGCTTCAGACGCATCATCAGATCCTGCGGGGCGTGATTCGCGCGGACCGTCTCAGCGAAGCGCAGCTGGCGCTCCTGGACGACTCGCAGCTGATCGGACGCACCACGCGTACCGGCGTCACGCTGGATGCGAGCAGCCACTGGACGCTGACCAGCGACTCCCAGGTCCTTGCGTTGAACGAACCGGCCGGAACGCCGCCGGACGCCATTCCCAACATCGACAGCCAGGGTCACCTGCTGCACTACGATCCGCATCTGCCGGCCAACGCCTGGCTGGGCGGGAAACGGCATGCGCTGCCGGGCGGCGGCATGTTGCTGCCGGATGAGAAGATTCGTTAAGCGAACGGTTTCGCTCGCCGTCAAAGGAACACCAGGCGACACCATTACCGTCCCGCTCCCGGCGAATTCCGCTTCCACCTCTTGTAAAAAAGCGCCGGCAATGGCGCTTTTTTCATTTTCGCAATGATGCATCGAGGCCTCGCGACGAACCGACATCCGCTTCACGGAATTTGCCCTGCAACCACGTAAGTATTAACCCGAACGCAAAAAAGTATCGGAAACTCGGAGGTTTTTCAGTGGCGACGCGTGTCGAATCCAGTTACTTTCTCGAACAGACCGAACGGAAGAAATGTCTTCCAGTTCGGCGCAAGAGGGATCGGAGGAGGACGACACATGCATGCGATACACCTGGGCGATGCCGCGTCATGTCAATGTCGCGCCTGCGGCACCCGCCGACCGGAACAACCGGGCGTGCGCCGCAGCGGCATCGCCGCGCCCGCGCTCGAAGTGGTCGCCGTGCCGCGCGACGAATCGCTGAAGGCCTGGTCGCATGGCTATCCGTACCGCACGGTCCGCTGGCACTTCCATCCCGAATATGAAATCCAGCTGATCACGGCCACGTCCGGGCGCTATTTCGTCGGCGACTATGCCGGTAGCTTCGCGCCAGGCAATCTGGTGATGATCGGCCCGAACCTGCCGCACAACTGGGTGAGCGAGCTGCCGCCGAACGACAGCGTGGCGGAACGCGGCCTGATCGTGCAATTCGATGCCGCCTTCATCGCCAGGAGCATCGAGGTTTTTCCCGAACTGCAGCGCATCGAGAAACTGCTCGACGCCGCCAGCTGCGGCCTGCGTTTCTCCGACGAAACGGGTGCCGCCGCCGAGCCGCTGATGCGCGAGATGATGACGACGACGCGCGGCCTGCGGCGCCTGACGCTGTTCCTCGCGCTGTTCGATCTGCTCAGTCAGTCCAGCGAACCCATGAAGCTCTGCACTGCCACCTATCAGGCGGACCCGTCGCGCTACACCGAGACGCGGATCAATCACGCGCTCGCCTATATCGGCAAGAACCTGTCGCAGGAACTGCGGGAAGCGGACATCGCGCAGATCGCCGGGCAAAGCGTCAGCACCTTCTCGCGCTACTTCCGCCGGCATACCGGGCTGCCCTTCGTCCAGTACGTCAACCGGCTGCGCATCGACCTGGGATGCCAGCTCCTGCTGTCCACCGACTTGAACATCTCCGACATCTGCTACCAGGTGGGCTTCAACAACCTGTCGAATTTCAACCGACAGTTCCTGTTGCTCAAGGGCATGTCGCCCTCCAGATGGCGCGTCCACCAGCAGCGCCACGCAACGGATGCCGGCGACGGGCAAACCGCCTTTCCGTGATATCGCAGCACCGCAGAACCGCAGCACCCATAAACATAAACGTGAGGAGACAACCATGATATCGATGCAACGTCCGACGCTTCGCGCCGCAGCTCTCGGTGCCGCCGCGCTCGCCGTAATGGCGAGCCCCACGTACGCCGCCGAGCCGATCAGGATCGGCATGACGTTTCAGGAACTGAACAATCCGTATTTCGTCTCGATGCAAAAAGCGCTCAACGAGGCGGCCGCCAGCATCGGCGCGCAGGTGTTCGTCACCGATGCGCATCACGACGTCAGCAAGCAGGTCAGCGACGTCGAGGACATGCTGCAGAAGAAGATCGATATCCTGCTCGTCAATCCCACCGACTCCACCGGCATCGTCTCCGCGATCAACGCCGCGAAGAAGGCGGGCGTGGTGGTCGTGGCGGTCGACGCCAACGCGAACGGTCCGGTCGATTCCTTCGTCGGATCGAAGAACTACGATGCCGGCGTGATGTCCTGCGACTACCTCGCCAAGGCCATCGGCAGCAGCGGCGAAGTCGCGATCCTGGACGGCATTCCCGTGGTGCCGATCCTCGAGCGCGTGCGCGGCTGCAAGGCGTCGCTCGCCAAGTTTCCGAACATCAAGCTGGTCGACACGCAGAACGGCAAGCAGGAACGCGCCGCCGCGCTGTCGGTCACCGAGAACATGATCCAGTCGCATCCCAATCTGAAGGGGATCTTCAGCGTCAACGACGGCGGCTCCCTGGGCGCCCTCTCCGCCATCGATGCCTCCGGCAAGGACATCAAGCTGACGAGCGTCGACGGCGCGCCCGAGGCGATCACCGCGCTGCAAAAACCCGACTCGAAGTTCATCGAGACCTCCGCCCAGTTTCCCCGCGATCAGGTCCGCATCGCCATCGGCATCGCGCTGGCGAAGAAGTGGGGCGCGAACGTGCCCAAGACGATTCCGATCGACGTCAAGATGATCGACAAGAGCAACGCGAAGGGCTTCAGCTGGTAGGCATGCGCGAACGCGCCAGGCGAATTCCATGACGACTCCGACCCTGCCCTCCGCGCCCGCTGCGCCCACTGCGCTCCTCAAGCTCGAGCGCATCAGCAAGCGCTTTCCCGGCGTGAAGGCGCTCCAGCAGATCCATCTGGCAGTCGCCCCCGGAGAGATCCACGCGCTGCTGGGCGAGAACGGCGCGGGCAAGTCCACGCTGATGAAGATCCTCTCGGGCATCCATCAGCCCGACGAAGGCGAGATCATCCTCGACGGGCAGGCACGGCGCTTCGCCGACTATCACGAGGCGGTGGCCGCGGGCATCGGCATCGTCTTCCAGGAATTCAGCCTGATCCCTTACCTGAACGCCGCCGAGAACATCTTCCTCGGACGGGAACTGCGCCGGGGGTTCCTGCTGAACCGCCCGGCGATGCAGCGGGAAGCCGAGCGCCTCTTCGCGCGGCTCAACGTCGTCATCGACCTGTCGCGGCCGATTCGCGAGCTGTCCGTCGCGCAGCAGCAGTTCGTCGAGATCGCGAAAGCGCTGTCGCTCGAAGCGCGCGTGCTGATCCTCGACGAGCCGACCGCGACGCTGACCCCCGCCGAGGCCGGGCATCTGTTCGCAATCATGCGCGAATTGAAATCGCAAGGCGTCGCGATCATCTTTATCTCGCACCATCTCGACGAGATCTTCGCCGTGTGCGACCGCATCACCGTGCTGCGCGACGGGCAGTTCGTCGGCGACACGGCCGTGCGCGACACCGATGTCGGGCGCCTGGTGGAGATGATGGTCGGACGCCGGATCGAGAACAGCTTTCCCGCGAAACCGGTGCCGCGCGCCGACGCGCCGATCGTGTTGCAGGTGACGGACCTGCAGATCGACAAGGACGGGCCCGTCAACCGGTTCGACCTGCGCGCCGGCGAGATACTGGGCTTCGCCGGTCTGGTGGGTTCCGGCCGCACCGAGACCGCGCTGGCCGTGATCGGCGCCGCGCCCGCGCACCGGAAGCACGTCGCGATCAACGGCGTCGCCCTGCGCCTCGCCGACCCCGCCGCCGCGCTGGACGCGGGCATCGGCATCCTGCCCGAGAGCCGCAAGACCGAGGGTCTGATCACCGACTTCTCGATCAAGCACAACATCTCCATCAACAACCTCGGCAAGTATCGCCGCGCGGGCTCCGCGCTGCGCTTCCTGCTGGATCATCGCGCGGAAAACGCCGCCACCGCCGACATCATGCAACGCGTGGGCGTCAAGGCGCCGACGATGGACACGCGGGTCGCCACCCTCTCCGGCGGCAACCAGCAGAAAGTCGTCATCGCCCGCTGGCTGAATCATCACGTCAAGATCCTGATCTTCGACGAACCCACCCGCGGCATCGACGTCGGCGCGAAGGCCGACATCTACCTGCTGATGCGCGAACTCACCGCGCGCGGCTACGCGATCATCATGATCTCGTCCGAACTGCCGGAAATCGTCGGCATGAGCGATCGCGTCGCCGTGTTCCGGCAGGGCCGCATCGAAACCATCCTGGAAGGTGACGCGATCACCGCGAACGATGTCATGACCCATGCAACCACCACCGTGGCCGGCATCGAGGAAACGCACCATGTCTAAGCCGAGCACGCACTCTGACCACCCCACCACCCTCGCGCCCGTCGGCACGGGCGCGGCCACGCCGCGGTGGACCCGCCTCACGCGCTCGACCAGTTTCTACCCGTTCGTCGGCCTGCTGGCGGTCTGCATCGTCATGATCTTCGCCAGCAACAGCTTTCTGTCCGCGGCGAACATCGAGAACATCGCCCGGCAGGTATCGATCAACGCGATCATCGCCGTCGGCATGACCTGCGTCATCCTCACCGGCGGCATCGATCTGTCGGTCGGCTCGGTCATGGCGCTCTCGGGCACGCTGGCCGCGGGACTGATGGTCTCGGGATTGAACACGGTCGCCGCCCTTGTCGTCGGCCTGGCGGTCGGCGTCGGCTTCGGCGTGGCGAACGGCCTGTTCGTCGCCTTCGCCGGCATGCCGCCGATCATCGTCACGCTCGCGACGATGGGCATCGCGCGGGGTCTCGGGCTGATGTACACCGGCGGCTATCCGATCGACGGCCTGCCCGACTGGGTCGCCTTCTTCGGCAACGGCAAGGTGCTGGGCGTGCAGATGCCGATCCTCATCATGCTGGTGGTCTACCTGATCGCGTGGGTCCTGCTCGAGCGCATGCCCTTCGGCCGCTACGTCTACGCGATCGGCGGCAACGAGGAGGCCACCCGGCTCTCCGGCGTGCGGGTGCGCCGCGTCAAGCTGATCGTCTACGGGTTGTCCGGGCTGACCTCGTCGATCGCCGCCGTCGTCCTGACCGCCCGCCTGATGAGCGGCCAGCCGAACGCCGGCGTCGGCTTCGAACTCGACGCGATCGCCGCGGTGGTCATGGGCGGCACGTCGATTTCCGGCGGGCGGGGATCGATTCTCGGTACGTTGATCGGCGCCCTGCTGCTCGGCGTCCTGAACAACGGTCTGAACATGGTCGGCGTCAACCCGTACGTCCAGAACGTGATCAAGGGCGGCATCATTCTGCTCGCCATCTATATCAGTCGCGACCGGCGGCGCGCATAGGTCACACGACCGAGCGCGCACTTTATTGAAGCATCGGCCCGGGGTCTCAACCCACAACCTCAACCCAAGTCGCCAACCGCCGTCTCGAAAGTGCCCATGGGGCGCGCGCGGGACGGCGAAACCGCCCTTCCTTACCTTTCACACGAGAACACCATGAGTACTACTCAGGAAAATACGTCGGGAATGACCGCGATCGTCTGCCACGGCCCCAAGGACTACCGCGTCGAGCGGGTCGCGCGTCCCGTCGCCGGACCGCACGAACTGGTCATCCGCATCGCCGCGTGCGGCATCTGCGCGAGCGACTGCAAATGTCATTCGGGCGCGAAGATGTTCTGGGGCCCCAATCCCTGGGTCAAGGCACCCGTGATTCCGGGCCACGAATTCTTCGGCTATGTCGAGGAACTGGGTGCCGGCAGCGCCGAGCATTTCGGCGTGAAACAGGGCGACCGGGTCATCGCCGAACAGATCGTGCCGTGCGCGAAATGCCGGTATTGCACCTCGGGCAAGTACTGGATGTGCGAAGTGCACAACATCTTCGGCTTTCAGCGCGACGTCGCCGAAGGCGGCATGGCGCAGTACATGCGCATTCCGGCGACCGCCCTCGTCCACCACATCCCCGACGGCATCACGCTCGAGGACGCCGCCATCATCGAACCGCTCGCCTGCGCGATCCACACGGTGAACCGCGGCGACCTGCAGCTCGACGACGTCGTCGTCATCGCCGGCGCCGGCCCCCTCGGTTTGATGATGACGCAGGTCGCGCATCTGAAGACCCCGAAAAAACTGATCGTCATCGACCTGGTCGAGGAGCGCCTCGCGCTTGCCCGCGAGTACGGCGCCGACGTCACCCTCAACCCGAAAAAAGACGATGTCCTCGCCGTCATCAAATCGCTGACCGACGGCTACGGCTGCGACGTCTATATCGAGACCACCGGCGCGCCGGTCGGCGTCACGCAGGGTCTGGAAATGATCCGCAAACTGGGCCGTTTCGTCGAATTCTCCGTGTTCGGCAGCGACACCACCGTCGACTGGTCGATCATCGGCGACCGCAAGGAACTCGACGTGCGCGGCGCGCATCTGGGCCCGTACTGCTATCCCATCGCCATCGACCTCCTCGCGCGCGGACGGGTCACCTCCAAAGGCATCGTCACGCACGGCTTCAGCCTCGAGGAATGGGACGAGGCCATCCGGGTCGCCGACTCGCTCGACTCGATCAAGGTATTGTTGAAACCGGCGTGACGCGCATCGGACCAGCCGCCTGGCGGTTCGCTTGACGGTCTGATTGACGGTACGCTTGACATTTACCTGATCCCGGCCTGCCGGCCGCCATCCATCGAGCCAGAATATGCGTTACGTGATCGGAATCGACATCGGTACCCAGAGCACCAAAGCCCTCCTCACCGACGCCACCGGGCGTATCGTCGCGCATCACAGCGTCGCGTACCGGCCCGACACGCCCGCGCCGCTGTGGGCCGAACAATGGCCCGCCGTCTGGCTGGACGCCGTCACGCGCACGATCGCGCGGTGCACCGAGGATGCGCGCGCGCAGGGCATCGACCCCGGCCAGATCGCCGGCCTGTGCATCAGCAGCCTGTACGGCGGCTCCGGCATCCCGGTCGCCGACGACATGAGCGTGCTGCACCCGTGCCTGATCTGGATGGACCGCCGCGCGACGCAGGAAGTCGACCGGGTGCGCCGCACGCTCGACGTCGAACGCCTCGCCGACATCACCGGCAACGGCGTCGACAGCTACTACGGCTATACCAAGATCCTCTGGCTGCGCGAGAACCGGCCGGACGTCTGGGCGCGCACGCGCCATTTCCTGCCGCCGAACGCGTACATCATCCAGCAGCTGAGCGGCGAACTCGCGGTCGATCACTCGTCCGCCGGCAATATCGGCGGCGTCTACGACATCCGTCGCCGGCAGTGGTCGGAAGAAGCGCTGGACATGCTCGGCATCCCCGCGACGATGATGCCCGCGCGCCTGGTCGACTCCACCGAGGTCGTCGGCGGCCTGCTGCCGCACTGGGCCGACACGCTCGGCCTGGCGCCCGGCACGCCCATCGTCGCCGGTGGCGTGGATGCCGCCGTCGCCACGTTCGCCGCCGGCGTCACGCAGGCCGGACAGCACGTCGCGATGATCGGCACCAGCATGTGCTGGGGCTATGTCAACCAGCAGACGGACGCCCGGCATGGGCTGATCAGCATGCCCCACGTCTTCAACGGCCGGGACGACCTGTACATCTTCGGCGGCGCGCTCACCGCGGGCGCGTCCGTCACCTGGTTCGTCGAGCAGTTCTGTCAGGCGGAAATCGCCGCCGCCCGCGACACGCCGCACCACGACGCGCACCGTCTTCTCGAAGCCGACGCCGCGCAGGTGCGGGCCGGCGCCGACGGCGTCCTCTTCCTGCCCTACCTGATGGGCGAACGCAGCCCCGTCTGGGATCCGCAGGCCAGCGGCGCGTTCATCGGCCTGAGCCTCACCCACTCGCGCGCCACGCTCTACCGGGCCGTGCTCGAGGGCGTCGCTTTCGCGCTGCGTCACAACATCGAAGCCGGGCGGCGCGGCGCGCAATCGCTGGACGCGTCGCTGATCGTCGTCGGCGGCGCCGCGCATTCCGACCTCTGGATGCAGATCATCGCCGACGTCACCGGCTTTCCG
>JBPBQT010000264.1:0-10616 GCA_050955065.1 Janthinobacterium lividum | reverse complement strand
AACGGCGGGGCATTGGTAATCGGTGCGGGCGCTATGTTCGACGCCCTGGTGGTCAACGCGGGCGCAATCCTCGATGTGGAAACCGAAGCAACCGTCAGGCGTGCGTCCTATGTGGCGAAAGACGGGTCCGTCGTGCCGTTTTCGATTTCCGGCAATATCGCCAGCGGCGTGGTCATCGACGGCCTTGGCTGGCTGACCGTCACCCCCGGCGGAACAGCATTGGCGACGGTGCTCGATGGCGGTAAGCAATATGTGTATGGCAACGCCGTCGGCACGCGGGTCGACGATCGCGGGATCGAGGTCGTGTATTCCGGCGGCGTGGCGTCGGGCACCGTCGTCGGCAGCGGCGGCCGGCAAAACGTCCTGGAAGGCGGGACGGCCAAAGGAACATCGGTCACGTCGGGCGTGATCGACGTCGCGGGCACGGCATCGAACCTGACGTTGCACAACGCCGCCATGCTCACCGGCACGGGCCGGATCGCATCGGATCTCACGCTCGACAGCGGCAGCACGCTGGCGGCCACCGCGCCGGGCGCGGGCCTGACGGTGTCGGGCGCGCTCGATTTCAAGACGGGATCGACGTACGCGGTGACGGTCGCCAGTACGGCGGCCGGCGGCGGCGCGGGCGCGAACGTGCCGGCCGCGCTGGGCGGCGTCACCACCGTGACGGGCAATGTCGCGATCGCGCCGGGCGCCACGCTCACGCTGACGGCGATGCCCGGCCTCTACACACCCGGCATGAAATTCGCGATCGTGAACTACGGCGGCGTGGCGTCGGGCCGCTTCGACACGGTCGACGACGACTTCGCCTATGTGGCGCCCACGCTCAGCTACGACGCGGGCGAGATCGCGGTGACGCTGGTGGCGTCGCCGTCGGCAAGCTTCGCCTCGGTCGCGGGAACTGGCGATCAGGCCGGCGTGGGCACGGCCCTGACGCGCGTCTACCGCGCGGGCGGCAATACGCTCACCACGGACTTGTTGACGGCGTCGCCGGCGCAGGCGCGCGCCGCGCTCACGCAGCTGGCGGGCGACGAGGCGCCGGCGTTTCGGCAGATCGCCGAGCGGCGGATGGATCAGGCGCAAGGAATGATCGGCGAGCGGCTGGGCGCCGTCCACGCAGCGGATGGCGGCGCGGCGGCAACGGCGGGGGCGACGGCGGGGGCGACGACGGGGGCGACGTCCGGTTCGGCGCAATCGGCATCGGCCCTGTCCGGCACCTCGGGCAGCACCGCCGACCCGGAGAACACGACGCAGCGCGAACTCTGGGCGCAGGCGAGCTACCAGAACGCGCGCACCGCCGGCAACGACGCCACCGGCGCGGGCGCCTATCTGGATCGCTCCACGGCGCTGACGATCGGCCATGATCGCGCGATCACGCCGACGGTGCGCGTCGGCGCCGCGTTGATGCTCAACACCGACACGGTGAGCTTCAGCGACCGCGGCGCGAACGGGCGCGTCAACGGCGCGCAGGCGCTGCTGTATGGCAGCTTCACGCCCGCGGACCGCCCGATCTTCGTCAATACCATCGCCGGCTACGGTTGGTGGAACAACACGCTCTCGCGCCAGGTGACGCTGGGCGCGTTGTCGGGCAACGCGAATGGCAGTTTCGATACCACGGCCGCGTCGCTCTATACCGAGGCCGGGCTGAATCTCGCCAGCGCCATCGGGGCAATGCAGCCGTACGTGGGTGTGAAAGTGGGCCGCTACCAGCAGCAAGGCCATGCGGAAAGCGCGGCGAGCGGCACGAACGCATTCGACCTGCGCTACGACGACGCGCATACCGTGGCGGCATCGAGCTTGTTAGGTGTGCGTGTGAAGCACGACGGTGCGGCGTTCTTCGGGCATGGCGTCGATTGGCAGATGGACGTGGCGTGGCAGCATCGCTTCGGCCCGGGCGACGGCACGCTGCAGGCGGCTTTCGTCGATGCGCCGACGATCGGCTATCAGGTCGGCGGCACGAAGATGGACCACGACGCGTTGCGCACGACGTTGGGCGTGAGGTGGGCGCTGAACCGGACCACGTCGTTCTACGTCAACGCCGGGATGTCGCTGGGCGCGACGACGCAGGCCTATGCGGGCAACGCCGGCGTGCAGTGGCGGTGGTAAGCAGTAGTCGCAAGCGGTGACGATGGGCGGCGGCCACGCCCCGTGGCGGCACGCCGGAGTCGCATTCAGCCGAGATCGCCTTCCCGATCGATATCCCGCAGCACGCCTTCGTCGCCGGTCGCGACGGCGATGAAGTCGTGCGCGTCGATCAGCGCCCGCGCGCCGGTGTCGCCACGCAGCGCCATCAGCGCCGCGCCGTGCGCCCGGCCCCAGCCGACCGGATGACCGCGCCGGCCATTGCATACCGGCGCGACGATCGATTCGTCGTTGCCGGCCGCCAGCGCCCCGGCCACCGCCTGGATCGTCGCCGGCGCGATCATCGGCATGTCGGCGAGTCCGACGATCCAGCCGGATGGGGAGGGCGCCGCGACTCCGCCGCCAGGCGTCTTTGCCGCGGCAGCGGCGGTACCCGTCGGGCCAGCCCGATCAACGCTATCGCCAGCAGCGCCGGCTCGCTCACCGATATCGCCGGCGTCACCTTCCGCCAGGCTCGCCCGGATCGCGAAAGCGAGGCTCGCGCCCATCCCTTCCGCGGCATCGGGCGTCTCCACCACCTCGCACCCGGCGCGTCGCAGCCAGTCCGCGAGCACCGCGCGCTGCGGCGCCCGCGCGTCGATGACCGCGATCACGCGCGACAGCGCGGTGCGCATGCGCCGCGCCGCGACGAAGGCGACCGGCAGGCCGATCTCCGGTCCTTCGCGCAGCGTCGCGAGCAGTTTGTTCCGGACGCCCGACGGGTCGAAGCGATGGCCTGTGCCGGCGGCGAGGAGGATGCCGGTCGGCGTGGCGAGCAGGGGAGTGGCGGCGGGTTTCATGGCGCCATTGTCGCCGATTCCGGGCGGCCGTAGCGCATTCGCCAGGTGCCCGGCCGCGCTCTTCTCAATATTTCTCTCGACATTCCTGATTCACGAACACGATTTTTCCAGGGCGGTGACTCATCGCCGTGCACCGTCATGCCGCGGCCGTCGCGATCGACGGCAACGCCCGGCGCCAGAAAAATCATTCGGAAACAGCTCAGATGAAGCCTTTGTCGTTTCGCAGAAAATATGGGGTACGCCGGTTCGGCGCCGGCCAGCGACGGTTGTCGCGGCTCTGCGCGATGTTGCTCGCGCTTTCGGGCATCGGCTGCGGCGGCACCGCCTGGGCGACCACGTACGAGGGCAGGACGGTCGACGACACGACGGGCGCGCAAGTGGTGGGCGCCGACGACAGCTCTTCCGGGACGACGGTCGATGCGGGTGGGCTGGAAACGTTGGGCGGCGGTGGCTTCAGCATTTACACCGTGGTGAATTCAGGCGGGTCGCAGATCGTGTTTTCCCAGGGTAGGGCGTTCGGCACGGACGTCAACGCGTACGGAAAGCAATACCTTTTCGCCGGGGGGACGGCCGAGACCACCCATGTTTACGGCAACGGCGAGCAGATCGTGTTTTCGCTGGGCATCGCCAACGGCACGACGCTCGATGACGGCGCGACGCTGACCGTCAATGCGGGCGGCACGGCGCTGGGTTCGATCGTCATGACGGGCGGCGTCTTATCCGCCACGGGCCAGGGCGCGCTCGCGTCGAGTTCGACCCTCGACGGCGGCTGGCAGATATTGGCCGACGGCGGCGCGGCGAGCGGCACGACGGTCAATTCGGGCGGTGTCGAGCAAGTGGCCGCGGGCGGATCCGCCACGGGCACGACGGTAGCCTACGGCGGCGCGCAGCTTGTCTCCGCGCAGGGTGTCGCAGCCGGCACGACGCTCGATGCCGGCGCCACGTTGCTGGTCCAGGCGGGCGGCACGGCGACGGGGATCACGCAAGGGGGCGGCGCGGCGCTGGTGACCGATGCGGGCGCGACATTGGCGGGGACCAATGCCTCGGGCAATTTCGATGTGACGAGTGGCGTCGCGACGCATCTGCTGCTGGAGAACGGCGGCGGCCTGCTGGTGAACGCGGGCCAGTCGGCGCTCGGCACCTATGTCAACTCGGGCGGCACGCTGGACATCGACGCGGGCGGCACCTCGCACGATTCGCTCATCGCGTCGGCGGGGACGGAATACGTCACGGGCGCCAACGCGATCGCCTCCGGCTCGATCCTCAATGGCGGCCTGCAGATATTGGCCGACGGCGGCACGGCGAGCCTCACGACTGTCGGCGTCGGTGGTGTGCAGTATGTGGTGTCGGGCGGCCTGGCCCAGGGTACGACGATCAGCCAGGGCGGTGAACTCAACGTCGCGACGGAAGGTCGGGCTCTCGCGATCGTTCAGCAGGCCGGCGCGGCGCTGGTGACCGATGCCGGCGCGACGCTCTCCGGCGAAAATGCCTCCGGTTCCTTCTCGGTGAGCGAAGGGGGCGCCCGAAACCTGCTGCTGGAGAACGGCGGCAGCCTGCAGGTGAACGCGGGCCAGTCGGCGACCAGCACTTACGTCAACTCGGGCGGCACGCTGAACATCAGCGCCGGCGGCGCCTCGTATGATTCGATCGTCGCGGCAGGCGCTCGGGAATCCGTCGCGGGTGCCGGCGCGAGCGCGACCAGCTCCATCCTCAGCGGCGGTTTGCAGCGGGTGACCGGCGGCGCGACGGCGCTCGGCACGACGGTCAATTCGGGCGGCAGGGAAGAAGTCGCCGCGGATGGGTCCGCCACGGGCACGACTGTCGCCGGTGGCGGTGCGCAGATCGTGTTCTCGCAGGGCGCCGCCACCGGCACGACGCTCGATGCCGGCGCCACGCTGCTGGTCCAGGCGGGCGGCACGGCGACGGGGGTCACGCAAGGGGCCGGCGCGGCGCTGAGGGCCGATGCGGGCGCGACATTGGCGGGCACCAATGCCTCGGGCAATTTCGATGTGACGAGTGGCGTCGCGATGCATCTGCTTCTGGAGAACGGCGGCGGCCTGCGGGTGAACGCGGGCCAGTCGGCGATCGGGACGTGGGTGAACGACAGCGGGTCGTTGATCATCGCCGCCTCCGGCACGTCGCGCGATTCGGTCATTGCCGCGAATGGCGGGGAATTCGTCGCGGGCGCTGGCGCGACGGCGATTGGCTCGATCCTCGACGGCGGCATGCAGGTGGTGACCGGCGGCGCGGCCACGGTCGCCACCACGATCAATGCCGGCGGCGAGGAAGACGTGGCCGCCGGCGGCACCACCTCGATGAGCGTCGTGAACGCGGGCGGCATGCAAATCGTGGCGTCGGGCGGACTCGCCAGGTCGACGGTAGTGAATGCGAACGGTGTGCAGAATGTGCTGTTCGGCGGCCTCGCCGCCTATGGGCGGGTCAACGACGGCGGCCTGCAGGCGGTGCTGTCCGGGGGCACCGCGGCGGCCGTGCAGATCAATTCCGGCGGCGTCCAGGAGGTGTCGGACGGCGGCGGCACGATCAGTTCCGTGATCAACGCCGGCGGCACGCAGAATGTCCGCGGCGGCGCCCTGGCGATCGCGTCCGTGATCGACGGCGGTCTGCAAAGCGTGTTCGACGGCGGCGTCGTGACCGGCACGATCGTCTCGGCCGCGGGTCGGCAAATCGTCTTGAACGGCGGGGAGGCGCAAGCCACCACGGTCACCGCCGGCGGTCTGCAAACCGTGCAGGCGGGCGGCATCTCGCGCGATGCGATCGTCGCCACGGGCGGCGATGCGCGCGTCGACGGCAGCGGCGCGGTCGCGTCCGGCGCGATTCTCGCGGGCGGGCGGCAGGAACTGACCAACGGCGGCGCGGCGCTCGCCACGACGATCAATGCCGGCGGAGTGGAAAACGTGGCCGCGGGCGGGTCGGCCACATCGAGCGTGGTGAACGCGAACGGCACGCAGAACGTGTCGGCGGGCGGCGTCGCGGCATCGACGCTGGTGAATGCCGATGGTACGCAGAACGTGGCGACGGGCGGCGCCGCCACGTTGACGATGGTAAATGCGAACGGCATGCAAAACGTGTCGACAAAGGGCGTCGCGACATCGACGGTCGTGAACGCGAACGGCACGCAAAACGTGCTGGCGGGCGGCGTCGCGCGGGATGCGCGAATCAACGACGGTGGCATACAAAGGGTCCGCGACGCCGGCGTGGCGACCGGCACCACCGTGGCGACGGGTGGATCGCAACACGTGGCAACCGGCGGCCTGGCCACCGGCACGGCGCTCGCCGGCGGCGCGCAGACGATCGATGCCGGCGCCGCCGCGTCGAACACGGTGATCTCGAACAGCGGCACGCAGACCATCGCCGCCGGCGGCGTCAGCGATGGCATCGCGGTCGGCGTCGGCACCGTGGTGATCGACGGCACCGCGTCGAACCTGTCGCTGGGCACGGGCGCGGTGGTCACCGGCACCGGCGTCGTCGCCTCGGACCTGAGCGCGACGCAGGGCAGCACCATCGTGGCCGGCACGCCGGGCAGCGGCCTGAACGTGAAGGGCAATCTGGCGTTCGCGGACGGTTCGACCTATGCGGTCACGGTGAACCCGGCGTCCGCGGCAGATGCCTTGACGCCTTCCGTCATGGCTCAGCGCGCGAGCACGGCGGTCAGCCCGGTCGTGCTGGCCGCCAGCGGCGCGCCGCTGAGCGGCGTCACCCGCGTCGCCGGCGACCTGACGATCGCATCCGGCGCGCGGCTGGTGCTGAGCGCGAACCCGGGCCATTATTCGCCCCGCGAGGCGTTCACGATCATCACCTACCAGGGCAGCGAGTCCGGCACCTTCGGCACGGTCGACAGCGACTTCGCCTTCGTGACGCCGAACGTCAGTTATACCGGCGGCGCCGTCACGGTCACGCTGGCGGTGGCCCCGGACGTCGACTTCGCCGCGGTCGCAACCCACGGCAACCAGCGCAGCGTCGCGCAGGCGCTGATGAACACGCTGCGCGCGGGTGGCAACGACCTGACCGATGCGCTGCTCACGTCCAGCGCAACGCAGACGCAGGGCGCGTTGACGCAGATGTCGGGCGACACGGCGGTCGCGTTCCGGCAGATCGCCGAGCGCCGGATGGACCAGGCGCAGGGCGTGGTCGGCAACCGGCTGACGAGCGACGCGGGCGATGCGCGCGGCGCGAGCGCGGCCGGTAGCGCTGCCGGCGCCAACGACGCTCAGGCGGTGCGGCGCGATATCTGGGCGCAGGCCAGCTTCCAGAACGCGCGCACCGGTGGCAACGACGCCTCGGGCGCGGGCGCCTATCTCGACCGCGCGTCGGCGCTGACCATCGGCCATGACCGGGCGATCACGCCATCGGTGCGCGTGGGCGCGGCGCTGATGCTCAACCACGACACGGTCAGCTTCAGCGAGCGCGGGGCGAACGGGCGCCTCGACGGCGGCCAGGTCCTGCTGTACGGCGCCTTCACGCCGGTGAATTCGGCGCTCTACGTCAACGGCATCGCGAGCTACGGCTGGTGGGAGAATGCGTTGTCGCGGCAGGTCACGCTGGGCACGTTGTCCGGCAATACGCGCGGCAGCTTCGACACCACCGGCGAATCGCTGTACGTGGAGACGGGTCTGAAGCTGAACGGCCCGCTCGGCCCGGTGCAGCCGTATGCCGGGGTGAAGGTGGGGCGCTACCAGCAGCAGGCCGGCACGGAAAGCACGGCGGCGGGGTCGGATCTCTTCAACCTGCGCTATGACGGCGCGCATTCCACGGCGGTGTCCAGCGTGCTTGGCGTACGGGTCGGCCGGGACGGCGCGACGCTGCTGGGGCATGCGCTCGACTGGCAGGCGGATGTGTCCTGGCAGCATCGCTTCGGCGCGACGAACACGTCGCTCGACGCGGCGTTCGTGAACGCGCCCGCGGCGACGTACCGGATCGACGGCGCGAAGATGGATGCCGACGCGCTGCGGGTCGTGCTGGGCGGCAAGTGGCACGTGAATCCATCGACCACGCTGTTCGCCAATCTCGGCGGGTCGGTCGGTGCCGCGACGAAGGCGTATGGTGGCAACGTCGGTGTGCGGTGGCAGTGGTGAGGGGGGGAAATCTTCATTTTTTCTCGAAACCGGCCGGGACGGCCGGGAGAAAAGGTATTTTCGTCCCCGGCAGGCGGAACACGGGCGGGTGGGGCGTTACTCAACAAACGTCTTCCACCTTGCTGGCCGATCACGCGGCCGGAGCGCGCGCCAGGCCTGCACCCCACTCGGGCGCGGCCGCCCCACGCCTCTCCGGCCGGACGAGCCGCTGGCCTCACTCGATCCCATCGTGTCCAAGCAACCCCGTCCGATCCCGTCTTCCGTGAAGTTCGTCAAAAAAGGCGCGGCCTTGCCGTCGCCGGATGCGACGCCCGTGGTCGACGCTGCGCTGCCTGCGGCCATGAGCGCGGGTGGGAATGCGGCCGGCATGCCTGCCGCCGCGCCTGTCGTCACCCCGTTCAAACCCTTCGTTCCTGCGCCGGACCTCCCGACCCAGGCGGGGCCGGCGTCGATCCGCTTCGATTTCAACGACGGCTGCCGGATCACCTTTCCCGAGGGCCGGTGGCACGTGCGTCTGCGCGACCGCGTGACCGGCAACGTGCTGTTCGAGACGGACCTCGGCGCGGGCAGCGTCGCCAGCGCGAAGAAGTATTACGTGCCGTTCGAGATCGAGGTGCATTCGAACGGCCAGCCGGTTTTGCAGCACACGCTCGACCTGCGCGACCGGCCGGTGCTGGTCCAGTTTCCGGTCGGCACGCTGGGCGACCTGATGGGCTGGTTTCCGTATGCGGTCAAATTTCAGGAGAAGCATGGCTGCGAGCTGACCTGCTCGATGTCCGCGCTGATCCTGCCGCTGTTCAAGGCCTGCTATCCGTCGATCCGTTTCGTGACGCCGGAGGAAATCGTCGCCGAGCATTTTTACGCGACCTACCGGATCGGCCTCTTTTTCCACGACGACGCCCACATCTTCCAGCCCTGCGATTTCCGGGTCGTGGGTCTGCACCACAACGCCGCGTATATCCTGGGCGTCGAACTGGACGAAACGCCGCCGCTGCTCGACTACGCGGGCGACGATTCCCGGCCGATCCCGGAAAAGTACGTCTGCGTCGCCAGCCAGGCGTCCACGCAATGCAAGTACTGGAACAACCCGTCGGGCTGGCGCGAGATCGTCGCCTTTTTGAAAGATCACGGCTATCGCGTGATCTGCATCGATCAGAAACCGGTTCACGGTCACGGCATGGTCTGGAATCATCTGCCGTACGGCGCCGAGGACCAGACCGGCGACCGGCCGCTCAGCGAGCGGGCGCGCTGGCTCAGGCATGCCGATTTCTTCGTCGGCCTGGGCAGCGGGCTGAGCTGGCTGGCGTGGGCCACGGGCACCCCGGTGGTCATGATCAGCGGTTTCTCGCATCCCAGCACGGAATTCGCCACGCCGCACCGGGTCATCAACTACCACACGTGCAACAGTTGCTGGAACGATGTGCGGGTGCATTTCGATCATCAGGATTTCCTCTGGTGCCCACGCCACGCCGGCACCGACCGGCAGTTCGAGTGCACGCGGCTGATCACCAGCGAACAGGTGACGGCGACGATTCGCGGCGTGCCGGGGTTTGCGACGCTGGCCGGCCCGGTCGCCGGTGCATGACGAAGGTTTCGCCGCGCGATGCGATGCGCCGTGGCGTGATGTGCTACGGCGTGATGCGTCACGGCGTTGCGGCCGCGCCTGGATTACCATAGGCGCAGCCGCGGCCGCGAATCCTCGCCCAAGCAAGGAAAGCAGGGCAGACATGGCGCTCGCGGGCGCGGCGACCAGCGCGGTCCTTCCACCGCGCCGTCCCGTTCCTCGAAACCTGGTGAGCCGTACATGCGTATCCACTGGACCCTGCCGCTGTCCGTCCTGATATTGACGAGCGCCTGCGCCTGGCCGGTGAAGCGCCTGTCGCAGTCGCCGAACGCGCTCTGGGCGATCACGCACGGCATGTGCGTGCCGAACGCCGCCCGCACCGGCTCGCCATCGCCGTGCGCCGAAGTCGACGCCGCCGCCGGTGTCGTCATCATCAAGGACATCCGCGGGCGCTCGCAGCATCTGCTGATCCCCACCGCGCGTGTCTCCGGCATCGAAAGCCCGGCGTTGCTGCGGCCCGGCTCGCCGAACTATTTCTTCGACGCATGGGCGAGACGCGCTTACGTGATCGCCACGCTGGGCAAGCCGCTGTCGGACGACGAACTCAGTCTGGCGATCAATCCGACGACGGCGCGCTCGCAGGAGCAGTTGCACATCCATATCGACTGCATTCGCCCGGATGTGCGCGAGAGTCTCGCCGCGGCCGACGCGCGCATCACCGACCAATGGTCCGACTGGGCCTGGCGCGGCCGCGCCTATCGCGTGCGCCGTCTCGCCGCCGACCAGTTGCGCGACACCGACCTGTTCCGGTTGGTCGCCGCGCAGATCCCGGGCGCGGCCGCCGACATGGGCACGCAGACGATCTTTCTGACCGGCGCGGCGAACCGTGGCGACACCATGGCGCCGGACGTGGCGGACGTCGCGAGCGCCGACGCGCAAACGCCCGGCAGCGCCACCGCGACGATTCCCGACCCGCACGCGAAGGATCTTTATCTGGTGGTCTGGCAAGTGCGTCAGGTCAGCGGCGACGGCAAGGGT
>JBPBQT010000263.1:0-10829 GCA_050955065.1 Janthinobacterium lividum | reverse complement strand
TCGTTCGCATCGATCTGGATCTCGAGGTGCAAGCCATTATGACGCAAGAGGATGGCCGACGGCGCCGCCGCGTCGCCCTGGTACCCGACAAACTGCGTGGCGTCTGCGAGCGGCGACACCTCACCGTTTTTCAGATGTATGCGCAGCTGGTCGCGGTTCAATTCGTAGCATGTCGCGTCGGCGTGCGATCCTGTCGCCAGCGGCGTCGCGTCATCCAGAAAAGCGCGCGCCCGGGCGACAACCCTGGCGCCGCGATTCGGATTGAAGCGCGCAGTTCGCTCGCAACCTTCGCTTTCCGTGATTGCATCGGTTCCATACAGCGCGTCGTAAAGGCTTCCCCATCGCGCATTCGCCGCATTCAACGCATAGCGTGGATTCGACAAGGGCACCACCAACTGCGGTCCCGCCTGCAACGCGATTTCAGAGTCGACGTTGCTGGTCGTCGCCCGTACCGTTTGCGGGGGTGGGACGATGTAGCCGATTCCTTCCAGAAACTCCCGGTAATCGCCTAGCGCCTTCCCGGCGACCGGCCCCGGATGCATGCTGTGCCAGTTGTCCAATGCCGCCTGCAGCCGCTCGCGCGTCTCCAGCAAGGCACGATTGCGGGGGGCGAATTCATGGACCAGCGCCGCGAAACCTTCCCAGAAGCTTTTGGCATCCATGCCGGTCCCGGGCAAGGCTTCCTTCTCGATAAACGTACTGAGTACTTCGGCGACCTGCAGGCCGTTGCGTTCAATCATTTATTGTCTCCCTCGTCGATGCTTCGGCCAGCCCGTTGTCAGGCCAGGCTCGCGATTCCAGCCTTGGCGATCTGCGCGTCCTGCTCGGACTTCACACCGGACACGCCCACCGCGCCGATCACGTGTCCGTCGATCACGACAGGCACGCCGCCTTCCAGCATCGCCGTCAACGGCGCGCTGACAAAGGCGGTCCGGCCTTGATTGATGGACTCTTCATAGATCCGGCTCTCCCGCCTTCCCAATGCGGCGGTCCGCGCTTTTTCCGTCGATATGTACGCACTGACCGGTGCGCAGCCGTCCAGACGCAAAAGGCCGAGTGGATGGCCACCGTCATCCACCACGGCAATGGTCACCACCCATTGATGGCTTTCCGCTTCGGTCCGGGCCGCTGCCAGAATGGCCTGAACTTCTTCAACGCCGAGTATGAGTTTGCTCTTCATCGTCTCCTCCTGTTTTCTAATTTTGCATGCAAAAGACTTTACAGCAGATGTTCGTGATTATCCAACGCTGTTCGCCTAGGGTTAACGGCTAGCGATGGGGTTTGCAGGATGGGACCCTGGCCTGTTTTCCCATTCAGCAGTTCATGCTGCTTTTTCACGGTCTCGCATCCGCATGGCGTGCTAGCCTGATGCCTCGTTCCTGAATGGCTCGTCGCGCTTTTTCCTGTCGACGGAACAGCGCCGTCGATAATTTTCGTGGGTATCAGCCGGGAACCACCGAGTCCGAAAAGACGGTGTTGCGATACCAGGTTTTCAACCCAAGAAAAAATTCACATGACCATGAAAAAAATCGCTGCCTTCGTTGCGATCGCGTGCGTTTGCACCGCCTCAATCGCCAATGAAAAGGACGAAACGGCCCTCAACGATGCGCTGAATCGTCTCGATGCGGCCATCATCGCGAAGGATGTATCCACGCTTGAAATGCTGACAGCGCAGACGTTGAGTTATGGCCATTCCAACGGCCGCATCCAGGACAGAGCGACCTTCCTGAGCGCGATCGGGTCGGGTCCGACCCATAACACGAGAATCGACCTGAGCAATACCGCGGTAACCGTGAGCGGTGACGTCGCCGTGATACGGAGCCATTATTCCGGCACGGTCGAAGCCGACGGGAAGCAAAGCGACGTCGAGTTCGACATGTTGATGACCTGGCAGAAGCAGCACGGCAGGTGGGTGTTGCTGGCACGACAGGGCTACAAGCATTAAGACTCGCTCTTGCGGCTGGAACGCGAGTCGATCGTGACAGACGATGTGGAGCCATGCCCTCGACCCTGCTCGAGGATGCCGTCTTGCTCGAGCAGTCCCTGTACGGACCCCAGGGTTGCCGCCCGAACAATGAAAGAGCGTTGACACGCGGTTTTTTGACACCCTAGAATCAAACATCATCCTCGTCGCCGCCAACGATGCCGGCGCGAGGGTATGGCATCGAAGCCCTTCAACGAACCCCTGGTTCGTCGGAGGGCTTTTTTTTGTCTTTTTGAATGATGACTCCAAGGAGAACCCGCATGCTGCCTGACAAGTCACCCTGGTTCCGTCCGGTTATCGCCACCGCGCTCGCCTGTTCGTTTGCCGCGGCGATTCCCGCGCTGGCGGCAGACCCCGTCAAGCTGGGGCTACTTGAAGACGCATCCGGCAACTTTGCGCTCGCGACCATCCCGAAAATTCACGCGACCGAACTGGCCGTCGGCGAGATCAACGCGAAGGGCGGCATTCTGGGACGCCCGATCACGCTCATCGCCTACGATACGCAGTCGGACAACACCAAGTTCCAGGAACTTTCGCGCCGTCTGATCCAGACCGACAAGGCCGACGTGATCTTCGGCGGCTTCTCCAGTGCGTCGCGCGAGGCGATCCGGCCGATCATGGACCGTGCGCATCAGCTCTACTGGTACAACAATCAGTATGAAGGCGGGGTCTGCGACTCGAACGTATTCGTCACGGGCGCGGTGCCGGAGCAGCAGTTTTCGACGTTGATTCCGTGGATGATGCAAAAGTACGGCAAGAAGGTCTACACGATCGCGGCCGACTACAATTTCGGTCAGATCTCGGCGGAGTGGGTACGCAATATCGTCAAGCAGAATGGCGGAACGATGGTCGGCGAAGAGTTCATTCCGCTCAGCGTCTCGCAGTTCGGGCAGACGATCCAGAACATCCAGAAAGCGAAGCCGGACTTCGTGATGACCCTGCTGGTCGGCGCGAACCAGGCGTCGTATTACGAGCAGCAGGCTTCCGCCCACCTGAACCTGCCGATGGGAAGTTCCGTGAACGTGGGGCAGGCCTACGAGCACAAGCGCTTCAAGGCGCCCGCCTTGAAGGACATGTTCGTCACGGCCAACTACGTGGAGGAGGTCGATTCGCCGGCAAGCAACGACTTCAAGAAGCGCTTTCACGCGAAGTACCCGAGCGAGCCCTACATCAATCAGGAAGCCGCGAACGCGTATGACGCCGTGTACCTGTACAAGGCGGCCGTGGAGAAGGCCGGATCGACGGATCAGACCGCGGTTCGCAAGGCGCTCGAATCGGCAAGCATCTGTACCGACGGCCCTTCGGGCAAGGTCTGCATGGATCCGAAGAGCCATCACCTGAGCCACACGATCTATCTCGTGCATGTGAAGGAGGATCATTCGGTCGAGATCCCGAAAGTCTGGGACAACGTGCAGCCGTACTGGCTCGCACAGGTGGGCTGCAACCTGCCCGTCAAGCCGGATCACCGCCAGTACACGCCGTCAAGCCTGCCGAAGTCGTGACGTGATCGACGATCTTCCGCGCGCCCGATGCGAGGGCGTGACCGTTCGCGATCATGCAACGAGCGATCGCGCTCGCGAATCAACGGGATTCATCCAATGACCGCATTCTCCGCCGTGTATTCCGTCGTCTATCAGTTCGGCGACAATTTCGCCTATCTGGTGCTCGCCGCGCTCGGACTGGCCGTGATCTTCGGCATGATGGGCATCATCAATCTCGCGCACGGCGAGTTCATCATGTGCGGCGCCTATGTGACGATCCTGTGCGCGAAGCGGGGCCTTCCGCTGCCTCTCGCGATGGTCATGGGCGCATTGGCGGCGGCCTGCGCGGGCGTGGTCATCGAGCGCCTGGTGATCCGGCACCTGTACGATCGCCTGTACGATTCGGTCGTGGCCACCTGGGCCATCAGCCTGATCGTCCAGCAGACCATGCTGCTGGTCGCGGGGCCATCGATCGAAGGCATCAGCACGCCGTTCGGCGCGTTTCGCCTGGGCGAGTATTCGTTCTCGACCTATCGTGCGGTGTTGCCGGTCATCGCGCTGAGCATTCTTGGCGGTCTTTACTGTCTTTTCTTCAAAAGCAACTACGGTGTCTGCGCGCGGGCCACCATCCAGAACGCGAACATGGCGCAATGCCTGGGGCTGCGCACCGACCGTCTGTACACCCTGACCTTCGCGCTCGGCGCCGGACTTGCCGGACTGACCGGCGCGCTCTATGCGCCGACGATGACCGCGGTGCCGACCATGGGCACGAACTTCATCGTGCAGGCATTCGTGTCGGTGGTGGTCGGCGGTGCGAACGTCATCGCGGGAACGACGCCGGCCGCGGCTGCGCTGGCCGTCATCCAGACCGCGCTGACCGCTTCGTACGGGCAACTGTTCGGTCAGATCGGACTGTTGCTGACGGTGATCGTCGTGATCCGCCTGATGCCGCAGGGCCTGGGCAATCTTTTCAGTCGCAGCCGGTAAGGAGTTCCCGATGAATCGATCGTTCCTGCCGCTTGCCGCGCGACTCGCGCCGTGGGTGCTGGCCCTGTGTCTGCCGCTCGTGGTGGACAGTACGGCGAGCGGCAATCTCGCTTACTGCCTCGTCTGGTCATTCTCGGCCATCGGTCTTGCCGCGATGTGGGGGCAAGGGGGCATCCTGTCGTTCGGACAGACCGCGTTCTTCGGCTTGTCCGGCTATACGTACGGTATCGTCACGATCAATCTCGGCGATGGCTGGATCGCTTCATGGAGCGGCCTCCTGATCGGGCTTGCCGTGAGCGCGATCGTGGCCGCGTTGCTGGGTTACATGATCTTCTACGGCAAGATCAAGGGCGTGTTCATCGGCATCGTGACGCTCTCGGTGACGCTCGTTCTGGAGACCTTCATGGCACAGACGGCCGGTCCGCAATGGGCGATCGGCGAAGCGCGGCTCAACGGCTACAACGGCATGTCCGGCATGCCGCCGCTCTCGTTGCCCTGGTTCGGCGATCCGGTCACGCTGGAGAACACGCGCTTCTATTATTTCGTCGTGATCCTGCTGGCGGCGGTGTACGGGCTCACGCGCAAACTGCTCGATTCCCCGTTCGGCCTCGCGCTGATCGCGATTCGCGAGAATCCGCAGCGGGCCGAAATGCTGGGCATCGATATTCGTCGTCATCAACTGCTGATCTTCGTCTTCGGCTGCACGCTGGGCGGCCTTTCGGGCGCGCTCTACACCATCTGGGGTTCCTATATCACGCCCTCGGCGATGGGCCTGACGTCCGCCGCGATGCCGATCATCTGGGTCGCGACGGCAGGACGAAGGAGCATCGGCGGAGCCATCATCGGGACGGCGCTGCTCGTGTGGCTGTCGCAATGGCTCGCGATCTACGGCAGCCAGTACGCGCTGATCCTGATGGGCGCGATCCTGCTGTTCGTGGTGCTGGCCGCACCCGAGGGCCTGCTGCCTTTCGTGTGGGCGCTTGGACGCCGCGCATTGCCCCGAAACGCGCGTTCGACGAATGCGTACGAGTCCCGCGCAAGGAGCAAGCCATGAGCACGACCTTGCTCGAGACGCATGCGCTTACGAAGCGCTTCGGCGGCGCGCAGGTGATCAACGGTATCGACCTCGCGATCGACGCAGGCGAGATTCGCTGCGTGATCGGTCCGAACGGTGCGGGGAAAAGCACCTTTTTCAAACTGATCACCGGCGAATACAAACCGACGGCCGGCAGCATCGAATTCCTCGGCACCGACCTGAATCATGTGCTGCCGCATGAGCGCATCCGCATGGGCATGAGCATCAAGTTCCAGATTCCCGGCGTGTTTCCGGAGCTCACGGTGCGTCAGCATCTGCAACTCGGCCTGCATCGGGCGAAAGACGACCGGGTCGAGTCGCTGGACCGATTGCTGGAACAGTTCCTGTTGACCGGTGAGGCAGGGGTGCCCGCGGGCAACCTGTCGCACGGCAAGAAGCAGTGGCTGGAGATCGCGATGGCCGTCTCGCTCGGGCCGAAGCTGCTCTTCCTCGACGAGCCCGTCGCCGGCATGTCCGACGAAGAGACGCACGCGACCGGCGAGCTCATCATGGCGTTGCGCCAGGGCGGACTCACGTTGATGGTGGTCGAGCACGACATGACCTTCGTGAAACAGGTGGCATCGCGCGTCACCGTGCTGCATGCGGGCCGTCTGTTCGCCGATGGCTCGCTCGAGGACATTCTCGCGCGCGACGACGTCGCGGAAATTTATCTGGGCAAGAAAAAATGACGACACTGCTGAAGGTGGCCGGCGTCGAGTGCGGCTATGCGGGGGGCAAGGTGCTCAACGGGGTATCGATGAGCGTGGACCGCGGCGAGATCGTCGCGTTGATCGGACGCAATGGCGTGGGCAAGACGACGCTGATGCGCGCGTTGATCGGGCTGGTGCCGTTGATGGCCGGCAGCATCATGCTGGACGACATGGAGATCGGCCAGGCGCGCCCGTACGCGCGCGCGCTGCACGGCATCGGCTATGTGCCGCAGGGGCGCGAAGTGTTCCCGGCGCTCACGGTGCGCGAAAACCTGCAGGTCGGCGCGCAGTCGGATCGCAGGCGCGGCGGCACGATGCTCGACAAGGTCGTCGCGTATTTTCCCGTGCTCGGCGCGCGCTTTCAGCAAAAGGCCGGCACGTTGAGCGGTGGCGAACAGCAGCAGCTCGCCATCGCGCGGGCGCTGATCGGCTCGCCCACCGTCCTGCTGCTCGACGAGCCGTCCGAGGGCATCCAGCCATCCATCGTCGATCTGATTGGCGAGACGTTGCTCCGCATCGCGCGTGAGACGGATATCGGCGTGTTGCTGGTCGAGCAGAACATGGGCATGGTCGAGAGCGTCGCCAGCCGCTGCTGCGTGATGGACAAGGGGCGCATCGTGGACACGCTCACCCGTGACCAGCTCGCCGATGAACAATTGATTCGCCAGTATCTGGCACTTTAGAAAGGACCCGGCATGCAATGGCTCAACGACTCGATCATGATGCAGCGCGGGGTGGGCGCGGATCGCGAGGGTACGACGCATCACCTGACCGAAGCACTGCAAGACACCTTCCACTATACGATCGGACCCTATTCGACGCCCGTCATGCACATCCGGCCGGGCGATACGGTGGTGGTCGAAACGCGCGATGCGTTCGAGGGCAAGATCACCGCCGAAACGGATAAACCGTCCGAAATCCTGAAAATGCCGTTTCTGAATCCGCAAAACGGCCCCATCATGATCGAAGGGGCGGAGAAGGGGGATGTGATCGCGGTGTATATCGAGAAAATGTCGCCGCGCGGCGAGGATCCGCACGGTATCTGCTGCATGATCCCGAACTTCGGCGCACTCACCGGCACCGACTATACGGCGATGCTGAACGAGCCGTTGCCGGAGATCGTGCGCAAGGTCAGGATCGATGAGGACAACGTGTACTGGAGCCGGCGCAATACGTTGCCGTATCGGCCGCATATCGGCACGTTGAGTCTGTCGCCCGAAATCGATTCGATCAATTCGCTGACGCCGGATTCGCATGGCGGCAACATGGATGTGCCCGACATGGGACCGGGCAGCATCACGTATCTGCCGGTCCGCTCGCCGGGTGCGCGCCTTTTCATCGGCGATGCCCATGCCTGCCAGGGCGATGGCGAAGTCTGCGGCGTCGCCGTGGAATACGCGAGCACGACGACGATTCGCGTCGACCTGATCAAGGGCTGGACGATCTCCTGGCCGCGTCTGGAGAATGAGGATGCACTGATGAGCATCGGCAGCGCGCGGCCGCTCGAGGACGCGACGCGGATTGCCTATCGCGAGCTGGTACTCTGGATGGCCGCTGAATATGGCTTCGATAAATGGGATGCCTACATGTTGCTCAGCCAGTGCGGCAAGGTTCGCCTGGGTAATTTTGTCGATCCAAAATACACGGTCGGCGCAATGATCGCCAAACATCATCTGAAATAGCCGCTGACCCGAAAACCTTCACCCATAACCGTTGCTTCATGACCGCTGCTTCATAACCGCTGATCCAGCGCCAGGTCCCTCCACGCAGGACGCGAAAAACATGCGATGCCGCCATCCGAACCGGTGAAGATCGGGCTTCTCTGTTCAACGACCGGCGCGACCGCGCCGCTCGAAATGTCGCAATGGCGCGGCTCGATTCTCGCCGTCGAGGAAATCAACCAGCGCGGCGGCGTTGCGGGACGCGAACTGCGGGTCGTGCATCACGATCCGGCGTCGGATCCGGCGCGCTTTCGCGCGCTGGCGGAGAGACTCATTCTGGAGGACGGCGTCAATTCGATCTTCGGTGGGTATACGTCGTCGAGCCGCAAGGCGATGCTGCCCATCGTCGAGAAGCATAACCGCCTGCTCGTGTATTCCCAGCAGTACGAGGGCTTCGAGTTTTCCGAGAACATCATTTACAGCGGCGCGTCGCCGAACCAGAACGGCTTGCCGCTGGCCGAGTACATGACGTCGACGTATGGCGCGCGCTGCTATATGGTCGGCTCCCGGTACGTCTATCCGTACGAATGCAACCGGACCATGCAGGAACTGCTGCTGCAGCACCCCGACGGCGCGATTCTTGGCGAGCGGTATCTCGATCTCGACGCGCCGCCCGAGCATTTCGCGGAAGTCGTGGCCGATATCAAGAAGAAACGCCCGGACTTCATCTTCTGCACCGTGATCGGCAGGACCGTGCCCCATCTTTACGAGGCGTTCGCCGCTGCCGGGCTGGATGCGGCGGCCATGCCGATCGGCAGTCTGAACACGTCCGAGACGGAGATCGCGCTGATGGAGCACGGCGTCGCAGCAGGACACATCACGGCCGCACCGTATTTCCAGAGTATCGACACGCCGGAAAACCGGCTGGCGCTGGCACGGCACGTCGCGCGCTTCGGCTCGCAGCATCCCACCGACATGAACTGGGAGGCGGCATATTACCAAATGCACATGTATGCCAACGCCTTCAACGCGGCCGGCTCCGACGACATCGGCACGATCATGCCGCACCTGCTGGGTGCCGGTTTCGATGCGCCGCAGGGGCGTGTTCAAATCGACCGCGTCAATCATCACATGGCACTGTACCCACGCATCGGCCGTGCCGCAAGCGACGGGCAGTTCACGGTCCTGCGCGAGTCGCGCAACGCGGTGCCGCCCGACCCGTACATGGCGTCGCAAACTCTGGGTGACTGGGTCACGAAACTCAGCGCGAGGG
The DNA here is from genome assembly GCA_050955065.1 of Janthinobacterium lividum. Taxonomy (GTDB): domain Bacteria; phylum Pseudomonadota; class Gammaproteobacteria; order Burkholderiales; family Burkholderiaceae; genus Robbsia. Next base: position 1,658 of record JBPBQT010000263.1, on the reverse strand, counting down.
AGCACTGACGTGGCGACGCGTCCCGATGACGCACGGCGCAGCCTCACCGGTTCCATCCTGAGCCGGCGACTGGTCGTCGTCGTGTTTCACCCGGACGACAACGACGGCGCCACGTTGACCAATCATCTGAAGCGGATCGGTTTTCAGGTTCGGGCGTTCTGGCCGCCGCTCGACACGCTGCCCGACAAGGTCGATCTGGTCTTTCGCGCCTTGATTCCCGAAGAGCAGGCGCCGCAGGACGCCTGGCTCGGACCGGACGCGCCTCCGCTGATTTCGATCATCGCGTACGAGAACCCCACCTTCATCGACCAGGCGCTGAAAATGGGTGCGAATGCGATCATCACGACGCCCATTCGCGCCTCCGGACTGCTCGCCACGGTCGTTTTCGCGATGCAGAGCGCACGGCAGAATCGCCAGCATGCGGAGCGGATTTCAAGCCTCGAGCAGAAACTCAACGGTGCGCGTCATCTCAACGAAGCGAAGTCGATTCTGATGTCGATGCATCAGATATCAGAGGCCGAGGCGTACGAAATATTGCGCGGTCAGGCCATGCTGAATCGCGTGAGCGTCGATGACATGTGTCATTCGATCATCAAGGCCAGCGACCTTCTGAAGTTCAAGCGCGGTAGCACCAAGGACTGCACGGACTTCTAGCGCCATATCCCGCTCCGGGGGACGTGGTCGGACTCTGGTGTCGTCGACATGGCCGCCATCGCGGCACCCGCGGCGATCGATTCCGCAGCGCCAACGAGTCCAATAAATTGAAATTTTCCATTGAAAATTGAAATTGTTGCCCCGGCAATTTTTTGCCGGTAGGCTGGAGTCCTGACGCGGGTGATCGCCTCATCCGGTGATTGGGCAATCGTCGAACCGCTTGTCGTCATCTACGCACTCGGCAGTTTTTCCGAGGTGACGCAATTCCGCCGCCTGGCATGGATGTTCAACTTATGGTGTCACGATGCTACGTGTGGATGAAGTGCCGGACAGTGAAAATTTCCCCGAATCGGTCGACGTGGTAGTGGTGGGGGGCGGGATCATCGGGGTGTGTACCGCCTATGAACTTGCCCGCCGCGGGGTGTCGGTCGCGCTGCTGGAGAAGGGCTTCATCGGGGCGGAACAGTCCGGCCGCAACTGGGGATGGGTCCGGCAGCAGCACCGCGATTTTCATGAGTTGCCGCTGGCCATGCGCAGCCTGCAACGATGGGAGGCGCTGGCGGCGGAAACCGGTATCGATCTCGGTTTTCGACGCAGCGGCATCTCGTACGGCACGATCCAGCCCGCCGAACTCGAACGATGGGAGCGCTGGAACCAGCGTGCCGCGGAGATGGGTTTCCACAGCGAGATGCTGTCGGGCAAACAGCTGAAGGCGCAGTTCCCCACCAGTGCCGCGCCGTGGGCGGGCGGCATCTGGTCACCCACGGATGGGAAGGCCGAACCCTCGAAGGCGGCGCCCGGCATTGCCGAGGGGGCGAAGAAACTCGGCGTGCACGTGTTTCAGACCTGTGCGGTGCGGGCACTCGACATCAGTGCCGGCCGGGTTGCGGGCGTGTGGACCGAACGCGGCCGGATCCGCGCATCCACCGTCGTGTGTGCCGGCGGCGCGTGGACCTCGCGATTTTTGGGATCGCACGGCATCGATTTGCCGGTGGCCAATATCA
>JBPBQT010000262.1:0-12330 GCA_050955065.1 Janthinobacterium lividum | reverse complement strand
GGCGGGCTCGATGCGCACGCGCTGCTCGCGCACGTCGCCGAGCATCGCGGCATCGCCGGTTTCGCCGGCGCGGAAACGCTGGACGATCCGGACGCCTTCTTCAGGATCGAAAGCGAGATCCTGATTCCGGCCGCGCTCGAGGAGCAGATCACCGCGGAGAATGCGGGCGCGATTCGCACCCGCATCATCGTCGAAGGCGCGAACGGCCCGACGACGCCCGCCGCCGACGACATCCTGCAGGAAAACGGCGTGCTGGTGATTCCGGACGTGGTCGCGAACGCCGGCGGCGTGACGGTCAGCTATTTCGAATGGGTGCAGGATTTCTCGAGCTTCTTCTGGAGCGAGGACGAAATCAACCAGCGTCTCGACCGCGTGATGCGCGAAGCGTTCGACGCGGTGTGGCAGGTCAGCGTCGACAAGCACGTAACGATTCGGACCGCTGCCTATATCGTGGCCTGCACGCGCATTCTCGAAGCGCGCGAACTGCGCGGCCTGTATCCCTGAATCGCGCCGCGCGGGCGATTTTTCCGAAAGCGTTGCGTGGCGTTGAAAAGGGCAGGTTCCGATTGCCGCCATCCGCCGGAATGTTATATAAATGCAACCAACGCAAGCGGACTGTAAGTCGTCGATGCGTTGGCGCAGCGGATAGGTCATCCGATGTTATTGGCTAGGGTAGACTCACACGGTTTTCGGCAAGGAGCGTTTTTCAATGAATGTCAAAAAGTTGTCGCTGGCGCTGTGCGCGCTCGGAATCATCGCGACGAGCGCTCACGCGCAGGATAGCGGGACGCTGAAAAAGATCAAGGACACGGGCGTGGTCTCGATCGGGCATCGGGAGTCGTCGATCCCTTTCTCGTACTACGATGACAAGCAGCAGGTGGTGGGCTACTCGCAGGATTACGCGATGGCGATCGTCGCCGCGCTGAAGCAGAAGCTGAACATGCCGAACCTGCAGGTCAAGCTGACCCCGGTGACGTCGCAGAACCGTATTCCGCTGCTGCAGAACAATACGATCGACATCGAGTGCGGCTCGACGACGAACAACCTCGAACGCCAGCAGCAGGTCGCGTTCACCGACACGTTCTTCGTGATCGGCACGCGCCTGATGACGAAGAAGACCTCGGGCATCAAGGGCTTCGACGACCTGAAGGGCAAGACGGTCGTGACGACGGCCGGCACCACGTCCGAGCGTCTGTTGCGCAAGATGAACCAGGACAAGAGCCTGGGCATGAACATCATCAGCGCGAAGGATCACGGCGATTCCTTCCTGACCCTGCAAACGGGCCGCGCGGTTGCGTTCATGATGGACGATGCGCTGCTGGCCGGCGAGCGCGCGAAGGCGAGCGATCCGCAGGACTACGTGATCGTCGGCGAGCCGCAATCGCGTGAAGCGTACGGTTGCATGGTGCGCAAGGGCGACCCCGAATTCAAGAAGGTCGCCGACGGCGCGATCGCGCACGTGCAGACCTCCGGCGAAGCGACGAAGTGGTACAAGAAGTGGTTCCAGTCGCCGATTCCCCCGAAGGGCCTGAACCTGGACTTCCCGATCAGCCCGGACATGGAGAAGATCTTCAAGGAGCCGAACGACAAGGCCATCGAATAATTCTCGAGGCCACGATCGTGGGTCCCTGCCGCTCGCAAGAGCGCGCGTGACCCGTCGGGCCCGCCATTTCGGCGGGCCTTGTTTTTATGAAGGCAGGATTTCTGCGTAATCGTTCTGGAGCAATTCATGGCTTATCACTGGAACTGGGGCATCTTGCTGAGCCCGGTTTCGACCGGCGAGCCGACCACCTATCTGGGCTGGTTGCTGTCCGGTCTGGTCGTGACGGTCGAAGTATCGCTGCTCGCCTGGGTGATCGCGCTGGTCGTCGGCGCGTTCTTCGGCGTGTTGCGGACCTTGCCCGGCAAACTGCTGCCGGCCATCGGCACGCTCTATGTAGCGGTTTTCCGGAACATCCCGCTGATCGTGCAGTTCTTCATCTGGTATCTGGTCATTCCGGAACTGGTGCCGGTGGAGATCGGCACCTGGTATAAGCAGTTGCCGCCGACCGTGCAGTTCTTCTCGTCGTCGGTGCTCTGTCTGGGACTGTTCACCGCCGCGCGCGTGTGCGAACAGGTGCGCTCGGGCATCGAGGCCCTGCCGCGCGGCCAGTACGCGGCGGCGCAGGCGCTGGGACTGACGACCGCGCAGAGCTACCGCTACGTGCTGCTGCCGGTGGCGTTTCGCATCATCGTGCCGCCGCTCACGTCCGAATGTCTGAACATCTTCAAGAACTCCGCCGTGGCGTCGACGATCGGCCTGCTCGAACTGTCCGCACAGGCGCGGCAGCTGGTCGACTATACGGCGCAGACGTATGAGTCCTTCATCGCGGTCACGGTCGCCTACTTCCTGATCAACATGATCGTGCTGAACCTGGCACGCTGGATCGAGAAGAAAACGCGGCTGCCCGGCTATATCGGAGGCAAGTAATGCATCATTTCAATTGGACGTCGATCCCGGTGTCGCTGCACGTGCTGTGGCAGGGCGCGATCGTGACCTTCGAGATCACCGCCTTCGCGATCGTCGTCGGCATCGTCTGGGGCACCATCCTCGCGCTGCTGCGCTTGTCGGGTTCCCGGCTGCTGTCGGGATTCGCCGCGGTCTACGTGACGCTGTTCCGTTCGATCCCGCTGGTGATGGTGTTGCTGTGGTTCTTCCTGATCGTGCCGCAGCTGCTGCAGTCGGTGCTCGGGCTGTCGCCGAATATTGACATCCGCTTCGCATCGGCGATGATTGCGTTTGCGCTGTTCGAGGCCGCGTACTATTCGGAGATCATCCGTGCCGGCGTGCAGAGCGTCGCGCGCGGGCAGGCGCAGGCCGCGTCGGCGCTCGGCATGACCTATATGCAGTCGATGCGGCTGGTGGTGCTGCCGCAGGCCTTCAAGGCGATGGTGCCGCTGCTGCTCACGCAAGGCATCGTGCTGTTCCAGGACACGTCGCTGGTGTATGTGATCGGACTCGCCGACTTCTTCCGCACGGCCACCAACGTGGGCGACCGTGACGGGACGACCGTCGAAATGGTGCTGTTCGCCGGCGCCTGTTATTTTGTGGTCTGCGTGGTCGCCTCGACCCTCGTCAAACGCATGCAAAAGAGGTATGCAAGATGATCGAATTGAAGAATGTGTCGAAGTGGTACGGGCAGTTCCAGGTGCTGACCGACTGCTCGACCGAAGTGAAGAAGGGTGAAGTGGTCGTCGTCTGCGGACCGTCGGGTTCGGGCAAGTCGACGCTGATCAAGACCGTCAACGGGCTGGAGCCGGTGCAGAAGGGCCAGATCACGATCGACGGCGTGTCGGTGGTCGATCAGAAGACGAACCTGTCGAAACTGCGCGCGCGCGTGGGCATGGTGTTCCAGCATTTCGAGCTGTTTCCGCACCTGTCGATCACGCAGAACCTGACGCTCGCGCAGGTCAAGGTGCTGGGCCGCAGCCGCGACGAAGCGGCGACGAAGGCGCTCAAACTGCTCGACCGCGTGGGCCTGCGCGCGCACGCCGACAAGTTCCCCGGGCAGTTGTCCGGCGGTCAGCAGCAGCGCGTGGCGATCGCCCGCGCGTTGTCGATGGATCCGATCGCGATGCTGTTCGACGAGCCGACGTCGGCGCTCGACCCCGAGATGATCAACGAGGTGCTCGACGTGATGGTCGAACTCGCGCAGGAAGGCATGACGATGATGTGCGTCACGCACGAGATGGGTTTCGCGAAGAAGGTCGCGCACCGCGTGATCTTCATGGACCGCGGCCTGATCGTCGAGGACGACCGCAAGGACGAGTTCTTTGCGAATCCGAAATCGGAACGGGCCCGGGACTTCCTGGCGAAGATCCTGCACTGAGGCTGCATCGGGTCCGCACTGGGCGACGCGCCGCCGGTCTTGCCGGCGGCGCGTCGTTCGCCCGGCGGTTTGCTCAGTAGCAGTAGCGCGAGCAACCCGCCAGCGTGCCGCTCACCAATGCGCCGCCCACCACCGCGCCGGCGGCGAGATTCTCGAGCGTCGTTGCGCAAGCCGACAGACCGAACAGCGCCAGCAGCGCGGATATCATGACCAGTTTGCGCATGTTCGCCTCCATCAGATGAGAATCGACACGATGCCGCCGATCGTCGCGGCCGCGGCGATCCATTTGCCGATGGTGTAATACCCGTCGGTATTCTTCGCGGCTTCCTCGGGACTTTGCAGACCGAGCGCGCCGGAGACCAGCGACTTGATCGGCGAGGACTCGGCTGCGTGCTTGGACGCGTCGGCATGCCCTGCCGCGTCCTTCTTGTCCGTCTTGGCGTCGCTCTTGTCGTCGGCCTTGTGCGCCGCGTCCGCGCCGCCGGACGCGGTGGCCGCAGCCGTCTTCGATTCCGTCTTGGCGTCCGCCTTCGCGTCTGCCTTCGAATCCGCCTTCACGTCGGATTTCACGTCCGCCTTGTCGTCGGATGTCGTGTCGGCCGGTGCCGCCTTGGCGCTTGCTGCGGTGTCCTGGCTCGCCTTCGCCGCATCGGACAGGCTCACCTTGGCGCTGCTCGGCGCGGCGCTTTCCGCCGTCGCGGCCGGCGGCCGGGGGCCGGGTCGGTGCGGCGTCGTAGGTGTCGCCGCCGGTGTCGATGCGCTCACGATCTGCATGGGCTTATCCTTGTGCGTTGCTGAAGTCGGGTCTGCTAACCCGTTAGCGGCACACGGCGCGAAATCCTGAGGCATTTTTTTGCGGCGACGACGTCGATCCGACGGCGCACGACAGGCCTACTCGCCGATGAAGGCCGCGATATCGCTGCCGAACGCGGCGAGGGACGCGGGCCGTGCGGGCGATGCAAGCGCGGCGAGCGGTTGCCGTTTGCGCGGCACGTTCGCCGCGGCGAGCACTGCCGGCGGCACCGGAATGTTGCGCGACAGCAGGCATTCGCCATCACGAAACAGAAAGAGATCCCCCGGCGCGAAAGCGGTCCACACCTCGTCGTCGGTCAGCGGCAGGGTGGCGATCACGGTCACCCGATCCTCGGGTGTCGTGTACTGCGCGAAATCGATCGACATGTCCGCATCGATCAGGTGCGCGGTGGAGAACGGCCACTGCCGCGTCAGGTACTGGAGATGGGTCGAGCAATGCGCGAACATCGCCTGGCCGTTCGACATGAGGAAATTGAAACTGCCGTAGCGGGTGAGGTCGGCGGTCAGCTCGGCCACGCCGTCGAACAGTTCGTCGAGCGGCGGCTGCGCGCCCGGGAAGCGGCGCCGCAAACCCTGCAGCATCGCGCAGAACGCGAGTTCGCTGTCGGTCGTGCCGATCGGCTGGTACGGGCCGGTCAGCGTGGGCGCATGTCCGTGCAGATCGCCGTTGTGCGCGAAGATCCAGTGGCGTCCCCACAGCTCGCGCATGAACGGGTGGCAGTTCTCGAGCATCGTCAGGCCCTGGGTCGCCTTGCGGATGTGGGCGATCGTGTTGCGGGACTTGATCGGGTAGCGCTTGACCAGTTCGGCGACCGGCGAACTGGCCGAGGACTGGTGGTCGATGAACATCCGGCACGCCTTGTCCTCGAAGAAGGCGATGCCCCAGCCATCGGCATGGTGGTCGGTCACGCCGCCACGCGCGGCGAATCCGGTGAAGGAGAACCGGACGTCGGTCGGGGTCGCGCAGTTCAAGCCCAGGAGTTCGCACATAAGATGACGGGTGAAGATGAGACGGAAAGCAACGACGCAAGGCAACGGCGCAAAGCGGGAGACAGCCGCCGCGGACGCCGCATTTCCGCGATCGTGCCCGACGCGGCGGCGCCCGACGCGGCGGCGCCCGACGCGGCGGCGCCCGGTACAATGGCGGCGACTCAGAATATCATCGCCCGCCAGGCCATAAAAGCACTCTTCCATTCCCGCCCATGACATCCGTTTCGCAAAACCCGTCTTTCGTTGCGCATTCCGACGCGACCCCCTCATCCGACGCCGCGTCGACGCCGGCCGCGACGCTGACGCTGGCGCGGCCCGACGACTGGCATCTGCACGTGCGCGACGGCGCGATGCTGGCCGCGGTGCTGCCCCATACGGCGCGTCAGTTCGCGCGTGCGATCATCATGCCGAACCTGCGCCCGCCGGTGACGACGACCGCGCAGGCGCTCGCCTATCGGCAGCGCATCGTCGCGGCGACGCCCGCCGCGCGGCGCTTCACGCCGCTGATGACGCTGTATCTGACCGACAACACGCCGCCCGAGGAAATCCGGCGCGCGCGCGACAGCGGCCAGGTGCATGCGGTGAAACTCTATCCCGCGGGCGCGACGACGAATTCGGATGCCGGCGTGACGGATCTGGCGAAATGCGCGAAGACGCTCGATGCGATGCAGGAGGCCGGCATGCCGCTGCTGCTGCACGGCGAGGCGACCGACCCGACGATCGACTTGTTCGATCGGGAAAACGTCTTCATCGAGCAGGTGCTGATTCCGTTGCGTGCGCGCCACCCGGGCTTGAAGATCGTCTTCGAGCACATCACGACGCGACAGGCCGCCGAATACGTGCGCGATGCCGACGGCGCGCCGGGGTTGCTGGCCGCGACGATCACGCCGCAGCATTTGTTGTTCAACCGCAATGCGATTTTCGTCGGGGGCGTGCGGCCGCATTACTACTGTCTGCCCGTGCTGAAGCGCGAGACGCACCGGGTCGCGCTGGTCGAGGCGGCGACGTCGGGGAATCCGCGTTTCTTCCTCGGCACCGACAGCGCGCCGCATCTGAAGGGCCTGAAGGAGAACGCGTGCGGCTGCGCGGGCTGCTTCACCGCGCCGCACGCGCTGGAACTGTACGCGGAAGCGTTCGACAAGGCGGGCGCGCTGGACCGCCTGGAAGGCTTCGCCAGTTTCCATGGCGCCGATTTCTACGGCCTGCCGCGCAACACCGAACAGGTGACGCTGCGGCGCGAACCGTGGACGTTGCCGGAAGCGTTCGATGCGGCGGGGGAGGAGGTCGTGCCGCTGCGCGCCGGCGAGACGCTGCAGTGGCGGCTCGCCGATCCCGCCTAGACGGGCGACCGGCGTGGCGTGCTAGAATCGGGCCGGCAAAGCGTTCCAGGCAGCCGCCGCCGCCGCGAGGCGGGGGAGGAAAGTCCGGACTCCACAGGGCAGGGTGATGGCTAACGGCCATCCGTGGCAACACGCGGAACAGGGCAACAGAAAGCAAACCGCCGATGGCCCCGGGCTTCGGCCCGGTGGATCAGGTAAGGGTGAAACGGTGCGGTAAGAGCGCACCGCGGCTGCGGCGACGTGGTCGGCACGGTAACCTCCACCCGGAGCAATTCCAAATAGGCAGGCGCGGCGACCTTCGGGACGCCAGGACGGGGCCCCCGTTCGCCTGCGGGTAGGGAGCTCGAGCGCGTCAGCAATGACGCGTCTAGATGAATGGCTGCCACGCGCTCTCGGGCGCGCACAGAATCCGGCTTATCGGGACGCTTTGCCCCTCTTTTCAATGCCGTTCGACGTCAGCTCTCGACGATCTCGAACGAATGCGTCAGCGTCGCGGTCTTCGCGATCATGATCGACGCCGAGCAGTACTTGTCGTGCGACAGGTTGATCGCCCGCTCCACCGTCGACGGATTCAGGTTGCGGCCCGTCACCGTGAAGTGGAAATTGATCTTCGTGAACACCTTCGGGTCCTCGCTGGCGCGGTCGGCCTGCAGCGCGACCGAGCATCCCCGCACGTCCTGGCGGCTCTTCTGCAGGATCATCACGACATCGTAGGCGGTGCAGCCGCCGGTACCCACCAGCACCATTTCCATCGGCCGGGGCGCGAGATCGCGGCCGCCGCCCTCGGGCGCGCCGTCCATCGTGACCATATGGCCGCTACCGGTTTCCGCGGCGAACGACATGCCGCCCGGGCCCATCCAGCTTATCTTGCATTCCATCGTGTCTGGCTCCTCTGAGATGCGCATTCGAGATGCGCATTCTAACGTCAGCGCCGCCGTGGGCACCGCTCTGCGCGCATTTGTCGGCCGGGACAGATTGACGCATTCGGACGGGCCGGGAAGCAGCGGGGCCCGGCGGGACCCGGGAGACCCGGCGGGACCCGGCGTGCCGGGTCCGACACACGTGTCGCCCGGGAATGTTCTCCCACATCATAGCTTTCGCGGAAAGGTTTGTTTTGCGATCGTGGCAAGAACGAGGTTTATCTCAAAGACCCAGGCCCATGATTTTCCGCCATGTGAAATAAGAGGCTCGATGGTTCCCGCACGCCACGCATCCCTTTCCTCCTTGACGAAAACCGGTTATAATCGCCGGCTTTCCCGACTCATGCCCGGCGGGAACGAAGGTAGCACGCATCAGCAGCACAGCGACGGCAGGCGGGTGCAGGGAAACGGAGGGACATCGGGGAAGGCGGCATGCATCCGGATGGCCTTACAAGAGTTCCGCACACCCGTAGCCGAAGCGAAAAGGGCAGGCAAATTTTTGGATCAATCATGAAGACATTTTCTGCAAAGGCCCAAGAGGTCACGCACGAATGGTACGTGATTGACGCGACGGATAAAGTTCTCGGCCGTGTCGCCAGCGAAGTGGCACGCCGCTTGCGCGGCAAGCACAAGCCTGAATTTACTCCTCACGTCGATACGGGCGATTTCATCGTCATCATCAACGCCGGCAAGTTGAAGGTCACCGGCAAGAAGACGACCGACAAGAAGTACTTCCGCCACACCGGTTATCCGGGCGGGATCTACGAGACGACGTTCGGCAAGATGCAGGAGCGTTTCCCGGGCCGCGCGCTCGAGAAGGCCGTCAAGGGCATGCTTCCGAAGGGCCCCCTCGGCTACGCGATGATCAAGAAGCTCAAGGTCTACGCTGAAGGCACGCATCCGCATTCGGCCCAACAGCCGAAAGCGCTCGAGATCTAAGGAGCCTATACCGTGATCGGAAATTGGAACAATGGCACAGGCCGCCGTAAAAGCGCCGTCGCACGAGTTTTCCTGAAGGCTGGCAAGGGCGACATCATCGTCAATGGCAAGCCGATCAGCGATTACTTCTCGCGTGAAACGTCGCTGATGATCGTGCGCCAGCCGCTCGAACTGACCAACAATGTCCAGTCGTTCGACATCAAGGTCAACGTCAACGGCGGTGGCGAAACGGGTCAGGCCGGCGCGGTGCGCCACGGCATCACCCGCGCACTGATCGACTTCGACGCGACGTTGAAGCCGGGTCTGTCGCAAGCAGGTTTCGTGACGCGCGATGCGCGTGAAGTCGAACGTAAGAAGGTCGGCTTCCATAAGGCACGTAAGCGCAAGCAGTTCTCGAAGCGCTGATCCATCGGGCGGCCTGCCGCCCTGGACAGTCCACCGGCAGAAGGCGGTTCGCGGCGTGGTTCGCCCGTCCGTCGGCATTGCCGGAAAAACGCCGTCGACTTCGTTCGACGGCGTTTTGCATTTCCGTCCGTCCTTTTCCGCTCGTAGGGGTGTGCCGCTCCCGACTGTCAGGCGGTGGATGCCCCTGCTGGCGTCGCGTGTAATCCGTCGCGCCGGGCAAGGACTACAATAGCGGCAAAGTCGTTTCTCTGGAGAGATCAATGAACGCTGTAATAGACACCCCGATTGCTGAAACCCCGACTGCCGAGATGCCGGTCTTCCTCGTCTTCACGGACAGCGCGGCCGACAAGGTCAAGGACCTGATCGAGGAAGAAGGCAATCCGGAGCTGAAGCTGCGCGTTTTCGTGCAGGGCGGTGGCTGTTCGGGCTTCCAGTATGGTTTTACGTTCGACGAGGAAGTGAACGAGGACGATACGGTCATGGACAAGAACGGCGTCCAGCTGCTGATCGACTCGATGAGCTATCAGTACCTGGTGGGTGCCGAGATCGACTACAAGGACGATCTGAACGGTGCGCAATTCGTGATCAAGAATCCGAATGCGACGACGACCTGCGGCTGCGGATCGTCGTTCTCGGTCTGATACCGTTGTTTTTCATCCTCATGCGTGCGCCTCAACGAGGATAGAGCGCGCCGAGGACACGTGCGCCTGCCGCACCGGTCGCAGCGGCCAGATTGCCGGGCTCGCGCTCGACGAACCGCTTCGCCAGCCAGGCGAAGGCCAGCGCTTCCACCTGTTGCGGATCCATGCCCAGACGGCTGGTGCTCTCGACCGTGATCGGACGGGCATCGTCCGTTCGCCCCTTCGCGCGGGTCAGCGACGCCCGCAGCATGTCCAGCAGCACGGAATTGCGGGCCCCTCCGCCGCAGATGAACACCGTCTCGCATTCGGGCGCGCATCGCATCACGTCGTGCGCGATGGCGTCGGCACTGAAGGCGGTCAGCGTGGCCTGCACGTCGGCTGCGTCGAGCCCGGGGAAGGGCGCCAGTTTCTCCGTCAACCATTCCGGATTGAAAAGGTCGCGCCCCGTGCTTTTCGGTGGCGGGAGCGCCAGGAAGGGCTCGTCCAGCAGTGCCGCGAGCAGCGGCGCGTGCACGGTGCCGCGCGCCGCGAAGCGGCCGTCCGCGTCGAACGGCTGGCCGAGGTGGCGTTCGGCCCAGGCGTCGAGCAGCGCGTTGCCCGGCCCGCAGTCGAAGCCGCGCGCCGCGTCCTGTCCCCGCAGAATCGAGATATTGCTGATGCCGCCGATGTTGCAGATCACGCGCGTCTGCCCCGGCGCGCCGAACACCGCCGCATGGAAGGCCGGCACCAGCGGCGCGCCCTGGCCGCCCGCCGCGATGTCGCGGCTGCGGAAATCGGCGATGACGTCGATGCCGGTGTGCTCGGCGAGCCGGGCCGGGTTGTTGGTCTGCCGCGTGTAGCCGCGTTCCGGACGGTGACGGATCGTCTGGCCATGCACGCCGATCGCGACCACGGTGTCGGGTGGGGTACGGTGCGCCTGCAGCAGACGCTCGCAACAGGCGGCGTAGATATCGGCGAGCCGGTTCGCGGCCTGCGCCTCCCGGTCGATTTCGTTATCGCCGGGCGATTGCAGCGCGAACAACGCTTCGCGCAAGGCCGGATCGAACGGCACGCTCGCCTCGGCTTCCAGGTGCGGCCGGCCCGCGGCGTCGAAGCGCGCGATGACGCCATCGACACCGTCCATGCTGGTTCCGGACATCAGTCCGATGTACAAAGATCGTTCCACGCGCATTTCCATGTCTTGCAGGGTTAGCTTTCGCGATCCGCCGGCAGGATTCGCAGGCGCGCGATCTGCGCGAGCAGCGGGCGGGCGTCGCGCCGGAAGGCGCGCAGCGCGTCGCCCTGGAGCGTCGGCGTCGACTGCCGCAGGGCCAGGGTCGGGTCCACCGGCTGATCCGCGACCCGCAGTTCGAAGTGCAGATGCGGACCCGTGGCGTCGCCGGTGCTGCCGACCCGGCCGAGAGGCTCGCCACGCGCGACGGACCGTCCCGCCCGGATGCCCGGTGCGAAGCCGTCGAGATGTGCATAGTACGTGGAATAGGGCGGCGCGTGGCGGACGACCAGCAATCTGCCATAGCCGTTGCGCCAGCCGGCGAACGTGATCGTGCCGCCCGCGGCGGCGACGACCGGCGTGCCGCGCGGCGCCGCGAGATCGATGCCCTGATGCTGCCGGGAATAACCGGACAGCGGATGGATGCGCGTGCCGAACGCCGAGGAGAGCCGGGCGCCGGCGTTCGGCGCCTGCACCGGCATGTGCCATGCCGTCTCCCTGTGCTCCCCGTGCAGCGGCGCGCCCTCGAACGTGAGATAGCGGCCTGCGCCCCCGAAGGCCGGCAACGTCGTCGGCATGGCGACGGGCCCGGCATCGCGCCATGGCACGTCCGGCGCGTCCGGCACGTGCGCGGGCCGGTGCCAGATCGCGCGATGCCAGCTGCCGCGCGCCTGCAACTCCACGGCCAGGATGCGTCCGGGGCGATTGGGCCCCATGTCGCTGGCGAGCTGTTCGTGGATCAGACGGAACGCGTCCCCCGGCCGGAACCCGTGACGGAAATCGATGCGATCGCGAAACAGGCGCAACGTCCCGGCCACGATCTGCCCGGGAACGCCGGCACGTGCCATCGACGTGAAGAAACCGGTTTCGATCACACCGGAACGGGACCGCCAGTAGACGTCGTATGGCCGGAACGATTCGGACACGGTGAAGCGGCCCGACGCCGCGCGTTCGACGGCGATGCGGCGCACCCCGGCCACGGAACGCGCCGGGGAGCCCGTCGAGGAATTCGGGGACCCTGCGCCGGCGCCCGTCGCGGGCGCGGGATCCTCGATCTGGACGATGAGCGCGCGCAGCCGGCGCCGCTCGTCGTAGCGCAGTTGCATGTCGTTGCCCGCGCCGACCGCGCGCAACGGCCCCGCGCGCGCATCCCGCCGCAGCGCGTGTTGCAGCGCCGGGTCGGCGAATCCCAGCCGCCGCAGC
>JBPBQT010000261.1:0-15053 GCA_050955065.1 Janthinobacterium lividum | reverse complement strand
TGCTCGGTCACAAGACAACCACATCGACCAAGCGATACGCCCATTTGGTGACGGGAAAATTGGCTGAAGCGGTGAACAAAATAGGCGGGAAGTGAGGCGAAGTTTTGCCTTTAAGGCAGAAAAATCCACACCCCTGACCTTTTTTGACTGGTTTCGAAGCGCCGCAAAAACGCTGAAAGCCTGATGGCGGAAGGCAGCAGGAGTCGAACCTACATGGGAGCGGCTGACGCCCCCAACCGGGTTTGAAGCCCGGCCGCACCACCGGATACGGGTGCCCTCCGAAATACGAGACGGGGTAGCGCAGCAATGCCAGCCCCCGATAAAACCAAAACCCACAACAGCGCAAATAGCGTCGGCAACCAAGTCGTAGGACCGCCAGACCAACAGCAGATTACCAGGCCGGGAAACTAGACTTCCAACCCGCCCACACCCTCGTCGCCCGCTTCCAGCAATGCCAGCCATCGGCTGTCGATTCGCAGCAGATGCGCGTCGCGATGGCGTCGAGTATAGCCAACCCGGTCGAAGAACTCCAGCACCTGTATCGCGCGCTTGCGGCCAAATCCCGTCGCGTCGCGGTAGGCGGCGGCGGAAATTTCCCCATTCGACGCCGCAGCCGCGACCGTCGCTGCAAGTCGAGCGAGTTCCACGATGCGCGCCCGGTCGTAAAAAAGATCGCGCACCACCTGATACACCTGCCCCTGCCGCGCGAGCTTGCGCAGCACCGTGCGCGCGGTGTCTTCCGCCACGCTTTCCGCCGTGGCGTGATCGCGCACCCACGGCGGATCGAATCCGCCCGCGGCGAGACGCGGCAACAGCCGCGCGGCCAGCGCCTCGTCGGCGGGGTCGAGCCGCAACGAATGTTCGGCAAGGTGCAGCCACGGGCCCGACAGCACCACGTCACCCGCCCGCAGCCAGCGCTGGACGGCCGCGCGCCACAGCGCATCCCCGGCCAGGGGCGCCACCATCCGGCGCAGCCTTGCGAGCTCGACGCCCTGCTCGTCCGGCACGCGCAGATGATACTGCGCCAGCGTCGCCTGCATCCGTGCGGTCAGGTCGCTCCAGCGCGCGGCATCGAAGATCCATCCGCTCTCGCCATGCCCGCCCTGCCGGCCCTGCTCGCCGCGCGACGCGAGACGGACCGCGCCTGCGGGCAATGCGATCGCGTCGAGCGGTGCGCCCACGAGATGCATGAGGACGTCGGTCGCGATGCCATCGGCCGACTCGGCGAGCAGGCCGTCGACCCGCCCCGTCGCGATCAGCCGCTCCACCGCGTCGAGCCAGGCATGACGCGCGGCCGAGCGCCGCCGCCGCGCGGGCGCGAACGGATCGAGCACGCGCCCGCCGCCGACGGTGCGGGTCGCCTGGGCATTGCGCACGATGAACCGGTCCCCTGGCACGGCGCTTACGGGCGTATCGAAAACCAGCTGCACCCGGCCCCGCTGCCCGGCGGCAGGCGGCGCTTCATCGAGCAATGCGAGATGCGCGACGTGATGGCCGCTGCCCAGATGCACATGCAGCGGCATCCAGTGCGACAGCGTCAACCCGGCATCGGCCAGCAGCGTCAGCGAACAGTCCAGACGCGTGGACGTGGCGCGCAGGCGCGGGTCGACGATCCAGTCGCCGCGTTGCAGCGCGTCGCGATCGGTGCCGGCGAGGTTGAGCGCGCACCGC
This sequence comes from Janthinobacterium lividum, assembly GCA_050955065.1. Taxonomy (GTDB): domain Bacteria; phylum Pseudomonadota; class Gammaproteobacteria; order Burkholderiales; family Burkholderiaceae; genus Robbsia. Next base: position 13,382 of record JBPBQT010000261.1, on the reverse strand, counting down.
TGTCCGGCATGACCGAGCGGCGCGGGCCGATTCTGCGCGTGGATGCTGCGCACGCGCACCGGCAAGGCGCCAGCGGTCTCGGGAACGCGGTTGACGGTCTCGCCGACGGCGACGCGCCCGGCGAAGACGGTCCCGGTGACGACGGTGCCCTGCCCGGGCAGCGTGAAGACACGGTCGACGGCAAGCCGGAACAGGCCGTCGTCGCGGCGTCGGCGCCAGTGCCGGGCGGCGTCGCGCAGATGCGCGAGCAACGCATGGGTGCCACGGTCGCCGGGAAGGTGGGCCGCGGTCTCGAAAAAAGCCGCGTCGGCGAGCGGCGTGCCGGCGAGCAACGCGGCGACGTCGTCACGCACCGTGCGCACCCGTGCGGCGTCGACACGATCGCTTTTGGTGATGGCCACGGCGCCGGCGGAGAGGCCAAGCAAGGACAGGATCGCCAGATGCTCGCGGGTCTGCGGCATGACGCCGTCGTCGGCGGCGACGACGAGCAGCGCGTAATCGATGCCGGTGGCGCCGGACGCCATGGTGTGCACCAGCCGTTCATGGCCGGGGACATCGATGATGCCGAGGATGTCGTCGGGGGATGCCGCGTCCTGCGCCGGCGTGCCACTCGCCGTTGCGTCTTGCGACGCTGCGCGATGGGTCGCGGCATGCGCATCGGCGGGCGGGACAGCGGCCGGGTCATGCCCGACGTCGACATCGACATCGGCGTCGCCGCCGAGATCCAGATACGCGTACCCGAGCTCGATCGAGATGCCGCGCGCCTTCTCTTCCTTGAGGCGGTCGGTGTCGACGCCGGTGAGCGCGCGCGTCAGGGTGGTCTTGCCGTGATCGATGTGGCCCGCGGTGCCGACGATCATCGGGCGGCTCCGGAGGACGGCAGCGCGTCGAGCTGCGCGACGAACGCGTCCTGCTCGCGCGCCTCGAGGCAGCGCAGGTCGAGCACCAGCGCGTCCTGCGCGATGCGGCCGATCACCGGGCGCGGCAATTCGCGCAGCGTTTTTTCGAGACGGTTCAGGGACGGGCCGGCGCGGCGTCCGCTCGCGCGCCGGATCGCCAGACCGCAGCTCGGCAGCGATTCGACCGGCAACGCGCCGCTGCCGATCTGGCTGAACATGGGCTCGACGCCCACCGTCCAGTCTTTACCCAGCACGCGCTGCAACACCGGGGCAATGGCCTCGGCCTGTTCGCGGATGCGCGCGGCGTCGCGCGTGAGCAGACGCAACGTGGTCAGGCGCTCGGCGAGAAATTCGGGTTCGCGATACAGCGCGAGCACGGGTTCGAGCGCGGCGAGCGTGAGCTTGCCGACGCGCAGCGCGCGCTTGAGCGGGTTTTTCTTGATCCGGGCGATCAGGTCGGCGCGGCCGACGATGATGCCGGCCTGCGGGCCGCCCAGCAGTTTGTCGCCGCTGAAGGTGACGAGGTCGGCGCCGGCGGCGATGGTCTCGGCGACCGTGGGCTCGCGGGCGAGTCCGTAGGCGGACAGGTCGATCAGCGTGCCGCTGCCCAGGTCGACGACGACGGGCACGCCGTGCTGGCGGCCGAGCGGCGCGAGTTCGTCGAGTTCGACGCTTTTGGTGAAGCCGGTGATCGCGTAGTTGCTGCAATGCACTTTCATCAGCATCGCGGTGGACGCGCCGATCGCCCGCTCGTAATCGGCGAGGTGGGTGCGATTGGTCGTGCCGACCTCGACCAGACGCGCGCCCGCGCGGCTCATGATGTCCGGAATGCGGAACGCGCCGCCGATCTCGACGAGTTCGCCGCGCGACACGACGACGTCGCGGTCGATGCCGAGCGTGCCGAGCATCAGCAGCACCGCGGCGGCGTTGTTGTTGACGACGGTGGCAGCTTCGGCACCGGTTAGCTCGCAGATCAGCTCGGTCACGAGATCGTCGCGATCGCCCCGCCCGCCGGATTCCAGATCGAATTCGAGATTCGCCGGCGCGCGCAACGCGGCGACGACCGAGTCGACGGCGACGTCGGGCAGCAGCGCCCGGCCGAGATTGGTGTGCAGGACCGTGCCGGTCAGGTTGAAGACGGCGCGCAGCCGCGGCATGGACGCGGCGGCCAGCCGGCGCCGCACGTCCGCGACGATGTCGTCGGGGGCGACACCGGGGACAACGCCAGCGCGCTCGGCGCTCGCGTCGCCGGGGATCACGCCGGCCTGCCGTTCGCGCGTGAACCGCTCGCGCAACGCGGCCAGCACGTCGCGCACGGTCGCGAGGACGCGTGTGCGCCCGTGCGCGGCGATCGACGGTGCCAGTGCAGGCATCGACAGAATGCGTTCAACCGACGGAATGCGCGCGACCGCCTGTCGGGCGGCGGGCGCGTTGCCGGCAGACGCAAGCGCAACGGATGCGGACGACTTTGCCCTCTCGGCTCCCGCCCCTTCCGGCGTCGACGAGGCAGACAGGATGCCGGGTTCAGGAAGTCGCGTCATCGAGCCAGAAAAGTGGATTGCCGCTGATCCGTTCGTAACCCGCCTCGTTCATCAGCATGTCCAGCGACAGGCTGGCGAGATCGTCCGCGAGCGGCTCGGCTTCGTAGTCGTGTTCCTGATAGAAAATCTTCCGGTAGCAATGGCACTTGCCGCAGGTCTCGGCCTTGGCGAACTTCGCCGGGTCGGCCGCGGGCCGCTTGCCGCCCGGCGCACCGGCGTCCTCGATGACGTCGGGCGCGTCGGTTTCGACGATGCCGTTGTACGAGATGGTGTCCGTCGATTCGCAGTTGGTGCATTTGACGCGCACCATGTGGAACTCGCTCGTGCACAGGCTGCACTGCAGATAGCGGTAATTCTGCGACGCGCCGCCGATGCGCACGACGCTGGCGACCGGTTGCGAGCCGCACACCGGGCACAGTCCGGGATGCGACATGTACGGAATGTCGGCGACCTGCAGGCGGCTTGCCCGTTCGGTCCACCAGACCTGCAGCGCCGCGAAAAGGAACGGGGCCGCCGCGGCACTGGGCGCGGCGCTGCCCGACAGCACGGCGTCGGCCGCGGCGTCCCGCTCTTCGGGCGACAGGGCCTGCAACGTGCGCAGCGTCGCGCCGAACGGCGAGGCGGGATCGACGGCGTCCGGCGTGGCCGCGAGCGCGGCCAACAGACGGTCGAAGACGAGATGCCAGCTTGCCTCGCGCGGCATCGATGCCGGCAGCACGGGCATCGAATGCGCCTGCGAGCGGGCGATCATGTCGCGGTCGAGCGGCCCGACGTCGGAGTCGGTCAGGCCGTTGAGGACGCCCTGCTGCGCATCGGCCAGCCGGCCCATCAGGTTCAGGTAGCCGCCCAGCGCCGGGTCGACGGGAATGCCCGCGACGCTGTTCGCGGCGAGCCGGCGCATGCGCGTGGCCCGTGCGCCGAACACGCCGAAGCGCTCCGGCAGGCGGATGCGGGGAATGGACGAGTGATCGAGCGACTCGATCTGACCTGCTTCTAGAATACGTTGCACGACAACACCTTTCCTTGAAACCACGCGTCACGGGCGGCGTGGAACATCGCCAGACGCTCAATCCTAACCGATGTACGGCCCGGCGTGCATACCGACGCCCGCCGCTGTTCGCGGTGGCGGGCGTCGCGCGGGCCGCACGGTTCGCGTCTCGCGCGAAACGACGGGCCCGGGGCGCGACGGCCGATGAAAAAAGGCCGCCGAGCCGCATTGCTGCGGGTCGGCGGCCCCGTTTGTCGCGTGAACCGAAATGCGATCAGCGATTCTTCTTGATGATGTCGTCGAACCAGCGCGGGTGATGCTTGCGCGCCCAGCCCAACGTCACGGTGCCCTTGACCATCGCGCCGATCGAGCCCTTGATCCAGATCGCGGCATAGATATGCACGACGATGGCGGTGATCAGCACGAAAGCGGCGGTCGCGTGCGCGAGCGCCGCGAGACGGATCAGCGGAATACCGAAGTACACCGAGAACCATTGCCGCCAGATGACGATGCCGGAGAGCAGCAGCACCAGCATGCAGGCGATCAACGCGAAGAACAACAGCTTCTGACCGGCGTTGTAGCGGCCGATGCGCGGCAGGTTGTCCTCCCGGTTGGCGAGCACGTCGTCGATCTGCTTCATCCACTGCACGTCGCTGCGGTCGAGCATGTTGTGGTGCCAGAACCGGAAGACCAGGCCGAAGAACGACAGGAACATCACCACGCCCACGTACGGGTGGAGGATGCGCGTCCACTGGCCGCCGCCGAACAGCGCGCTCAGCCAGAACATCGACGGGTGGAACAGCGACAGCCCCGTCAATGCCAGGATCACGAAGGTGATCGAGGTGACCCAGTGGTTGCTCCGCTCATTCGCCGAGTAGCGCACCACCAACGGTTCGCTATGCGGCTTGTGACCATCATCGAGCTGGCTCATCCCACGATCTCCTTGTCATTTTCCTGATGCGTGGCGATGTGCGCGTCATGCGCCTCGGCCAGCGCCGCTTCCTCGTCCTCTTCATGCGTCTCGTTCGGACCGATGCGCGTGTAGTGGAAGAAACCGGCGAGCGCGGTCAGGGCGATGCCGGCGACCGCGATCGGCTTGGCGATGCCCTTCCATACCCGCACCATCGGGCTGATGCGCGGATTGTCGGCCAGGCCGTGATACAGCGACGGCTTGTCCGCATGGTGCAGCACGTACATCACGTGCGTGCCGCTCACGCCCGGCGGATCGTACAGACCCGCGTTCTCGAAACCGCGTTCCTTCAGGTCGACGATCCGATCGGCCGCCTGCTCCTTCATGTCCTCCTTGGTGCCGAACATGATGGCGCCGGTCGGGCAGGTCTTCACGCAGGCCGGCTCCTGGCCGACCGCGACGCGGTCCGAACAGAGCGTGCATTTGTACACCCGGTTGTCCTTCTTCGACATCCGCGGGATGTTGAACGGGCAGCCGCTGATGCAATAGCCGCACCCGATGCAGTTCTCCTCGTGAAAGTCGACGATGCCGTTCGTGTACTGCACGATGGCGCCGGGCGACGGGCACGCCTTCAGGCAGCCCGGGTCCTCGCAATGCATGCAGCCGTCCTTGCGGATCAGCCACTCGAGGTCGCCCGCCGGATTCTCGTATTCCGAGAAACGCATCACCGTCCAGGACTCGGGCGTGAGATCGCGCGGGTTGTCGTACACGCCGGTCGTGATGCCGACCTCGTCGCGCAGGTCGTTCCACTCCATGCACGCGGTCTGGCATGCCTTGCAGCCGATGCATTTCGACACATCGATCAGCTTGGCGACCGTACCGGTGACGGGCGTGCGCGCCTCGGGAGGCTGCACGGTCGTCGCGGAGAGCCGCTTGATGTCCAACGATTGCCATGCCATTTCAGGATTCCTCGCGCATTATGCTTTTTCGACCTTCACCAGGAAGGACTTGAACTCCGGCGTCTGCGAGTTTCCGTCCCCCACGACGGGGGTCAGCGTGTTGGCGAGGTAACCTGCCTTGGCGACGCCCTTGAATCCCCAGTGAATCGGGATGCCGACGTGCTGGACCTTCTTGCCCTCGATCATCAACGGCTTGATCCGCTTGGTGACCACCGCTTTCGCGACGATCTCGCCCCGGTTCGAACTCACCTTGACACGGTCGCCCGCGACCACGCCCACTTCCCTGGCCAGATCCTCGCCGATTTCGACGAACTGCTCCGGCTGTATGATCGCGTTCAGCTTCGCGTGCTTGGTCCAGTAGTGGAAATGCTCGGTCAGACGATAGGTCGTTGCGGCATGCGGGAATTGCTCCTTCTTGCCGAACGCGGCCCGATCGTCCGGGAACACGCGCGCCACCGGGTTGTTCAACGCCAACGCGTTGGTCGGATGCATCGGGTTGTAACCCACCGGCGTTTCGAACGGCTCGTAATGCTCGGGGAACGGCCCTTCGGCCAGCCCGTCGCGCGAGAAGAACCGCGCCACGCCCTCCGGATTCATGATGAACGGACCCATGCCGGTCTCCGGCGGTTCGTCCACCTTGTAGTCCGGCACGTCGACGCCGCTCCACGTTTTGCCGTTCCAGCCGATGATCTTGCGGCGCACGTCGAATGGCTGGCCCGCCACGTCGCAGGATGCCCGGTTGTACAGGATTCGGCGATTGACCGGCCAGGCCCACGCCCAGTTCAGCGTGTTGCCGATGCCGCTCGGATCGGAATTGTCGCGACGACCCATCTGGTTGCCGGCCTGGGTCCAGGCGCCGCAATAGATCCAGCAGCCGCTGGTGGTCGTGCCGTCATCGCGCAGCAGCGCAAACGACGGCAACTGCTCGCCGGCCCTCGCCAGGATCTTGGTCGGATCCTTCGGATCGTGAATATCCTCCAGCGCACGGCCGTTGTATTCCATCGCCAGCTCTTCCGGCGTCGGGCTTTCCGGCTGCAGATAGGTCCACGTCAGCTTGGTGATGGGGTCCGGATACTTGCCGCCGTCCTTCTTGTACGCCGCGCGCATGCGCAGGAACAGGCCCGACATGATTTCCAGGTCGCTGCGCGTCTGCCATGGCGGCGGCGCACCCTGCCAGTGCCACTGCAGCCAGCGAGCCGAATTCGTCACCGAACCCCGCTCCTCGGCGAAACAGGTCGTCGGCAGGCGGAACACCTCGGTCTGGATCTGCTTCGGATCAACGTCGTTGAGCGCGCCATGATTCGCCCAGAATTCGGACGTCTCGGTGGCCAGCGGATCCATGATGACGAGCCACTTCAGCTTCGACAGCGCTTCCGAGCTCTTCCTCTTGTTCGGCGCCGACGCCAGCGGGTTGAAGCCCTGGCAGATATAGCCGTTCATCTTGCCCTGGTGCATCAGCTCGAACGCCTGCAGCAAGTCGTACGACTTGTCGAGTTTCGGCAGGTAGTCGTAGCCCCAGTTGTTTTCCTTGGTCGCGGCGTCGCCGTACCAGGTCTTCATCAGACTGACGAAGAAGCTGCGGTAGTTCTTCCAGTAGCTCAACTGGTTCGGCCGCAACGGCTGCGCGGCGCGCGCCTTGATGTAGCCCTCGTAGTCCTGTTCCTTCTCGGTCGGCAACGTCATGTAGCCGGTGAGCAGGTTGGACATCAGGCCCAGATCGGTCAGGCCCTGGATGTTCGAGTGACCGCGCAACGCGTTCATGCCGCCGCCGGCGATACCGATATTGCCCAGCAGCAACTGCACCATCGCCCCGGTGCGGATGATCTGCGAGCCGATCGAGTGATGCGTCCAGCCCAGCGCGTACAGGATCGTGCCCGCCCGGTCCGGACGTGCCGTGGTCGCCAGCGTCTCGCACACGGCGAGGAACTTGGCCTTCGGCGTGCCGCAGATACTCTCGACCTTCTCGGGCGTGTAGCGCGCGTAGTGCGCCTTCATCAGGTTGTAGACGCAACGGGGGTGCTGCATGGTCATGTCGACCTTTGCATAGCCCTGATCGTCCTTCTCGTAATCCCAGCTCGTCTTGTCGTACTTCTTCGCTTTCTCGTCGTAGCCGGAGAAGATGCCGTCCGTAAACTGGAAGGCCTCACTGACGATGAACGGCATGTCGGTGTAGTTCTTCACGTACTCGTGCTGGATCTTGTCGTTCGTCAGCAGGTAGTTGATCACCCCGCCGAGGAAAACGATGTCCGAGCCGGTACGAATCGGGGCGTAGAAATCCGCGACCGACGCCGTACGCGTAAAGCGGGGATCGACGACCATGAGGCGCGCCTTGTTGTGCGCCTTCGCTTCCGTCACCCATTTGAAGCCACAGGGGTGCGCTTCCGCGGCGTTACCGCCGATGACCAGAATCACATCCGCATTCTTGATGTCGACCCAATGGTTCGTCATCGCTCCACGGCCAAACGTCGGGGCAAGACCTGCCACCGTCGGACCGTGTCAGACACGCGCCTGGTTGTCGAACGCCAGCATGCCGGTCGACCGGATCGCCTTGTGCGTCAGATAGCCCACTTCATTGCTGCCCGCCGAGGCCGCCAGCATGCCGGTGGTCAGCCACCGGTTGACCGTCTGGCCTTTCTCGTTCTTCTCGACGAAATTCGCGTCGCGGTCCGTCTTCATCAACGCGGCGATGCGGTTCAGCGCATCGTCCCACGAGATCGGTTGCCACTTGTCGGAGCCCGGTGCCCGGTATTCCGGCACCTTGAGTCGGCTCTCGCTATGAATGAAGTCGATCAGACTCGCGCCCTTCGGGCACAGCGTGCCGCGATTGACGGGGTGATCGGGATCGCCCTCGATATGGATGATGCTGGCCTTGGCGTTCTTCGCGCCGTCGCCCAGACCGTACATCAGGATGCCGCACCCTACCGCGCAGTAGGTGCAGGTATTGCGAGTTTCGGTCGTGCGTGACAGCTTGTACTGACGCACTTCAGCAAGTGCCTGCCCGGGAGCGAACCCGAGCATGGCCATGCTTGAACCGGCCAGTGTGGCGCCCGTTACTTTTAGGAACTGGCGCCGTGACATCTGAACCATGATGTGCCTCGGCTTGTATTGTAGGAAAACGCCTGGATTATACGTCCAAGCTGCGATTTTCCGCCGCGGTGCCAATTCGTCGCGGGGTTGAAAGCAACAGCCCGTGCAGCGATCCGACATTCCCATCGGACGGGAACCTGCGACAAATACCGAAAAATCTCGCCAATTCGGCCTGCCGTCCCGGTAAATAACTGAAAGTTCAACCAAAAACAGGTTGGACCGCCATTGCCGAGGGTCGCCGACGACCCGATCGCTGTAAAAAATCGAAAATATATTTTCACAATATTTTTTTCGTGCAAGAATATTTTCAAGATTACAACGCACTTACATGACGCTTCCGCCCCCTCCCCCGGCTCTGTCACTCGCCACCGATACCTCGATCCTGCGCAAGATCGCCCTGGCCGCGCCGTTGACGCCCGTGCACCGGCGCATGGCGAATTTCGTCCGGGACAACATGTTCCGCGCCGCGACGATGAGCATCGACGAGTTCGCCGCCGCGGCAGGCGCCTCGGCGGCCACCGCGAACCGGTTCGCGCGCGCGCTCGGCTTCGACGGCTATCCGTCGTTCCGGGGCGCGCTGGTGCGGGGCTACGAAGCCAACATGGCGCCGGTCGAACGCCTGCGCCATGCGCAGGCGAGCGCGCCGGGCCGCGACTGCCTGCTCGACGCGTCGCTCGCGCAGGCCGTGACCAACATCGAGAGCACCCGGCTCGCGCTCGATCCGGCCGCATGCGAGACGATCGTCGACGCGATGCTCGATGCGCGCCGGGTGCATGTGCTGGGCTATGGGGCAAGCGCCTTTCTCGCGGGCCTGACCGAGCACGGCTTCACGCCCTATTGCCCCGACATCCAGTCGCTGGCGCTGCTGGGCGGCCCGTCGCACGCGGCGCGGCGTCTCTCGAGCGCGGGACGCGACGACGTGCTGCTGGCGATCGGGTTTCCGCGTTACTCGGCCGATACCGTGACGCTGACCCGTTACGCGGCGAAGCGCGGCGTGCGGATCTTCGCGCTGACCGATTGCCAGGCATCGCCGCTGGCCGCGTTCGCGCAGATCTCGCTGTTCATTCGCTCGACGCGCCAGCTCGCGCCCAATTCCGATGCGGCGGTGCTCGCGGTGATCGAGGCGCTGTGCGATCTCGCCGCGCATCGCAGTCACGACGCGGTGCGCGCGGCCACCGATCTCACCGAGTCGGTCCTGCCGTGGCTGGTGCAACAACCGGTGCAGGCCGGGTTGCAGGCCGCGCCAGCGACGAAGATGCGGACGCCGACGGCGACGACGGGCCAGTCGGGGAATGCAATCGCGTCCGGCTCGTCCGGCTCGTCCGGCATGTCCGGCACGTTCGCCGCGCGACGACAGCGGCGGCCGAAAGCCCCGCAGCGTCAACCCTGATCCGCCCTTTTCCGCCCAGTGGCCATCCCCATCCCGAATCGAGCGCATGCGCATTGGATAACGCAGTGAACAAGACAACGAAGCCCGCGCCAGCCACGCAGCCGGCCACGCACGAATCAGCCCATGGGAACGCCGATGCCGCCGCACGCGGGGCGGCGCCCGGCAACCCGGCGGTCATCGTCGTTCACGGCGGCGCCGGCACGCTGCTGCGCGCCGCGATGTCGGACACGGTCGAGGCCGAATACCGCGCGGCGCTGCGGGCCGTCCTCGAAGCGGGCCAGGCGATCCTCGCCGACGGCGGCAGCGCACTCGACGCGGTGACCGAGGCGGTGCGCCTGCTCGAGGAGTGCCCGCTGTTCAACGCGGGCCGGGGCGCGGTGCTGAACGAGGACGGGTCGCACGAGCTCGACGCGGCGATCATGGACGGCGCATCGCGCGCCGCCGGCGCGGTGGCCGGGGTGACGCGGCTGCGCAACCCGGTGCTGTGCGCGCGGGCGGTACTGCGGCAGGGCGAGCATGTGCTGCTCGCGGGTGCGGGCGCCGAACGCTTTGCCGAGGCGCAGGGCTGCGAGACCGTGGCGAACGACTTCTTCGGCACCGAGGCACGGCGCGCGCAGTGGCAAACCGCCCGCGCGGCCAGCGCCGGCATGCTGCTCGACCACGACGCCCGAACACTCGCCGCGGCGACGGACGCCGCGCCGATCGATCCCGACCGCAAGTTCGGCACGGTCGGGGCGGTCGCCTGCGACGTCCACGGACATGTGGCCGCGGCCACCTCCACCGGTGGCATGACCAACAAACGCGCGGGCCGCATCGGCGATTCGCCGCTGATCGGCGCGGGATGTTACGCCGACGACGCGACCTGCGCGGTCTCGGCGACCGGCAGCGGCGAGCATTTCATCCGCATCGTCGCCGCGCACGCGCTGGCCGCGCGCATCGAATACACCGATGCGCCGCTCGACGCCGCCGCGCGCGACGTGATCGACGGCAAGCTCGCCGCCATCGGCGGACGCGGCGGGCTGATCGCCGTCGATGCCCGGGGCCGGATCGCGATGCCGTTCAATACCGAGGGCATGTACCGGGGCCACGCACGCGTTGGCGAACATCCCGTGACCGCCATTTATCGCGACGAATCCTGACGACCGGCACGCGCGCCTCCGCGCCGCCCCTCCTCCACCCCTTCGCCCAGCAAGAGAGACTCCACCCGGTGCAGACCCCAGACCGCTCCCCCCGCCGCGACGATGCCGGCCACGCCCCGGGCACCGCCCCCGCATCCGGCGCGTCCGGCCTCCGGCAGGACCTGCCGCGGGTTGCCGAACATGCCGTCGGACGCGCCGCGGCGCCCGCTGCCGGCGCCCCGTTCGCCGAGCCGTCCCGCGCGCACGCCGACTTTCCCGCGTCGCGCGTGCTGGCGGTCGACGGGCTGGGCGTGACGTTTCGCGCCGAGGGCGGGCCGGTGCGCGCGGTGCGCGATCTGTCGTTCACGGTGGCGCGCGGCGAGACGCTGGCGATCGTCGGTGAATCGGGATCGGGCAAATCGGTGACCTCGCTCGCGTTGATGCGTCTCGTCGGGCACGGGGGCGGACGCATCGACAGCGGCAGCATGCGATTGCGCCGCCACGACGGCGCGGTGATCGATCTGGCCACGGCGGGCGCGTCGGTGATGCGCAGCGTGCGCGGCGCCGACGTGTCGATGATCTTCCAGGAACCGATGACGTCGCTGAACCCGGTGTTCACGGTCGGCGACCAGATCGCCGAGGCGATCATGCTGCATCAACGCAAGAACGCGGCGCAGGCGAAGGCCGAGGTGCTGCGCCTGCTCGAACGCGTGCGCATCGCCGAGGCGGCGAACGTCTTCGCGCGCTACCCGCACCAGCTCTCGGGCGGCATGCGGCAGCGGGTGATGATCGCGATGGCGCTGTCGTGCAGGCCGACGCTGCTGATCGCCGACGAGCCCACCACCGCGCTCGACGTTACCGTACAGGCACAGATCCTCCAGCTGATCCGCACGCTGCAGGACGACATGCAGATGGGCGTGATCTTCATCACGCACGACATGGGCGTGGTCGCCGAGGTCGCGGACCGGGTGCTCGTGATGTACAAGGGCGAGAAGGTCGAGGAAGGCGACGCGCCGCAGATCTTCGCCGCGCCCGCCCACACGTACACGCGCGCCCTGCTCGCCGCCGTGCCGAAGCTCGGCGCGATGCACGGCACCGATCTGCCCGCGCGCTTCGATCTGTTGCGGATGAGCGAGACGATGGGGACCGCGGGCGCGGTCCGCCCGGGTGTTGCGGGTGCTGCGGGTGCCATGCGCACCGCCGCGACCGCGACAACCCCGACCGTGACCCCGACACCTGCGGGTCGCGCCGGCGCCGTTTCGCCCGTGGACATTTCACCGGCCACGTCACACGTGTCGCCCGCCCAGGCCGGCAAGCCGCCGGTGCTGCAGGTCAAGGACCTGGTCACGCGCTTCCCGGTCAAGACCGGTTTCTTCAGCCGCACCACGCGCCAGGTCCACGCGGTCGAGCACGTCAGTTTCGATCTTTATCCGGGCGAGACGCTGGCGCTGGTCGGCGAATCGGGCTGCGGCAAGTCGACCACCGGACGCTCGCTGCTGCGTCTGGTCGACAGCCAGAGCGGCAGCATCCGTTTCATGGACCAGGACATCTCGACGCTGAGCGGCAATGCGCTGCAGACGCTGCGCCGTCACATCCAGTTCATTTTCCAGGATCCGTTCGCGTCGTTGAACCCCCGGCAGACGGTGGGTTTCTCGATCATGGAGCCGTTGCTCGTGCACCGCGCCGCGAGCCGCGCCGACGCCGAGAAACGCGTCACCTGGCTGCTCGAACGGGTCGACCTGCCGGCCAGCGCGGCACGCCGTTATCCGCACGAATTCTCCGGCGGCCAGCGCCAGCGCATCGCGATCGCGCGCGCGCTCGCGCTCAATCCGCAGGTCGTGATCGCCGACGAATCGGTGTCGGCGCTCGACGTGTCGGTGCAGGCGCAGATCGTCAACCTGATGCTCGACCTGCAGGCCGAACTGGGCCTGGCCTATCTGTTCATCTCGCACGACATGGCCGTGGTCGAGCGCATCAGCCACCGGGTGGCCGTGATGTATCTGGGACAGATCGTCGAGATCGGGCCGCGCCGCGCGGTGTTCGAAGCGCCGCAGCACGCGTACACCCGCAAGCTGATGAGCGCGGTGCCGGTCGCCGATCCCGAGCGCCGCCATGCGCCGCGCGTGCTCGCCGTCGACGAGATCCCCAGCGCGATCCGGGACGTCGGCGACGAACCCGTGATCGCGCCGCTGGTCGAGGTCGCGCCGGGACACTACGTCGCGCGTCACAAGGTGGGCGGCGCTTATTGAGATTGCACCCTCGGGTCGTCGCCGCGGATCGCAATGCTGAATGACGGCGTCGAATCACAGTACAGAAATCGCAGTATCGAAATTGCCGTAACGAATCGCAGTCCCGAATCACCTACTTCCGAATCAACTACTTCCGAATCAACTACTTCATATGTCACAGGGAATCGCACCATGTTGAATCCGCTTGCGCAGTTGCTTGTTCCTGCCCGCTCATCCGCGCCCGCCGCTGCCCGCGCCCCGC
>JBPBQT010000260.1:0-15231 GCA_050955065.1 Janthinobacterium lividum | reverse complement strand
GGAGCCCGCCCATGCGTCTGCCGAATCTGGATGTGTCGTTGCTGGTGGTTCATTACCTGTTTTCCGCCGCCGGCGGCAACCCCGCGCACGCGCCGGCGCCGCGCCCGGGACCGGCCCCGCGCCAGCGGCCGGGCGCGATGGCGGATGCCACGCGGATGCGCGCGAACGCGCCCGTGCAGGCGTCGCTCGCCGCCGCGCTGGAACAGGCCGCGCGTGCGGGTCTGCTCGACTGCCATGGCGCGGGCCGGCGGGGATGCCTCCCGACATCCGCGCCGTCGCGTGGCCGACGCAGATCGCGGCGCCTGGCAAGACACGCCGACCCGACCGCGCGCGCGGCCGACAGCGCCCCCCCGCCGGCGCCCGCCGCGACGCCGGGTCCCTGCAATGCCACACTGATCCCCGCCGCCTGGGCCGCCACGTGGGAACGCCTGCCCGTATGCCAGCGCGCGGATCTGGCGCGCGCGATGGCGCAGGCACGGCGCCTGGGCGTCTCGATCGAGGATAGCCTGACGACGGTGGAAGGAGAAGGCAACGCACGCACCGGGCAATGGCTGTCCCAGTCCGTCGACATGTTTACCCGGGACAACATGACATCGACCGGGAATCCGGGACCCGCGCAGCGCACCGACCATGTCGATCTGTATTGGGCGCTTCATGCGCGAAGGCAGGACACCGCGGAAGACGGAGCATGCACCGCCGAGCGGCTCGCGACGCACGCTTCCGCGCTGACGCTGACGGACAGGGAGGAATACTTCTACCAGGCGAACCGCCTCGCCGACCTGTTCGATCCCGACTGGCTGCGCGACCCGCCGCGCAGCGACCTCGCCCTGCTTCGCGCCGTCCACACCGCCCTGGCCGTCCGGTTTCCCGACTATCGCGCCCCGCTGCTGGACCCGCATGCGATCGCCGTCGCCCTGCAACTGCGCCAACGCTGCGAAACGCGCCTGGGCAACGATGAAACGCATATCGAGATCAACCGCTTCACCAGCGAGGTCCACGCGGAAATCGCGGCGGAGACGCTTGCCGCCCGGCTGATCCCCACGGGCAATGCGCCACCGGCGCACGGCGGCGCGTGGTTCGACGGCATCGCGGTGCGCGGCGCGCACGGCAGGCATCTCGCCGATCTGGCCAGGGAGCTCGCCTGGCGCCAACCCGGACTCGCCGATGCCGTCGAGGAAAGGACCGGCGCGGTAAAGCGCGAAATGCTCCATCCCCGTTATACCCGTCCCGTGCCGGTCGAACGCCACCGCCAGCTCGAAAGCTGGCTCCGCAAGCGACTGGGCGATCTGCTGGAAAGCACGCGTTTTCCGTTCGGCACCCCCGCCCAGTCGATCGACACCATCCTGCTGCGCTTGGCCGACGCCCATGGCGTGCCGCGCTCGCCGGGAACCGATTTCGCCACCGTCATGCGCGACTTCAACCGTCTCTGCGCCGCCTGGCGCGCCGCGCCCGCCTACTGGATCCCGCCCACGCTTGCCGCGGCGCTGCACCTGGCCCATGCCGCGGGGGACAAGGCGACGCTGCTGGCCATGCCGGCGGAAGCGCGGGAGAACGCGGCGATCGATCGCTTCCACGCGCGCCTGGCGGTCCATGCCACGCCGTCGCAGGACGGAAGCGGGGCCATCGGAGCAAACGAGACAAGCGCGTCAAGCGGGCGGACCACGCCCGTCCGCCACCGGCGCGAGGCGGCCCGGGAAATCATCGAGGAACTGCTGGTGCTGCCGCGCTGGCCGCTCCATGTCGGCGAGACGCTCATGCAGGGCGACATCCGGGAGATCGCCAGCCTCCTGCCGTTTGTCGTGCCGGCCTACGACATCGAGGAGGGTATCCGCCACGGCAACCAGACACGTGCGCTGCGCGGCGCGTTCCAGTTCAGCGCGGACCTGTTGATGACGTGGATCGGCGGCCGTGTCGAGGCCTCGCTGGCCCTGCCCCAGTTGCTGCCGCTCGCCCGGAACGGCGAGCGGGCAATGCTCGGCATGCTGCATCGCGGCCTGGAAACGCTGGGCGATTCAGGCGCCGTTTCGCTGCCCCTGACCGAATGGGGCGCGACGGAACCGCCGCGCATGGCGGCGACGCTTCCCGACACCGACATACCGCTGCGCTACCGGCCCCAGGCGCGGCAAGCCCGCAACGGCGAGGTCGTGCCGGTGGCGCTGCCGAACGTTCCCCGTGCGGGGCTGGTCCATCTGCCGCGAGAAGACCGCGTCATCCCGGTGGGCGCGTCCGGGCACGTCGTCTGGGAGCTGGATTGGGACGGGCATATCGTGGGCGCCGTCGGCGACACGCGCCTGGGCGGCGTCCGGCAGAAAATCCTGCAGGATTTGCGCCAACCCGCCGTGCCGCCCGGGCAGGCCGATGTCTCGACGCTCGCCGACGGCACGACCGTGACGTCGATGACGCGCTGGCTCGACGCGCATGCGGCCGCCTCCCTGCCGCGCGGCGCGAGCAGTGCCGATTATGCGGACACGATATTGGAACGGTTGATGGATTGCGACGAGGAAAACCGCGACGAGCGAGACATCTTCGAGGAGCTCTGGCTGGCGCATTCCCGGTCGGAGACCTTCCGTTTGATCACGCACCGCGCCACGCCCCGGCCGGACGTCAGGCGTTTGCGGTTCGACATCCGCCCGGGCGCGACCCCGGCCTATGCGCCCGAACGGCATGTCATCACGCTTCCCCCCAAGAGCGAGCTGGCCGAGATCGAGTACCTTGGCGCGACGGGTTCGGTGCATTTCAATCCGAGGGATGTCTGGATCCACGAATTCATCCATGCGATGACCCTGCTGACCGATCCGCCACCCGCACAGGCGAACGCGCATCGCGGACCGGTGGTGTATCTGACCGACCGGATCCTGTATGAAATCAACCGGCCGACGCCGGAAAGAATCGCCTATGCGCACGCCACGTCGTACACGCACCAGCGCATGGCGCCGGATCTGAAACTGCTCGCCGAGCGCGTCGTGCGGGAGAACCTGCTGCTCGACGAACGTCTGGCGCATCGAACCCCCGTCCTGCCAGGCACGCTCGTCGGCGGCACGCCGGTGGCGCAGCGAACCACCGTCGTCGCGGCGCAGCGGATCGAAGCGGTCGTCCGGGCGGCCGTCGCCGAGCGGACGTCGCGCGCGCCGTTCCTGGAGCGGCTATTCGCCCGACTCCATGCGAACACGGTGTTCGAGGGCGAGCAGACCAGCGCCCACCTGCGCCTGGTACGCAATTTCGTCGAGCACGCGCGCCTTATCTACGACGGCAATTCATGGGCGCGAGGGTTTCTGGATGCCTGGCTCGACCGCGACGGCACGACGCAATGGACCATCCATCGCTTCTCGCGCATTCTGGCGGACCGTGAAGGCATGCCCTGCCGTGTGAACGCGGTCGCGCACCGGATCGAACTTTCGTACGCGGAGTCCTTCGCCTATCTCTGTCCCACCGGAACCAAGCCCTACACCATGCAGCGGCGCGTGGCCACGCTGCTGGCGGAACTTGGACTTCCCGCGCGCACCCGTACGCCGCACGCCGGTTTCGACATCGACACCGAGCGCGGCGCGGTCGTCTATGTCGAGAACAAGCTGCTGGGACTCGCCAGCGACAGCGAGGAGCGCCGGATCGCCGCGCGCATCTGGCGGATACGGCCGCCCACCCTGCCGTCCACCGACATTCCGGTGAACCCGACGCGCGCGCGGCGCGTGGCCAACGACGAGGACCGTTACCTCGCTTCGATCTGCGCGCCCCGACAGGACGGTACCTGCGTGTGCAGCTAGCCGCCCCCTCGACCCCACGTCTCAAGACGGAGCCTTGCCCATGCGTCTGCCCCCATTCGACCTCGCCTTGCTGGGCGCCCATTATCTGCTGTCCGGCACCGACGCAACGCGCCTGCCAGCCCGACCGACAGGGCCGCCTGCATGGGCATGCGGCGCGGTACCCGCCGATGCGTCGCGTTTCATGCGCGCGGCGTATGCCGCCCTGCCCGACATCGCGCCACCTTGTCACCACCGATGGGCAGAACAGGCGCCGCTCCCCCCGTCACGGCGCGGGCGCGCGACGCCGCGCCCACACCGCGTCGCACGCGCTGTCGCGACACCCGCCTGGTCGGACCTGTCGCTTCGGCAACGCGTCGAATGGGCGCTGGCCGCCGCCGATGCCGGCCACGAACATCGCGACACCGAGACCGCGCTGGCGGCCTGGGAGCGCGATACCCACGCGATGACGCTGCAATGGCTGCACCAGCCCGCCGCGCCCCGGTCCTGCACCGCGCCATCCGTCCGGCACCTGTGCGAGAACTGGCGCACCCTGTGCCAGCGGCACGACGCGGCGCTCGCCCTGTACTGGCACGCGCAGCGCGATCCCGCCCTGGACGAATCCTCGGCCCGGGAGCACGCCCGGCGGCTCATGTCCCATGCCAAGGCCGCCTTGCACAGCGTCGAGGAAGAGTTTTTCTACCAGACCAACCAGCTCGCCGACCGTTTCGATGTCGACCGTCTGCTTGCCGGATCGCCCACCCCGCTCGGCCTGTTGCAGGCGGTGCATGCGTTGCTGGCGAACGACTTCCCGGAACATCACGCGCCCCTGATGGACGAAGGGGCGCTGGCGATCGCCGCGCGCCTGCGCCAGCGCTGCATGGCGCGTTCGGCCGGCGCGCTGCGCAACACCGCGTCGACGGCGGCGTTCCGGGAGGCCATCCACGCCGAGATGGGCGCGCTCGAGATCGCGACCCTGTGGCTGCCGCTCGACGGCCCGCACGCGAACCGTTCGGCGGCGTGGTTCGACGGGGTCGCCGTTCGCAACGCGTCGGGCACGGATGTCGCCGCGCTCGTCGCGCACACGCTGGCCGCACGGCGCGATTTCGCCCGCGATCCAGGAACCGGATCCGCTGCATCCGCTGCATCCGCTGAAGCCACCGATCCGGTGCAAGCCGAACACTGGATGCGGCAGCGCCTGCGGGATCTCGGCGAAACCACGCGCTTTTCTTTCGGCACGCCGCTGCAATCCATCGACACGGTTCTCCTGCGACTGGGCGCGTTGCACGGCGTCGAACGCACGCCGGGCAACGACGTCGGGACGATCCTCGCCGATTTCAACCGGCTCTGCGTCGCCTGGCAGACCGTCCCGCGCCACTGGCTCGCGCCGACCCTGTCCGCCGCGATCCACTTCGCGCATGCCGGCGCCGATTCGCCCCTGCTTCCGCTTCCGCGCGTGCTTCCGGAACGTTCGGCGGCACAGGCAGAAGCGCATCTGCTCGAGGATTTCATCGACCACCTGCGCCTCGATATCCGGCAGCACCAGGAGCGCGACGAAACGCCGCCGGACGTCGATCCCAGAGCCACGGCGCAGCGCGTGGAGGAGGTCATGCGCCACGCCCACACGGCACGCGCGCGCCGTGGCGCGTTCGGCTTCGACATCGATACCCTGATCGCCTGGCTCGACGGGCGCATCGCCCCCACGCCGGCGCTGGCGCAGGCGCTGCCGGCCCTGTCGGTGGGCGAACGCGCGCGACTGGGCATGCTCCAGGGCAGTCTGGCGATGCTGGAAGAATGGCAACCGCGCTATCTGCCGTTGACCGTGAAAATGACGCTGGATCCGCCGGCGCTTCCGGGCGGTTCGGATACGGCACGCGTGCCGCTGCGCCATCGCGCGCTGGCGGCGCGCGCGCGCGGTGGCGCAGTCGTGCCGCTCGCGCTGGACCACGCCCCGGACGCCCGGCTGGTGTATCTGCGGGACGAGCAACGGCTGGTGCCGCTCATCGCCGCCGAGGCGGCCATCTGGGAAGTGAACTGGCAGGGTCACGTCATCGGCACGGTCGACGAACGCCGGCTGGGGGACGCGCACCAGGCGCTGGTCGCCGACATGCGCGGGCAGCCACCCGCGGCGGCGACGCCGCGGGGTTCCGCCGCGCTGCGTGAAGGCATCACCGTCAAGCAACTGCAGCGCTGGCTCCAGAACCATCCGGCGCCGCCGCCGGCAAGCACGCCGATCGTCTTGGGCGACGTCGCCGATTTCACCGACGAGGCGGAACAACGCGCGATCTACGACGCCCTCGCCGTCGCCTACCAACGCTCCGCAACGCTGCGCATGCTGCTGCAACACGCGTCTTCGCGCCCGGGCGCGCAACCCGTGCGTTTCACCGTCCGGACAGGCGAGCGCGCGCGCTATGTCCGCTCCCAGCATCGCATCATCGTGCCCCCGGCGCGGGACCTCGAAAACGTCCTGGTGCTCGGTCCGGCGGGCGCGACCCGCGCGTTGCCCACGGCGGTGTGGCTCCACGAGCTCATCCATGCCACGACCTTGCTGTTCGATCCGCCTTCGACGCTTGCGCGCAAGCACCGGGGACCGGTGGTGTATCTGACATACCGGGTGCTCTATGAAATGAATCTGCCCAACGAGGAGCGGGTCACTTACGCCACCGCGGACGCCTTCGACGCCGAAAGCCTGCCCGCGCAGCTGGAGCGGATCACGCCGCGCGTCCTGCTGGAGAACCTGCTGCTCGACCGGCAACTCGCGCGCGTGACACCGGTTTCCGCGCACACCCTGGTGCTGGGCGACGCCGTCACGCAGCGCGTCACCGTGCGCGCGGCGATCCGTCTGGAGCAGACCGTGCGCGACGCCATGCGGCGCGCACCGCAACAGGCTTCTTTCGTGCAGCGGCTGCTGGATCGATTCCGGTGGGATACCCTCGCCGACGCCCCGAACCGGGGCGCGCACCTGCGGGCCATCGACGAATTCATGTTCCATGCCCGGGATA
The DNA here is from genome assembly GCA_050955065.1 of Janthinobacterium lividum. Lineage (GTDB taxonomy): Bacteria > Pseudomonadota > Gammaproteobacteria > Burkholderiales > Burkholderiaceae > Robbsia. The sequence continues at coordinate 8,492 of JBPBQT010000260.1, read as the reverse complement.
TCTACGAAAGGAGCGCATGGGGCGGCGGCTTTCTCGATGCCTGGCTGACGCGCGACCAGGAGGCGACGCAACACGCCACCCGGGATACGCACCGGAATACCCAATGGACGCTCCGTGCCCTTGCCGACGCGGCCCCCGGACAGGACGCCGTACCGTGCCGCGTGCTGGCGCGCGAGCGCCGCGCCGAACTCGCGCTCAGCGACGCTTTCACCTATCTCAGCCCTGCCGGATACCAGCCGTACGCGATGCGGCGACGCGTGGCCAGCCTCCTCGCGCAACTGGCGATGCCGGCCGACGTTTCCCTGGAGGTGCCGCAGCCCGAGACCGCGCGCGGCGCGCTCGCGTATGTCGAGGACAAATTGCTGGGTCTGGGCGTGCTGAGCGAGGAACGCCGCGTGGCCGCCCGCCTCTGGCCGCGCGCCACGCAGACAGGCGCGGCCGTGAACGCCTCGACGCCCGCCGTTTACCATGATCCGACGCGCGCGCGCCGCGCCGCGGACGACGAGGATGCCTATCTCGCCCTGGTCTGCCCGCCGCTGACCGGCTGCATCGCGCCGCCCTGAAGGCGGCGCCGGCGCGCCGTCAGAACCGCGGCATCTGCTGACACCCCGTCAGGGCAACCGCGTTTGGCAGCCCACCGTCACAGCTGCCGCACCTGATAGCCCGCCGCGCGCAGCAATTGCAGCACGCCGCGCGGGCCGCCCAGATGCAGCGCGCCGACGGCGACGAAGACCGGCCGGCGCGGCTGCGCGAGCGCCTGCATCCGCGCCGCGAAACGCCGGTTGCGCTGGAACAGGATCTTGTCGTCGACCGCGGCGGATACCGCAGGGTCGCGCGCCAGTTGCGCGGATTTCTCGCGCTGCCAGTCGAACAGGCGCTGCGCGTCGCCCGCGCGCCAGAGCGCGTGCACGCGGCGCAGGTCGGCGGCGTTCTGCTGCGGCGCCTGCGCCAGGTCCTGTTCGAGCATTTCGCGCTGCTCGGCGAGCGTCAGCGTATCGAACGCGCGCATCTGCTCGTTCAGCGTCTCCAGGCCGACGATCCGGCCCTTGAGATACACGTTCTGGATCTGGGCCTCGGAGCCGTAATCGGCCTGCAGGCCCGAGGACATCGCGTCGTAGGACTCCATCACCATCGCCGCGAGCCAGGGACGCATGCGCGCGACCTGCGCGAGCAGCGTCGGATTGTGGCCCACGCGCGCGGCGACCTTGCGCCAGAGCGACGGCGAGATCTGACGCGGCAGACATTCGTACAGGCAGCGCCCGTAGCGCTGGACATCGGCCTGCGCATCGATCAGGTCATCGGGCGAGAGTTCGAACGCGACCAGGGGCGAGGCGTCGAGCGCCGCCCGGATCGCCGGGCGAAACGGCCGCCTCGCCGGGTAATCGATCGGGTCTCCCGCATGCAGCGTCCCCAGCACATAGAGCGTGAGGCGGCCGCGTTGCGCGCGATAGAACGGCAGGCGCGGCGGCACCGCGTTCGCCTCGCGCGCGCTCGGCCGGGACGGCCCGGCCCGATAGCCCAGCCACTCACCCGCATTGCCCGCCGCGCGCGGCCGCGCGGCCGCCCGCGACGGCAGACCCGGCGCGGACGCCCCTCGCGACAATCCCCCCGGCGCCGCGCGCCGGCCGGGCACCACGGCGCTCCGACCGGATGTCGCAGCGCGCCGATGACCGGCATCCTCTGCCGGATGCCGGTGCGCCCCGGCCGGGACGCCCGGACCCGGTGTCCCTTGCGCCCACGCCGGGTGGCACGCGCCCCATCCGGTTGCCCCGACCCATACGCTCCACGCCATCACTCGCAGGACCGACATCACGCAAGCGCGGGCGCAGGCCCACTCAGGCATCGACTTCCTCCGCCCGATGACAGGCGACCTCGCGACCGTCGACCGGGCGCAGCAACGGCACCTCGCTGCGGCAACGCTCGATGACATAGGGGCAACGGCGATGAAACGTGCAGCCCGGCGGCGGATCGAGCGGCGACGGCAGCTCGCCCTCGATGGCGATGCGCACGCGCCGGTCCTGCGCGCGCAGCGCCGGCGTGGCCGAGATCAGCGCGCGCGTGTACGGGTGGCGCGGATGCGCGAAGATCCGCGCCTTGGGACCGATTTCCACCGAGGCGCCCAGATACATCACCATCAGGTCGTCGGCGACATGCTCGATGACCGCGAGATTGTGCGAGATGAAGACGTAGCTGGTGCCGAACTGTTCCTGGAGGTCGAGGAACAGGTTCAGGATCTGCGCCTGCACCGAGACGTCGAGCGCCGAGGTCGGTTCGTCGGCGACGACGATGCCGGGCTCGACGATCATCGCGCGGGCGATGGCGACGCGCTGGCGCTGCCCGCCCGAGAACATGTGCGGATAGCGTCGCAGATGCTCGGCACGCAGGCCGACGGTCTCGATCATCTGCCGCACGCGCTCGCCGCGCTGCGCCGCGCTCATCGCGGTGTTGATCGCGAGCGGCTCGCTCAGCGCCTGCTCGACCGTCTTGCGCGGGTTCAGCGACGCGAACGGATTCTGAAACACCATCTGCACGCGCCGCCGCAACGCGGCCGGGTCGGCGACCGTCGCCATCCTGCCGCCGTCGTACACGGTCTCGCCGCCGATCGTCAGACGGCCCGCGGTGGGCGTCTCGATCATCGTCAGCTGGCGGGCGAGCGTCGACTTGCCGCAACCGGACTCGCCGACCACGCCGAGCGTGCGTCCGCGCGCGAGCTGGAACGACACGCCGTCGAGCGCCTTGACGAGACCCTTGCCGAACCAGCCGCGGCGCACCGGGTAGTAACGCGACAGCGCCTCGGCCACCATGACCGGCACGTCGCCGGCGCCATGCCGGGTCGCCAGGATTCCGGCCGCCGCCTGGCCGTCGCCCCCGTCGCCCCTGTCACCTCGCGCCCCGCCGGCCGGCATGCCGGGGAAGGCGTGCGGGATATCCGTGCGCTGCATGGACTCGTCCTTCATCGCACATCTCCCTGGCGCACCGTCTCGCGGTGCAACGGCTTGATGCACCGCACCAGCCCCGTGAGCGGCGCGGCATGCGACGCCATGGCGGGCGCGATCGGCGCACGCGCGCCATCGCCCTGCCCGATCGCCTCGCACGGCGCCAGCGGCGGCCGCGCGAGGCGACAGGCCTCTTCCACATACGGACAGCGCGGCGCGAACAGACAGCCATGCGGCCGGTCGTAGCGCCCGGGCACCATGCCGCCCAGCGCGGTGAGCCGGCGCGCGCCCCGGTTGTGTTCGGGAATCGCCGCCAGCAGTGCTTCGGTGTACGGGTGGTGCGGCCGTTCGAAGATCGCCGGCACGCGCTGCTGCTCGACCACCTCCCCGGCGTACATCACCGCGACGCGGTCGGCGATTTCCGACACCACGGCGAGGTCGTGCGAGATCAGCACCATCGCCATGCCCCGGTCGCGTTGCAGATTGCGCAGCAGGGTCATGATCTGCGCCTGGATCGTCACGTCGAGCGCGGTCGTCGGTTCGTCGGCGATCAGCAGCTTCGGATTGCAGGCGATCGCCATCGCGATCATCACGCGCTGGTTCATGCCGCCGGACAACTGGTGCGGGTAGGCGCCCATGCGGTTCCTCGCATCGGGAATCTCGACCTGATCGAGCAGGCCCAGCACCCGCTGTTCGAGCGCCCGGCCGCGCAGGCCTTCGTGCTGCCGCAGCGCCTCGCCCACCTGGAACCCGACCGAATAGCTCGGGTTCAGGCTCGACTGCGCATCCTGGAACACCATCGCGATATCGCGGCCGATGATCCGGCGCCGGTCGCGCTCCTTCAGCTCCAGCAGGCTGTGACCGTCGAAGCGCAGCTGGTCCGCGCGCACCAGGCCCGGGGTATCGATCAGTCCCATCAGCGCCAGCATCGTCACGCTCTTGCCGGAGCCCGACTCGCCGACCACGCCGACCACCTCGCCGGCGGCGATGTCGAAGTCGACATGCTCGACCGCCACCGCGCCGTCGAACGTGACCGACAGGTTGCGGATCGCGAGCAGCTCGGCCGCGGCGCCGGCGTGCGCCGCGCCTGCCGGTGCATGATGCATATCGGCGGACAAGGCAGTCATCAACGCATCCTCCGCAGTTTGGGATCGAGCGCGTCGCGCAGGCCATCCCCGAACAGATTGATCGCGAGCACCGTGATCAGGATCGCCACACCGGGCATCGTCACGATCCACCATGCGCTCTCGATATAGTCGCGCGCCGAGGCCAGCATCGCGCCCCACTCCGGCGACGGCGGCTGCACGCCCAGGCCGAGAAAGCCGAGCGCCGCGGCGTCGAGAATCGCGGTCGAGAAACCCAGCGTGGCCTGCACGATCAGCGGCGCGGCGCAATTCGGCAGCACCTGCGAGAACATCAGCCGCAGACGGCCCGCTCCCGCGACGCGCGACGCCACCACATAGTCCTTCTGCAACTCGCCCAGCGCCGCCGCGCGCGTAAGCCGCGTGAACGCGGGCAGCCCGACGATGCCGATCGCCATCATCGTGTTGAGCAGACCCGGCCCGAGCACCGCGACCACGGCCACCGCGAGCAGCAGCGACGGCAGCGCCAGCAGCACATCCATCAGGCGCATCACCGGCGCATCCAGCCACTTGTCGAAAAACGCCGCGAGCAGGCCGAGCACGATGCCCGGCACCACCGCGATCAGCACCGAGACGCCGCCGATCAACAGACTCAGCCGCGCGCCGAACAGCAGCCGCGAGAGCACGTCGCGGCCGGTTTCATCGGTGCCCAGCAGAAAGCGCGTGCTGCCGCCGTCCTGCCAGAATGGCGGGCGCTGCACCGCGTCGCGGTACTGGATGATCGGATCATGCGGCGCGAGCCAGGGCGCGAACAGCGTGGCGAGCAGCAGCGCCGCCAGCAGACAGGCCGCGATCAGCGCGCCGCGGTTCGCCGAGAACTGGCGCCAGAACTCGCGCGCGCCGGCGACGCGGCCCGAGGCGGGCGCCGCGTTCGCGACGGGCGCGGCGTCCGTGGGCGGCAGGGGTTGCAGGCGGCTGCTCATGCGTGCTCCGTGACATGGGGAGAAGGCACGCGCCGGTCGGACGCGAGACCGGCGGGCAGGCGACCGGCAGACATGCGGCCCGCGCACGCGGGACCGCCGCACCTGGGACCGGTGTGCATGCGGCTCGCGCGCAGGGGGCTAGCGCACATTGCGCACGCGCGGATTGAGGACGCCATAGAGCAGATCCACACAGAGGTTGACGAAGATCACCAGCAGCGCGATCAGCAGGATGCCGCCCTGCACCACCGGATAGTCGCGGCGGCCGATCGCGTCGATCAGCCATTTGCCCACGCCTGGCCAGGAAAAGATCGTCTCGGTCAACACCGCGCCGGCCAGCAGCGTGCCGACCTGCAGGCCGATCACCGTGATGACCGGCACCAGCGCGTTGCGCAGCGCGTGAACCACCACCACCCGGGCGCGCGACAGGCCCTTGGCCCGCGCGGTGCGGATATAGTCCTCGCGCAGCACCTCGAGCATCGACGAGCGCGTCATCCGCGCGATCACCGCGAGCGGGATCGTGCCGAGGACGATCGCGGGCAGGATCAGGTGGCTCACCGCCGAGCGCCAGGCGCCGGCGTCCGGGGACAGCCAGCCGTCGATCAGCATGAAGCCGGTCACGGCCGGGACGTCGTACTCGACCGCGATCCGGCCCGAGACCGGCGTCCAGCCCAGCCGCACCGAGAAGAACATGATCAGGATCAGGCCCCACCAGAAGATCGGCATCGAATAGCCGGTCAGCGCCGCGCCCATCACGCCGTGATCCAGCGCCGAGCCGCGCTTGAGCGCGGCGGCGACGCCGATCGGCAGACCGACCACGATCGCGAACAGCAGGGCGCACAGCGACAGTTCCAGCGTCGCCGGGAAGCGGGCGCCGAACTCCGACAGCACGCTGGTATGGCTGAGCAGCGACTGGCCCAGATTGCCGTGCAGCGCCTGCCACAGATACCGGCCGTACTGGACCGGCAGGGACTGGTCGAGCCCCAGTTGCTTGAGCGCCTGCGCGTGCGCGGCGGCATCGATGCCGCGCTCGCCCATCATGATCTCGACCGGATCCCCCGGAATCAGATGGATCAGCGCGAAGGCCAGCAGCGTGATGCCGATGAAGGTCGGCACCACCATGCCCAGACGACGCAGGATGAATCGCAGCATGCTTGGGGGTTTCCAGTCGCGTGTGATCGCGGGTTAGGGCGCGCTATGCGTGCGCGCTTGCCTTATCGTATGTCACCGGAAATGCGCGCGCTCGTCGCCGGCGCGCCCATGTTCACACTTGCCCCGCGCTCACGCCGGCGCGCGCAGGTCCAGGCGGTCGCAGATGGCCCGGGTCGGGTCCGCGCTGTTCAGTGTATAGAAATGCAGCCCGGGCGCACCACCCGCGATCAGACGCTCGCACATCGCCGCCACCACCTCGGCGCCGAACGCGCGGATCGACGCACGGTCGTCGCCGTACGATTCGAGCCGCCGCGCGATCCACCGCGGCACTTCCGCGCCGCACATCTCGGAGAACCGGCTCAACTGCGAGTAGTTCGTGATCGGCATGATCCCCGGCGTGATCGGCACCTCCACGCCCGCGCGCCGCACCTCGTCGACGAAGCGGAAGTACGCGTCGGCGTTGAAGAAATACTGGCTGATCGCCGCGTCCGCCCCGGCGCGCACCTTGGCGACGAAGTGCTCCAGATCCAGGCGCGGCGAGCGCGCCTGCGGATGGTATTCCGGGTACGCCGCCACCTCGATGCGAAATGCGTCGCCGGCATGCTCGCGGATGAAGGCGACCAGATTGGCGGCGTAGCGGAAGTCGCCCATCTCGACCATACCGGAGGGCATGTCGCCGCGCAAGGCGACGATATGCGAGATCCCCTGCGTGCGATAGGTGTCGAGCATCTCCGCGAGCCCGGCGCGCGACGCGCCGATGCACGACAGGTGGGGCGCCGCATCCACGCCGGTGCGGGCGATCTCGAGCACGGTGTCGATCGTGCCCTGCTGGGTCGACCCGCCCGCGCCGAACGTCACCGAGACGAATTTCGGCGCGAGCGGCATCAGTTGCGCGCGCGCGGCGCGCAGGCGCGCGATGCCCTCGTCCGACTTGGGGGGGAAAAATTCGAATGAAAGCTCGATCGGTTCCATCGGGATCCTGTTCAGCATGTCGATAAAATACCGCGCCCGCCGGTTCGCCTCGCGGCTAGCCGAACAGGCCGTCGCGGTGCCCGAAGATCAGTGCCGAGAGGATCCAGGAGATGATGCTGTACAGGATCGAGCCGAAGAACGCCGCCCAGAAACCGGTCACCTCGAAGCCCTTGAGCAGCCAGGAAGCGAACTGGAACAGCAACGCGTTGAGGATCAGGATGAACAGGCCGAGGGTGACGATCGTCACCGGCAGCGTCAGCAGCACCAGCACCGGACGCAGCAGCGTGTTGATGAGGCCGAGCACGATCGCGATCGTCAGCGCCGTGCCGAAACTGCGAATCCGGATCGACGGGATGACGTAGGGCAGCGCCAGCAACGCCAGCGCATTGATCAGCCAGGTCAGCAGCACACTCATCTCTCGCACTCCTTGCACTATGAAAAAGGGACCACGCAAAAAAAAGGCCCGCGGCCCGCGCGCGATACTGCGCGCAGACCCAGGCCACCACCGGCGCAAACCGGCAGACGATCAGCGGACGACCGGCGCGGCGGACATCCCGCACGGGACGCGCCGCTGGCGCGCCCCCGGGCGGAGCCCGCTGCAGCCGTTCGTCAATACCGGTAGTGCTGCGGCTTGTACGGGCCGGTCTTGGCGACGTCGATATAGGCGGCCTGCTGGTCCGACAATTCGGTCAGCTCGGCGCCGATGCGGCCCAGATGCAGGCGCGCGACCTTCTCGTCGAGCTGCTTGGGCAGCACATAGACCTTGTTCTCGTACTTCTCGCCCAGCGTGAACAGTTCGATCTGCGCGAGCACCTGGTTCGTGAACGAGTTCGACATCACGAACGACGGATGACCCGTGCCGCAGCCCAGATTGACCAGACGGCCCTCGGCCAGCAGGATAATGCGCTTGCCGTCCGGGAACACGATGTGGTCGACCTGCGGCTTGATGTTGTCCCAGGTATGCTGACGCAGCGACGCGACGTCGATTTCCGAATCGAAGTGGCCGATGTTGCAGACGATCGCCTGGTTGCGCATCGCCTTCATGTGCTCGTAGCCGATCACGTGCAGGTTGCCGGTGGCCGTCACGAAGATGTCGCCGCGCGACGCCGCGTAGTCCATCGTCACCACGCGGTAGCCTTCCATCGCCGCCTGCAGCGCGCAGATCGGGTCGATCTCGGTGACCCAGACGGTGGCGCCCAGGCCGCGCAGCGACTGCGCGCAGCCCTTGCCCACGTCGCCGTAGCCGGCGACCACGGCGATCTTGCCGGCGATCATCACGTCGGTCGCGCGCTTGATGCCGTCGACCAGCGATTCGCGGCAGCCGTAGAGGTTGTCGAACTTCGACTTCGTGACCGAGTCGTTGACGTTGA
>JBPBQT010000259.1:0-16852 GCA_050955065.1 Janthinobacterium lividum | reverse complement strand
CCAATGCCGGCGTCGGCGCCGAAAACGCCGGGTTTCTTTTCGCAGGCGCGGTTGCGTGCGCTGCTGCCCGCCATCTCCCTGATCGTCGTGCTGGTGCCCATCCTGGTACTGCAGCCGGCGACGTTCAGTTATTTCGGCTCGAACCTGTTGCTGAACCTCGCGGTGCCCATCGTGCTCGCGACGCTGGCGCAGCTGGCGATCATCACCGTGAACGACCTGGATCTGTCGATCGGGCCGTTCGTCAGTCTGGTGGCGTGCATCGGCGCCACGCTGCTGGTCAGCCATCCATGGCTGGGCGTGCTGGCGCTCGCGGGATGTGTGCTGCTCTATGCCGCAGTGGGCGCGTTGATCGAACTGCGGCAGATCCCGTCGATCGTCGTGACGCTGGGCCTGTCGTTCATCTGGAGCGGCCTGGCCATCATTCTGCTGCCTTCGCCCGGCGGCACGACGCCGTCATGGCTGGGGAGCGCCATGAGTTATCGGACGCCGTGGGTCGCCGCCCCCATCGTGTGGTCGATATTGATCGCGCTGATCGGTCATTTCCTGTTGATGCGCACGTCCGTCGGGGTGCGCATACGGGGCAGCGGCGGCAATCCGCGCGCGATGCGCCGTTTCGGCTGGTCCCTGGTGCGCAGCAAAGCCACGTTGTACGGCGTGGCCGGCATCTTCGGGGTGTTGTCGGGATTGTCGCTGCTGGGTATCACGACCTCGGCGGACGCGAATCTGGCCCTGCGGTACACGCTGGTGTCGATTGCCGCCGTGATCCTGGGCGGCGGTGAATTCATCGGCGGCAGGGTGTCGGTGCTGGGGGCGGTGCTGGGCGCCATCACCCTGACGCTGGCGGCCTCTTTTCTGGCGTTCCTGAATATTTCGTCGGACTGGCAGGTCGGCATGCAGGGCGCCATTCTCATCGTGGTGCTGTCGTTGCGTGTGTTGTTGCAGCGCAAGGGAGACGGGCAATGAGTCTGTTGAGCGGGAAGGAAGGCGATCGACACGAAGGTCACGCGGATATCCACATCAACCCGCACGTCAACCCGCACGTCAACCCGCACGGCGGACTGCAGGGCGGCGATGCCGTCATGTACGCCGACGTGCGGGACGGCCTGGCCATGCGCGGCTGGCGTCGTCTGCGCAGCACCCATGCGCCGTGGGGATGGTCGTTCGGCGGCGCGCTGCTCGTCTGGATCGCGACCATGTTTCTCTATGGCGCCGGCGTGGCGGGCAACGTGGTGGAAACGGCGCTGGTCTACGCCATCTTCATGGTGCTGGTCGGCCTGGGCCAGATGCTGGTCATGACGTCGGGCGTGGGCAATATCGATCTGTCGGTGCCCTCGACCATCGGCCTGGCCGGCGTGGTCGGCATGCGGATCATGGCGGGAGAGGAGGCGCATATCGCAGCGGGCGTGGCGGCCGTCCTGGGGATCGGCATCGTCGTGGGACTGGCCAATTTCGCCCTGATCCGGCTGTTGCGCATCCCGCCGATCATCGCGACGCTGTCCTCGAGCTTCATCATCCAGTCCATTGCGATCACGCAAAGCCGCAACCTGCCCGCCCCGCCCACGATCCTGGGCGCTTTCGCGACCGGGCGGCTGCTGCATCTGCCGTATATCGCGCTGACCGCGCTGGCGCTCTCGCTCGGCGTGGCGGTGCTGCTGCATCGTTCGTTGTACGGGCGGAAACTGTCCGCCATCGGCCAGAATTCGCGCGCGGCATGGCTGGCGGGCGTGAACGTGTCGACCACGCGCTGCCTGGCCTATGTCATGTCGGCCTGCATTGCCGCCTTCACCGCGCTGCTGCTGTCGGCGGCGTCGGGCGGCGCGGCCCTCGACATGGGCAACGAGTACATGTTGATCTCGATCGCGGTCGTCGTCATCGGCGGCACGCTGGTCACCGGGGGACGGGCCAGCGTCCTGGGTGTATGGGGTGCCTCGATGTTTCTTTATCTGATGACGGCCATGCTCAATGCAATGGGGGCCGATGCCGGCGTGCGTTCCCTCGTGTACGGCATTCTGATCGTGTCGGTGACGGCGATGGCCGGCAGCAAGGTGGTGCGATGAAAACCTCTCCGTATGAAATCCACGATCCGCGCTTTCGCTCGCTGATCCAGCCCAATGCGCCTTTGCAGGTGCTCGCCACGGATTGCCTGTGGGCGGAGGGCCCGGCGTATTTCCCGGCGAGCGACATGCTGGTGTGGAGCGATATCCCGAACAACCGCATGATGCGCTGGGTTCCCGGCGTGGGCGTGGGCGTTTTTCGGCAGCCGTCGAATCACAGCAACGGCAACACGCTGGACCACGAAGGCCGCCTGTTGAGTTGCGAGCACGGGCGCCGGTGCATTTCGCGAACCGAGCACGACGGCAGCGTGACCGTGCTGGCGTCGCACTTCGAGGGCAGGCGGTTCAACTCCCCGAATGATCTGGTCGTGGATGCGCATGGCGCGGTCTGGTTCACCGATCCCGATTACGGCATTCTGAGCGATTACGAGGGCGGCCGGGCGGAAAGCGAAACCGACGGCTGCCATGTGTATCGCCTGTCGCCAGCCGGGGGCGAGATCCGGCGCGTGGCGGATGATTTCGTCAAACCGAACGGCCTGGCGTTTTCGCCGGACGAATCCGTACTGTATGTCGTCGACTCCGGCGCCAGTCACTTCGAGAATGGGCCGCGTCACATCCGGGCGTTCGACGTGCGCCCGGATGGCTCGCTCGCGGGCAGTGGCCGGGTGCTGATCGAGATGCCCCGCGGCATCCCGGACGGCCTGCGGATCGACGAGTTCGGCAACATCTGGACCAGTGCGGAAGACGGCATTCATTGCTATGCCCCGGACGGGTCGCTGCTGGGGAAGATCCTGTTGCCGGAAGTCAGCGCGAATCTGACCTTTGGCGGGCGACTTCGAAACCGCCTGTTCATCACGGCGAGCAGCAGCGTGTATTCGGTTCATGTCGCGGTGCGGGGCGCGTCGAACCGGCGGTGACGGCGAGCAGGAAAAGTAAGGAAGAAAGCGGCAGCGATCGACAATAACGACAGGAGACAGCGGCATGAGGTTCATCCGTTCAAACAGCAAGGCCTTGCACATCGTCGCGGCGGCATGCATGGCGGGATCGACGTTGGCGCACGCCCAGGTGTCCACCACCAGCACGGCGACGAAGAAAATCGCGCTGTCGAACAATTACGCGGGCAATGCGTGGCGCCAGGCGATGCTGGAGGACTGGCAGGCCAACGCGACCAGGGCGCTGGCCGCCAAGCAGGTCGCCAATGCGCAATCGTTCACGACCGCCGAGAATCAGGTGACGGAACAGTCCCAGCAGATTCAGAACCTGATCCTGCAGGGCTATAACGCGATCGTGGTCGATGCGGCGTCGCCCACGGCGCTGAATGGCGTGATCAAGCAGGCCTGCGCGGCAGGCGTGGTGGTGGTGTCCTATGACGGTATCGTCACGGAGCCGTGCGCCTACCGTGTGTCGTTCGATTTCCACAGGCTCGGGGAGCAGCAGGTGGATTATCTCGCCAGCCGTCTGAACGGCACGGGCAATCTGCTGGAGGTCCGGGGAATCGCCGGTGTATCGGTGGACGAGGCGATTCATCAGGGTGTGATGGACGGCATGAAGAAGCACCCGGGTCTCAAGATTGTCGCCAGCGTCAACGGCAACTGGACGCAGACGGTCGCGCAGAAAGCGATCGCCGGTGTTCTGCCGACCCTGCCGAAGATCGACGGTGTCGCGACGCAGGGCGACGATGGCTTTGGCGCCGCGCAGGCATTCAAGGCGGCGGGACGGCCCACGCCCATCATCATCCTCGCCAACCGCTACGCCGAATTGAAATGGTGGAAGGAACAGGCCGCCGGCGGTTACACCACGGTCTCCGTCTCCAACCCGCCGGGCGGCGTGACGGCCGCGTTCTGGGTGGCGCAGCAGGCGTTGGCGGGCAAGAAGATGCCGAAGGACATCATGGTGCCCCTGTTCGAGGTCAGGCAGGCGGACCTGGACGCCGCGCTGGCGAAGGTCAAGCCGGGCGGCGTGGGCGACACGCTGTATGGCCTGCCGGAAACCATCGCCATCGTCGACAAGAAGTAAGTCGCGCCGCACCCCCCCGGGGTCGACACGCGGTAACAAAATGCGACATGTCCGACAGACGCGTTCCGGTCGAGGCGATTATATTGCTGGAGTTGCCACCGCCAGCAGGTCTCTTCCGGATCATGAGAATTCATCATTCCGCCCCGCCGGGCACCGTGGCGGGCGCGACGGACATCGCGTCCACCGGTCCTCTTTCCGGTCTCCGCCCGCGCGAGGCGGGATATTATGGCCTAGCGTACATGGAAGGCCGCGTCCGGCACTGTCCCACGCTGGCGAATCTGCGTCACGAACTCGACGATGACCTGCGCGCCAGGCAGATCGCGATGCTGCGCGACGCCGGTGTATTGGGAAAATGCGCCAACGCCTATACCCAGGCGGACTTCGTCAATCTCACCCGGGCTGCGCTGTCCCACGACGTCGGCAATTGCGCGGAACGGGCGTTCGTCGTGGCACGCGCGCTTGTGGAGTCCGGCTATCCGCATCCGATCGAGATTCTCTCCTTCATCGGGGAAAAGGATCACGCCGACCGGCTCGATCACGCGGTCGTGCGGCTCCATGGCACGACGCCGGACGCGTGTTTCTGGATCGATCCGTTCATCCAGAAGCTGCGCCCCGACGAGCAGAAGGCGCTGACCGGCGCGGGATTCCAGCGCGGCGTCGACCATCCCGCCGCCTTCAGTCAGGCGACGGCCTCGGCGAACCTGTTCTGCTATGTCGCGCACGACGCCGGGGAGCATGTGTCGCTGCAGCGTGCGTCGGAGATCGAGCAGGCATTCGATCTCAGCATCTCCGCGAGGTTGACCCGTACGTCGTCGGGCGCGATCCGGTTTCAATCGGGCGCGGACCTGCGCGCCGATTCTGTCGTTTTTTCGTAAATCGTCATCCGCACGGGCGGCGCCACGACGCCGAGCTTGAATGAATGTTGATTTCCCCCTGTTTTTCTCTCTCTCACCCCAGCGCCATCCTCGGGTGGGCGGTATCGCGTGGCGCCGCTGCGTGACCTGGGTACTGGCGCTGTTGCCGTTCCTGCTGACGGCGCCCGCCCATGCGGACGACGGCTTTCTCGATCCGTCCGTGGCATTCGCCTTCCAGGCGCACGAGGTGCCCGGCGCCGTGGCCCTGCAATATCGGGTCGCGGAGGGCTATTACATGTATCGCGAGCGCTTCGCGTTCTCGAGCGCGGACGCCGGCGTCCGGCTGGGGACGCCACGCTTGCCCGCGGGGCAGGTCAAATTCGACGAGACCTTCGGCAAGGAGGTCGAGACGTACCGGCACGAGGTGGGGATCACCGTGCCGGTGGACCACGCCGACGGCCCGTTCGATCTGGTGGTGATCTCGCAGGGGTGCTCGGACAAGGGCGTGTGCTATCCGCCGATCACGCATCGCGTACATGTGGCCGGCGCCGCGCTGAGCGCCGCTCCATCGACGAATGCGATGAGTGCGGCGAGTGCGACGAGTGCGACGGACGGCGCGACGCCGCGGGCCCCATCGCTCGCCGGTGCGCCGGCACCGGAAACGGGCGGCGCGGGTCCTGCGGTCGATGCGCTCCCCGCCACCGCCTCGGGACTCGACCGGTTCTACAGCCAGGATTACGCCACCTCGGTGCTGAACGGGCGCAGTCTGCCCGCCATCCTCGGCATCTTCTTCGTGCTCGGCCTGGCGCTCAGTCTGCTGCCATGTTCGCTGCCGATGATCCCGATCCTGTCGTCGATCATTCTCGGCGAGGGTGCCGCGCTGACGCGCCGCCGCGGTTTCGTGCTGTCGCTGTCGTACGTGCTCGGCATGGCGATCGTCTATACCGTGTTCGGCGTGGCGGCGGCGCTCGCCGGCCAGAGCCTCGGCGCGATGCTGCAGAACCCGTGGATCCTGGGCGGCTTCGGCGCGCTGCTGATCGCGTTCGCGCTGTCGCAGATGGGCTGCTACGAGGTGCAGTTGCCGGCCGCGTGGCAGAACCGCGTGTCCGGCGTCGCGCAGCGGCTCTCCGGCGGCAAGCTGCTGGCCGTGTTCCTGATGGGCGCGGTCTCGGCGCTGATCGTCGGCGCCTGCATGACGGCGCCGTTGTTCGGCGTGATGGCCTTCATCGCGCAGACGGGCGACGTGCTGATCGGAGCGGTCTCGCTGTTCGTGATGGCGCTGGGAATCGGCGTGCCGCTGCTGATCGTCGGCGTCGGGGCGGGAACGCTGCTGCCGCGCGCGGGCGCCTGGATGGAGAGCGTGAAACGGGCATTCGGCGTCGTGCTGTTCGGCGCCGCCGTCTGGATCGTCACGCCGATCCTGCCCGCGAGTCTCGGGCTGCTGGCCTGGGCGCTGGTTGCCGCGCTGCTGGCCTTCGAACTCGGGACGTTCGCGCCCCTCGCTGGCGCGAGCGGCCCGCGCGTAGCAGCGTGGCGGCCGCTGGGCCGCGCGCTCGGGATGGTAGTGCTGGCGTTCGCACTGGCGCTGGTGCTGGGCGCGGCGGCCGGCGCGCGCGACCCGCTGCGGCCGCTGGCGGTGTTCTCGGGCGCGAGGGCCGGCGGCGGGCAGGAGGGCGCGAACACCGTCGGCGACGGCACGGGCACGGCAGGCACGAGAGCGGTGGGAACGGACACCCTGTTCGCCCCGGTGCGCACGCTGGCGGAACTCGATGCGGCAACGGCGAACGCGGCAAGCGCGGGGCAGCCGTCGATGCTCTTCTTTCATGCCGACTGGTGCACGAGCTGCGTCGAAATGGAACGCTTCGTCTTTCCGGACCCGAAAGTCCGTGCGCTGCTCGGCCGTTTCGCGCGGCTCGAGGCCGACGTCACGCACAATCGCGCGGACGACAAGGCGCTGATGCAGCGGTTCAATCTGTTCGGGCCGCCGGCGGTGATCTTCTTCGACGCGCAGGGCAGGGAAATCACGCGGCTGCGCATGGTCGGCTATCAACCGGCCGAACGCTTCGCGGCCACCCTGTCACACGCGCTGGAGGCCGCGGGCGCCGTAGTACCCGGTGCGTGATGCCCGGTGCGTGATACCTGATGCGTGATACCTGATGCGTGACGCCCGGCACGTGACGCCCGGCACGTGACGCCCGGCACGTGACGCGCAGTACGTGACGCCTGGCCGGCAGATGTCCGGTTGGCCGACCCGTGTGTCGCTCAGGCGTTGTCGCGCAGCAGGCGTGCGGCGTCGAGCGCGAAGTAGGTGAGGATGCCGTCCGCACCGGCGCGCTTGAACGCCAGCAGCGATTCCAGCACCACCCGGTCGTGGTCGAGCCAGCCGTTCTGCGCGGCGGCCTTCAGCATCGCGTATTCGCCGCTGACCTGGTAGACATAGGTCGGAAAGCGGAATTCATCCTTCACCCGACGCACGATGTCCAGATACGGCATGCCGGGCTTGACCATCACCATGTCCGCGCCTTCGCCGATGTCCAGCGCCACTTCGCGCATCGCTTCGTCGCTGTTCGACGGGTCCATCTGGAACGTCATCTTGTCGCTCTTGCCCAGGTTGCTCGCCGAGCCCACCGCGTCGCGGAACGGGCCGTAGAACGCCGAGGCGAACTTTGCGGCGTACGCCATGATGCGCGTGTACTCATGGCCGTCTTCCTCCAGCATCTCGCGAATCGCGGCGATCCGGCCGTCCATCATGTCGGACGGGGCGACGATGTCGACGCCTGCCTCGGCATGCGTGCGCGCCTGCTCGATCAGGATCTCGATGGTCGGGTCGTTCAGCACGTAGCCGTTTTCATCGAGCACGCCGTCGAGGCCGTGGCTCGTGTAGGGGTCGAGCGCGACGTCGGTCAGCACGCCCAGTTCGGGGAAATGCTTCTTCAGTTCGCGCACGGCGCGCGGGATCAGTCCGTCGGCATGCGTTGCGGCGATGCCGTCCGGGGTCTTCAGCGACGGCTCGATCACCGGGAACAGCGAGATGACCGGCACCTTCAGGCGCAGGCATTCCTCCGCGACGTGCATCAGCAGGTCGACCGTGACGCGCTCGACGCCGGGCATCGACGCCACCGCCTGACGCTGGTTCTGGCCTTCCATGATGAAGACCGGGTAGATCAGGTCATTGGTCGTCAGCACGTTCTCGCGCATCAGGCGGCGTGAGAAGTCGTCGCGCCGCATGCGGCGCGGGCGGAAATTCGGATAAGTGGACATGAGCGGAGTCGGCAGAAGAGGGCAGTCGCCTCGCGCGCGCGCGAGGCATTCACGCGGTCGCCACCACGGGGTTTGCCGTGTGAACCGCCGCAGCAGGTGCGGCAGTCGGCGACACGCATTCGGTCGGGCTACGCGCCCATCATAACGGAGAGCCCCGCGCCGTGCGAGGCGGGGGACCGGCGGGCGCGCACTGTGGCGGGGCGCCGACAGTGCCGTTTCAAGCGGCCGGGGCGCCGGGGGCGGGGGCCGGGGCCGCACCGGCTGCGCCGCCTGCCTGGGTTGTGTCGTTCGATTCGCTTTCCGCCGGCGTCACGGTGTCGCCGGGAACGATCCAGCTCTCGATCTTGGCGTGCGCTTCCTCCAAGCCCACGCGCTTGAGCATCGAGAACAGCTGCACGCTCAGTTGCTCCTCGCCGTTGGCCGCGTTGTAACGGTCGATCAGCGTGCGCGTCTTGCGCAGCGCCAGCGTGCTTTCCTGACGGTTCAGCTTGTCCGCCTTCGTCAGCAGCATGTGGATCGGCTTGCCGGTGGGGGCGAACCAGTCGAGCATCGTGATGTCGAGGTCGGTGCAGGGGCGGCGCGCATCCATCACCAGGATCAGGCCGTTGAGCTGGGGCCGCAGCTTCATGTAGCTGCTCAGCAACGCTTCCCAGTGCGCTTTCGCCGCACCCGGCACCTGCGCGTAACCGTATCCCGGCAGGTCGACCACGAAACCGGCGCGCTCGTCCTGCGGGCCCACTTCGAAATAATTGATGTGCTGGGTGCGTCCCGGGGTCTTGCTCGCGAACGCCAGGCGCCGTTGATTGCACAACACGTTGATCGCGCTCGACTTGCCCGCATTCGAACGTCCCGCGAAGGCGACCTCGGGCTGCGGCGTCGGCGGCAGGTCGCGCAGATGATTGACGGTCGTGAAGAAACGCGCCTGGTGGAGCAGAAAGGACATGAGTGGGCTAGCGCCTGTTGTATGCGTCGACCGGCCCGAAAGGCTGGAGGAGTCGACAATGAAAAGGGGGCCTGCGGCATGTTGCCGCGGGAGACCGGATCGTTCCGGCTCGGAGAGATCCCGGCGGACGGGGCAGATGCCCGCGCCGGCGAGCGGTTGCAACGTGCGCGGCGCGCCCCTGGCGGCAGTGGCAGGGGCGAAAGGGACTTTATTGTACAATACGCCCGCCTCTAGGGGCCGCTCGCGAAATCCATCGCCACCCCGGCTGCCGCCGGATAGTATCTACATGCGGGATCCATGGGCGAGATCCCAAAGGCGGGATCCGGACACGGGCTCCGCACGAGGGATCCGCCCGACGATTCGCCCGACGGGTCCGCCCGGTCGATCCCGTCGTGGATCCGGTCGCCCGTTTGCCTCGCGGAGTTTGAATGAGTTCCACCCCAGCACGCGTCGCGCCTTCCCGTCTCGAGCAGATTCGCCGCAGTCTCCTCGATCTTTTCGCCTCGATGCGCTTCGCGGTATCGCTGCTCGTGATCCTGGCGATCGCCAGCATCATCGGCACGATCATCAAGCAAAGCGATCCCTACCCGAACTACGTCAATCAGTTCGGGCCTTTCTGGGCCGACATCTTCCGCTCGCTGGACATGTACAACGTGTACAGCGCGTGGTGGTTCATGCTGATCCTCGCGTTCCTGATCACCTCGGTGTCGTTGTGCGTGACGCGCAACGGCCCGAAGATGGTCGCCGACGCGCGCAGCTGGAAGGACAAGGTCCGCGAAAGCAGTCTGCGTTCGTTCGGCCATCGCGACGAATACGCGACCGCGATGGACCATGACGCCACCGTCAACGCGCTGGTCGGCCTGCTGGCGCGCGCCGGGTACCGCTCGCGCACGCGTTCCGGCGTCGACCTGCAGGACACCGGCACGGGCGCGGCGGGCAATGCGGTCAGCGCGGTGCGCACGCACGACGGCGCCACGCTGATCGTGGCCAAACGCGGCGCGTTCAGCCGCATCGGCTACATCTTCGCGCACCTCGCCATCGTCGTGATCTGCATCGGCGGCCTGCTGGACAGCGGTCTGGTGATCCGCGCCCAGGTCTGGCTGCTCGGCAAGTCGCCCGTGGTCGGCAATGCGCCGCTGGCGAGCGTCGGCGACGCGCACCGGCTGTCGTCCGGCAATCCGAGCTTCCGCGGTTACGCATGGGTGCCGGAAGGGCAGTATGTCTCGACCGCGATCCTCAACGAGAAGGACGGCATGCTGCTGCAGAACCTGCCGTTCTCGATCCAGCTCAACAAATTCATCATCGAGTACTACTCGACCGGCATGCCCAAGCTGTTCGCCAGCGATATCGACGTGATCGACCGCGCGACCGGCAAGCGCACCCCGGCGCGTGTCGAGGTGAACAAGCCCTTCACGTACGACGGTGTGTCGATCTACCAGTCCAGTTTCGAGGACGGCGGCACGCAACTGGAGGTGAGCGCCTACCCGATGCGCGGCGCGACGGCGGCCCCCACGTCGTTCAAGGGCACGATCGGCGGCGTCACGAAAATACCGGGTGGCGACACCATCGAGTTCGCGAATTTCCGCGCGATCAACGTCGAGAACATGACGAACGGCAGCGGCCAGCAGGATGCGCGCGGCGTGGCGAAGTCGAGCCTGAAGGAGGCGTTCGACGAACGCCTGGGCTCGGGCGCGAAAACGTCGCGGCCGCAGAACCTGCACAACGTCGGCCCGTCGATGCAGTACAAGATCCGCGACCAGTCGGGCCAGGCGCATGAATACAACAACTACATGACGCCGACGCTGATCGACGGCGAGCAGATGTTCCTCGCCGGCGTGCGCAGCCAGCCGGACGATCCGTTCCGCTATCTGCGCATTCCCGCGGACAACGAGGGCTCGGTGCGGCAATGGATGCTGGTGCGCGCCGCGCTCCAGGACCCGGCGCTGCGCGCGGCGGCGGCGAAGGCGTTCGCGCAGCGCTCGCTGATCGGCAATCCCGCGCTGAGCGGCAACCTCGAACAAAGCGCGTTGCGGGTGCTGGACCTCTTCGCCGGCGCGCAGGGCGGCGCGGCAGGGTCGGCCGGCAAGGCCCAGAGCGCGATGACCGGCGGCTTTCCCGCCATTGCGGACTTCATCGGGCAGTCGGTGCCGGCGGATGCCCGCGAGAAGGCCGCCGGGCTGCTGCTGCGCATGCTCGAAGGCAGCGTCTGGGACCTGTGGCAGATCGCGCGGGTACGCGAGGGCGCCGCGCCGCTGCCCGCGAACGCGGAAAACAGCCGCTTTGTCCAGACCAGTGTCAACGCGTTGTCGGACAGCTTCTATTACGGTGCCCCGGTCTTCCTACAACTCGATAATTTCAAGCAGATTCAAGCGTCTGTGTTCCAGTTGACGCGCGCGCCCGGCGAAAATATCGTGTATCTTGGCAGCTTCCTGCTGGTCCTCGGCATCTTCGCGATGTTCTACGTGCGGGAGCGCCGGGTCTGGCTATGGATTCGTCCGACGGACGCACCGGGCGGGCATACCCAGGTCCTGATGGCCATGTCCGCCGCGCGCAAGACGCTGGATTTCGAGAAAGAGTTCACGCGGATGCGCGACGCCGTCCGGCAAACCGCTCACCCGAGCACTGCACCCGTGCGGGATTCCGGCACGCCCTCGCGCGATGCCGAACATCGCGACATCCCAGGATAACGTCATGGCCTCCCATTCCCCTTCCGATCCGGTCCCCTACACCCGCGAATCCTTCCTGAAAAAGCTGTCCGTGCTCGACCTGCTGTTCGGTCTGCTGCTGGTGGCGGGCGCGGGATTCTCGCTGTCGCGCTACGGCGCGTACATGAACTACTACGACAAGGCGGTCCTGATCGGGGCCGTGCCGGTGTTCGCGTTGCTGGGCTGGTTCTGGAAGCCGGTGCGCGTGCTGATGATCGGTATCGGCGTGCTGGCGCTGCTCGCCATCCAGCTGTACCACCACGATCTGGCGCGGGCGGACCACGCGTTCCTGCTCAAGTATTTCCTGTCGAGCCAGTCGGCGATCCTGTGGATGAGCGCGCTGCTGGTGCTGTCGACGCTGTTCTACTGGCTGGGCCTGCTGTTCCGCTCGCCGTCGTCGTACGCGATCGCGTCGCGCCTGTGCTGGACCGCGGTGCTGATGGGTTTCACCGGCATGATGGTGCGCTGGTACGAGTCCTACATGATCGGCAGCGATGTCGGTCATATTCCGATCTCGAACCTGTACGAAGTCTTCGTGCTGTTCTGCATGATCACCTCGGTGTTCTACCTGTACTACGAAAGCCTGTACCGCACGCGCGCGCTGGGCGCCTTCGTGCTGCTGGTGATCTCCGCGGCGGTCGGTTTCCTGATGTGGTATTCGGTCGCCCGCGACGCGCAGCAGATCCAGCCGCTGGTGCCGGCGCTGCAGAGCTGGTGGATGAAGATCCACGTGCCGGCGAACTTCATCGGCTACGGCTCGTTCGCGCTGTCGGCGATGGTGTCGGTGGCCTGGCTCGCCAAGGAGCGCGGCTTCCTGGCCGATCGCCTGCCGTCCTTCGAGGTGCTCGACGACCTGATGTACAAGTCGATCGCGATCGGTTTCACGTTCTTCACGATCGCCACCATCCTCGGCGCGCTGTGGGCGGCCCAGGCGTGGGGCGGCTACTGGAGCTGGGACCCGAAGGAGACGTGGGCGCTGATCGTCTGGCTGAACTACGCGGCCTGGCTGCACATGCGTCTGCTGAAGGGGCTGCGTGGCTCGGTGGCGGCCTGGTGGGCGCTGACGGGCCTCGTGGTCACCACCTTCGCTTTCCTGGGCGTCAACATGTTCCTCTCGGGGCTGCATAGCTACGGAACGTTGTAGGCGCGTTCACGGGCGCGTCATGCACGCAGAGTGGTAAGCGTGCCCTCGTCCGGGCACGCGCCTTCCGGCTGAGTTAAGCTGGGGAGAGAGGCAGGCGGCGCAGAATGCGGCGCGCCTGCATTTTTCCGGTGAAGGAGCAGTGCATGGCCACCCAGCGTTCAAAAGATCTTCTCGGGGATACGATTCCCCACAGCGACATCACGCCCGAGGCCGTCTTTCGCGATCGCCGGCGCCTGATGCGGATGGCCGGTGCGCTCGGCGCCGGGACGCTGTTGCCGGCGGCCGCGTTCGCGCAGACCGCGGCGCCCGGCAACACCGGCGCGCAAAAACTCGCGGCCCGGCCGAATCCGGCATACAAGGTGAGCGACGCGCTGACGCCCTACAAGGACGTCACGACCTACAACAACTTCTACGAATTCGGCACCGACAAGAGCGATCCCGCGCGCAATGCCCATACGCTGCAGACCCGCCCCTGGCAGGTCACGGTCGAGGGGGCGGTGACGCACCCGGGCGTCTACGACATCGATGCGCTGCTCAAGCTCGCACCGCTCGAGGAACGGGTCTACCGGATGCGCTGCGTCGAGGGCTGGTCGATGGTGATCCCGTGGATCGGCTATCCGCTGGCCGACCTGATCAAGCGGGTGGGCCCGACCGGCAATGCGAAATACGTGCAGTTCCTGACGCTCGACGACCCCAAGCAGATGCCCGGCCTCAGCTCGCCGATCATCCAGTGGCCCTATACCGAGGGCCTGCGCATGGACGAGGCGATGAATCCGCTGACGCTGCTCACGCTCGGCCTCTACGGCGAGGTGCTGCCCAAGCAGGATGGCGCGCCGGTGCGCATCGTGGTGCCCTGGAAGTACGGTTTCAAGAGCGCGAAATCGATCGTGCGCATCCGCTTCGTCGACGCGCCGCCGCCCACGTCGTGGAACCGTTACGCGCCCGGCGAGTACGGCTTCTATTCGAACGTCAATCCGCAGGTCGACCATCCCCGGTGGAGCCAGGCCTCCGAACGCCGGATCGGCGAGGGCGGCCTGTTCACGCCGAAGCGTCCGACCTTGATGTTCAACGGCTACGGCGCGCAGGTCGCGTCGCTCTATACCGGCATGGATCTGAAGAAGAATTTCTAGAGAAGAGAGGGGCATACCGCATGGCTCAGCAGATCAGGCCCCAACCGGCAGCCAACCCGGCGACGTCAGTGACGTCAACTGCGACGGCCGCGGGCGGCAAGGCGGTGCCCGGCAAGCGTGCGCCGAGCGCGATCGACAAGCGCCTGCGCATCGTCAAGCCGATCGTTTTCCTGGCAAGCCTGTACCCGCTGGCGCGTCTGGTGTTCTTCGGTTTCACGGACCGGCTGAGCGCCAATCCCGTCCAGTTCGTGACGTTCTCGACGGGCACCTGGGCGCTGGTCCTGTTGTGCGTCACGCTGGCGGTGACGCCGCTGCGCCGTTTGACGGGCGCGAACTGGCTGATCCGCCTGCGCCGGATGCTCGGCCTCTTCGCCTTCTTCTATGCGGTGCTCCACTTCGTGATCTACCTGTGGTTCGATCAGAACTGGAATTTCGGCGCGATGCTGGCCGACGTCTGGCGGCGGCCTTTCATCATGGTGGGCTTTGGCGCGTTCGTGCTGCTGCTGTTGCTGGCGGCGACATCGCCCAAGGCGGCGGTGCGTCGGCTGGGGCGGCATTGGCAGACGCTGCATCGGCTGATCTACCTGGCGGCGGGCCTGGCCCTGCTGCATTTCTGGTGGATGAAGGCCGGAAAGAACGATCTTTTCGAACCGAAGATCTATGTGGCGGTGGTCGCGGTGCTGCTGGCGTTCCGGGTGGTGTGGGCGCTGAAAACCGCGGCGCAGAAGCGGCAGGTGCCGGCGCGGCCGCGGTAGTGCGGTCTCGGTCCGCCACTTGCCGGCTCAGGGAGTGGCCGCCGCGGCCCGCCTGCCGGTCTGGGGAGTGGCCGCGGCCTGCCGCTTACCGGTCCAGGACGCTTTCGCCGGCGAACAGCGCCTCGACCGTTTCGCGTTGCCGGGCCAGATGCGCGTGGTCGCCGTCGACGAGCACCTCGGCCGCGCGCGTGCGCGTGTTGTAGTTCGAGCTCATCGTGAACCCATAGGCGCCCGCCGAGCGCACCGCCAGCAGGTCGCCGGCGTTCACCGCAAGTGCACGATCGCGCCCGAGCCAGTCGCCGCTTTCGCACACCGGGCCCACCACGTCGTAGACGCCGGGGGCGGCGTCACACTGCACGACTGCGTCGATCGCATGATAGGCCTGATACATCGCCGGGCGCGCGAGGTCGTTCATCGCCGCGTCGACGATCGCGAAATTCTTCGTTTCGCCCGGCTTCAGATACTCGATGCGTGTGAGCAGGATGCCGGCATTGCCCACCAGCGAGCGGCCCGGCTCGAAGACGACCTGACGGTGGCCCTGGCCGCGTTCGGCGAGATGATCGAGCAGTTTCGTGACGAACATGCCGATCTCGGGCGGCGTCTCGTCGTCGTAACGGATGCCGAGACCTCCGCCGACATCGATATGCGCGATACGCGCGCCGTCCGTTTCGATCGCCGTGACGAGTTCGATGAGCTTGTCGAGCGCGTCGAGGTAGGGCATGACCTCGGTGATCTGCGAGCCGATGTGGCAATCGATGCCGACCACATCCAGATTCGGCATCGCCGCCGCGCTCCGGTACGCGGCGCGCGCCTCGTGGAAGGCGATGCCGAACTTGTTGCCCTTCAGGCCGGTCGAGATGTACGGATGGGTCTTCGCATCGACATCCGGATTCACGCGCAGCGACACCGGCGCGCGCTTGCCCGCGGCAGCGGCGACGTCCTGCAGACGGGCGAGCTCGGGGATCGATTCGACGTTGAAGCATTTGACGCCGGTCTCGAGCGCGAAGCGCATCTCCTCGGCGGTCTTGCCGACGCCGGAGAACACGACCTTGTCGGCCCGGCCGCCGGCGGCCAGCACCCGCGCGAGTTCGCCCCGGGACACGATGTCGAACCCGGCGCCCAGCCGCGCGAAGACGTTCAGGATCGCGAGATTGCTGTTCGCCTTGATCGCGTAGTGCACGGTGGCGTTGCGGCCCGCGCAGGCCTGCGCGTACGCGTCGTACGCGCGGGTCAGCGCGGCGCGCGAGTAGACGTAGAGCGGCGTGCCGAAGCGCTCGGCGAGCGTGGCCGCGCCTAGTCGCTCGACATGCAGCGCGCCATCGCGGTATTCGAAATCGGTCCCGGTCATTGCGCGGCGTCCGAGGGCGTGGCATTCGACGCCGACGCTCCCGACGCCGCGCCCGCGGATGCGGCACGGCGGGTGCCGCGCGCGGTGGAAGCGGGCACGGCTACGTCGGCGCCGGTATCGGCGGGGGCGGCCATGCCGGGGGGGGGCGGCAACGGCGGAACCTTGGGCAGATAGAGGGGACCGCGCTGGCCGCAGGCAGCCAGCGCAAAAGCCGCTAGAATCGCGCTGCGGCGCAGGCCGATGCGCAGGAAGTTGTCCAAGACGATTCGCATGGCGGAAGCCCGATTTCAAACAGCGGAGTTTAGCATGACCGATACGGAATACCTGGCCCTCGCGGAGGCCACGCTCGACGCCATCGAGCGCGGCGTCGACACCACCGGCGCGGACATCGAGTGCGAGCGCAGCGGCAATGTGCTGACGCTGGAATTCGAGAGTGGCGCGAAGATCATCGTCAATCTGCAGTTGCCGATGCACGAGGTCTGGCTGGCTTCGAAAAGCGGGGGGTTCCACTACCGCCACGATGGCGGGGGCTGGCGCGACACGCGCGACGGCAGCGAACTGTTCGCGGTGCTGTCGCGGGCCGCGAGCGAGCACGCCGGCGAACCGGTGGTGCTGCCGGCGGGCTGACAGCGGGCGAACCGA
>JBPBQT010000258.1:0-17744 GCA_050955065.1 Janthinobacterium lividum | reverse complement strand
GTCGTCGGTGGAAATGCGCGGCGCGCCGTGGATCCTGTGGATCAAGGACCTGTCGCAGCCCGACCCGTTCTACATCCTGCCGGTGCTGATGGCCGTCTCGATGTTCCTGCAGACGAAGCTGAACCCGACGCCCCCGGACCCGGTCCAGGCGAAGATGATGATGTTCATGCCGCTGGCGTTCTCGGTCATGTTCTTCTTCTTCCCGTCCGGTCTGGTGCTGTACTACGTGGTCAACAATCTGTTGTCGATCGCCCAGCAGTACTACATCACCCGCGTGATCGGCGGCAAGGCGGCGGCAAAGCGGATCGGTTGACCGGTCTGGTTTGACCGACGCCCGGCCCGGGAGGCGATCCCGGGCCGAAACCCCGGAGCGATGTCGGGGTGGCGTGAAGAAGCAGAACGGCACGACGATCGACGATCGGACGTGCCGTTCTGCTTTTTGGTTTGTGGCTTCATATCGCGTCGCGTCGCGTCGCGCAGCCTTGCATCGCATTGCGTGTGCGATGCGCAATCGTGGCTCGCGGCCGACATCCGCGGTGCTGTATCGTTCTTCTTTCGGGAGCGCGGGCGTTTGCCTTCCCGCTTCACTTCCCGACTTTACCTCCCCGGCTTCACGCCCATATCGACTTCGAGTTGCCCATGCTGCCCAACGACCAGGACCCCATCGTCGCCATCGCCACCGCCGCCGGACAGGGCGGGATCGGCGTCGTGCGCGCCTCGCTCGGCAATGCCGGCCCGGCCGCGGCCGAGGCGCTGCTGCGCGCGGTGTGCGGCAGCGTGCCCGCGCCGCGCCATGCCGCGTACGTGCCGTTTCTCGACGCGGCGGGCGAGGCGATCGACCGCGGCATCGCGCTGTACTTTCCGGCGCCGCATTCGTACACCGGGGAGCAGGTCGTCGAGTGGCAGGGACATGGCGGGCCGATCGTCATGCAGCTGCTGCTGCAGCGCTGCCTGGAGGCCGGACGGGACGTCGGGCTGCGGCTGGCGGAGCCGGGCGAGTTCACGCGCCGCGCGTTCCTGAACGACAAGCTCGACCTCGCGCAGGCCGAGGCCGTCGCGGATCTGATCGAAGCCAGCACCGAGGCCGCGGCCCGGTCGGCGGGGCGTTCGCTCGAAGGCGCGTTCTCGGCGGCGATCCATGCGCTGGTCGAGGACGTCGTCACGCTGCGCATGCTGGTGGAGGCGACGCTGGATTTTCCGGAAGAGGAGATCGACTTTCTGGAGGCGGCGGATGCGCGGGGCAAGCTCGCGCGGATTCGCGCGGCGCTGACGGGGATTCAGGGGGATGCGCGGCAGGGGGCGTTGCTGCGCGATGGCTTGTCGGTGGTGCTGGCGGGGCTGCCGAATGTCGGGAAGTCGTCGCTGCTCAATGCGCTGGCCGGGGCGGAACTGGCGATCGTCACGCCGATCGCCGGGACCACGCGCGACAAGGTGCAGCAGACGATCCAGATCGAGGGGATTCCGCTGAACATCGTCGATACGGCGGGGTTGCGCGAGACGGAGGACGAGGTCGAGCGGATCGGCATCGCGCGGTCGTGGGACGAGATCGGCAAGGCGGACGTGGTGCTGCATCTGCTGGATGCGCGGGTGGGGATGACGGCGGAGGACGGGGTGATCGCGGGGCGGTTTCCGGGACGGGTGCCGGTGCTGCGGGTGTTGAACAAGGTGGATCTGGTGGGGGAGGCGGCGGGGGCGGATACCTGCCTGACCGCGGGCGGCAACGAGCGCGCGGAGGCGGATGGCGATGCGGATGCGAAGGACCGTGAGGCGGTGTCTGGTTCCGACGAGGGAGCGGTCTCGGCTGCTTCGTGCGTCGTTCGCGAAGTGCGTCTGTCCGCGAAGCGCGGCGACGGCATCGCCGCGTTGCGCGCCGAACTGCTGGCGGTCACCGGCGCGCGTGCGGGCGGGCAGAGCGTCTACCTCGCCCGTGAACGCCACCTGATCGCGTTGCGCGCGGCGGCGGAACACCTGGAGATCGCGGCGGCGCATGCGGACAGCCGGGCGCAATCGCTCGACCTGTTCGCCGAAGAGTTGCGGCTGGCGCAGGAGCGGCTGAATTCGATCACCGGGGAGTTCACCAGCGATGATCTGCTGGGGGTGATCTTCAGTCGGTTCTGTATCGGGAAGTAGGCGGTTTCTTCGAGCAGGCATCGCGTTCCGGCCGCTATCTGCGCAATACGTTTTACCGGGGAAGGTGGCGGCGCTGCCAGTGCCTCGTCTTGCGCCCCGATAAACCCCATGGTTACATAGACCTCCTTCCCACCTTTCCAACGAACCCCCTCATGTCCCCCGCAAAAAAACTCCGCGTCGCCGTCATCTTCGGCGGCCGTTCCACCGAGCATGAAGTCTCGCTTCAGTCCGCGCGCAACATCATCGCCGCCCTCGACGCGGAGCGCTTCGAACCGGTGCTGATCGGCATCGACAAGACCGGTGCCTGGCACCTGTCCGAAGCGTCCAGCTACCTGCTGCACGGCGAGGACCCGGCGCTGATCGCGTTGAACCGGTCCCATCGTGAGATCGCGGTCACGCCGGGCAGGACGCGGGAGCAGTGGGTCGAGCGGCGCACCGGCGAGATCATGCCGCAGATCGACGTCGTGTTTCCGATCGTGCACGGGCCGCTCGGCGAGGATGGTTCGCTGCAGGGGCTATTGAAGATGGCAAGTGTGCCGTTCGTCGGCTCGGACGTGCTCGGCTCGGCGGTGTGCATGGACAAGGACGTGACCAAGCGCCTGCTGCGCGACGCGGGTCTGTCCGTGACGCCCTACGTGAGCCTGACCCGGCGCACCGCCGCCGATCTGTCCTTCGCGGACATCGTGGCGAAGCTGGGGTCGCCGTTGTTCGTCAAGCCCGCGAATCTGGGCTCGTCGGTGGGCGTGAGCCGGGCGAGCACGACGGAAGAATACACACGGGCGCTGGAAGTCGGCTTTACGTTCGACCACAAGATCCTGGTCGAGTCGGCGGTGGTCGGTCGCGAGATCGAGTGCGCGGTGCTGGGGAACGCGGAACCGATCGCGAGCGCGTGCGGCGAGATCGTGCTGGGCAGCGACTTCTATTCGTACGACAGCAAGTACATCGACGCGAACGCGGCGCAGGTGGTCGCGCCCGCCGTGATCGGGCCGGAAACGAGCGAGCGCATCCGCGCGGCGGCCGTCGCGGCGTTCCAGGTGCTGGAGTGCCGGGGCCTCGCGCGCGTCGATTTCTTCCTGCGGCCGGATGGCGAGATCCTGATCAACGAAGTGAACACCCTGCCCGGTTTCACGCAGATCAGCATGTTCCCGAAGCTGTGGCAGGCGGCGGGCATGTCGTATCCGGAGCTGGTGACGCGGCTGATCGATCTGGCGATCGAACGGCATCGCGAGGACGCGACGTTGCAGCGGTCGCGATAAGCCTTGCCGCGATCAATACTCCGGCAACACGATCGCATCCGCCTTGGGCGACAGGAACTTTCCCAGAATCAAGCCGAACCCGGGCGCCGTCGCGAGTTTCAGGACGGCGTGGCCGATGGCGATGCCCAGCCGCGAATGCGGCGAGGCGAGCCGCGGCGCGAAGGTGGGGACATCCTGCGCCTGTTCGACGTAAGGCCGCATCAACGTCTCGTAGGCCGCGAACGCCAACGCATGATCGTCGTGCCGCGCCAGTTCGCCGGCCAGGATATACGCGCCGCATAGCGCCAGGCTGGTACCCATCCCGCTGATCGGCGACGCGCAATACGCGGCGTCCCCCACCATCGCGATGCGTCCCTTCGACCAGCGGTCCATTCGCACCTGGCCGATCGCTTCCAGATAGAAGTCGGGCGTGGCGTCGAGCGCGGCGAGGATGCGCGGGGTCTCCCAGCCGATGCCGGCGAACTTCGTCTTCAGGAGCTGCTTCTGTGCGTCGATGGAAAGCTTTTCATAGCCGCTGGGCGGCTCCTGGAACGAGAGCAGCGCGCGGGTCGTGCCGAGATTGTCCGGACGCAGATTGACGTTGAAACCGCCGGGAGCGTTGAACCAGCGAAACAGATTTCCATCGGTAGGCCCGCGCGGGATCGTGAAATACGCGGTGTACAGGTCGAAC
Organism: Janthinobacterium lividum; assembly: GCA_050955065.1. Classification (GTDB taxonomy): domain Bacteria; phylum Pseudomonadota; class Gammaproteobacteria; order Burkholderiales; family Burkholderiaceae; genus Robbsia. The sequence continues at coordinate 13,688 of JBPBQT010000258.1, read as the reverse complement.
GAACGTCGTTTGACTTCGTCGCCGAATACCAGCCTGCGGGTGTGCGAGCCGATGCCCTCGGCGGCGATCACGAGATCGTAGGTTTCCTCGCCGCCCTGCTCGAAGCGGACCTCGACGGTTTGCCCTGTGTCGCGGATTTCCGCGATGCGGTCGCCGAAGCGGAAGACGACCGTTTCCGGGCAGTGCGCGATGAGGATGCGGCCGAATTCGCCGCGCAGGATCTCCAGTCCGGCGACCGGTCCTTCGCCGCCGAACGCATCCGCGCCGATCTTCGCCTTGATCCGGTCGTCCTCGTCGACGAAGGCGATGCCTGCTTCATGGGTGGTGTTGGCGCGGAGGGTCTCCTCGAGCCCCATTTTCTGGATGACCGTGCGTCCGGCGCCGCGCACGTCGATGGTCTGGCCGCCATCGCGAAACTGTGGCGAGCGCTCGACGACGGTGACGTCCATGCCATGGCGCGCCAGCCAATAGGCGAGGGCGGGCCCGGCGATGCTGGCCCCGGTCACGAGAATCTTGCGGTTGCTCATTGCGCTGTCCTGTGGGTCGCGTCCTTGACGGCGTGCGTGAATGTCGCGTGCGGATGTCGCTCTTGAAACGGCCCAGGGCATCCGGCTTGGACGTGTGAATGTCGCTGGCGGCCCGGGTCGTCCGGCGTGGACCCGTGCGTCATGCCGAGTCCTCGCCAGGCGCGGTGTTGGATCGATAGATGGCGATGACGCGATCGAGGAAGGTCTCGATGACCGCACGGTCGGCTGCGCTCACGGTCTGCACCAGCGCATCGAGACCCTGCAGCATGGGGGCGAGAAGGGTATAGGTTCGGGATACCGAATCGGGCAGAGGCCGGACCAGCACGCGCCGCTTGTCGTCGCGCTGTTTCTCGCGCACGACGTGACCGGCGCGTTCGAGCCGGTCGATGATCTGGGTCATGCCGGCGGTCGTGACCTTGAGCCGCGCGGCCATGTCCGTGGGCGGCAGCGGGCCGTGCGAGATGAGTTGCTCCATCGCGGCGAGGTCGGTCAGGTTGATGCCCAGCGCCGCGCCCAGATCCTTCTCGACCTCGCGCGTCAGAATCGAGATGGTCTGAAGCTGCCGACCGATGCGGTCGCCCGCGACGTGCAGGTTGCGCGGGTCCGTGCCGGAGCCCGTCTCGGAATTCTTTCCTTTGGCCGGCTGGTTTCCTTCCGCATCCCGCTCATCCATGGTCATATTTAAATAGCTAATTAGATTAGCTACTAATATAGACGCCTGGAAGCGGATGTCAAGCGGTAGCGCAGCGGGTGTGCTGTCGTCCGCGTTGGCACTACAGTTCTACAGGGTGACCGACCCGGCGATCGGCATGGAACCGGCCCTGTCGACCGCCTGATGAGTCGGCGTCACATGCTTAGACGCCTCCGCATACCCTTGTTGAAACGCCGTGCCGACGATTAGGCCGCCGACGAAAAGCAGGGCGATCTTCTTCATGATGTGTCTCCCGGTTCGATGATCCGACGAGGCGCGACAGGCCGGACGGTGTTTCGCCAATGGGAAACCCCGGTGCCAGCACGCTTGCTGCATTCGGATAAACGGCCCGTTGCCGGGATTCTTGAGGGTAGCGCCCCTGCCATGCGGGTAAGCACCGGGATCGTCGGGTAGACTGACGCCTGTTCCACCCGTGCCCGATTACCGATGACCGTTACCGCCTCCCTGCTTTCCTTCCTGATCGCCATCAGCCTGCTTACCGTCACGCCCGGGCTCGATACCGCGCTGGTGCTGCGCACCGCGGCCACCGAAGGTCCGGGAAACGCGTTGCGCGCCGCGCTGGGCATCAATGTGGGCTGTCTGATGTGGGGGGCGGCGGTGGCGTTCGGCGCGGGTGAGCTGCTGGCGGCGTCCGAGATGGCCTATACCGCGCTGAAATGGGCGGGGGCGGCCTATCTGTGCTGGCTGGGTGCGCAGATGCTGCTGCGCCCGCGCGCCGGCTTCGAGCTGGACGCGAAGGAGGCGACCGCCGAAACGACGGGCAGGAAAACGAACGGGTTTCTGCGCGGCCTGCTCAGCAACCTGTTGAACCCGAAGGTGGGCGTCTTCTACATCTCCTTCCTGCCGCAGTTCGTGCCGGCCGGCGAACCGATCGTGGCCTACACCTTCGGCCTGTCGGCGATCCATGTGGCGATCGGCGTGGTGTGGTGCGGTTCGCTGATTCTCGCGACGCGTCCGCTCGGGCATCTGCTGCGGTTGCCGAAGGTAGTCAAGGCGCTCGACCGGATCACGGGCACGGTCTTCATCGGCTTCGGCATCAAGCTGGCGTTGAGCCGCCGCTGAGTCACTGCTGAGTCACTGCTGAGTCACTGCTGAGTCACTGCTGAGCCGCCGTTAAGTCGCCGCTAGGCCGCCGGTGAGCCGCCGCTAAGTCGCCGCCAGGCACCTACCCCTTGCCCAGCGGGTCGCTACTCGCGCTTCGGGGTTAACCGGAGAGTCTTTTTTTTCATTGCCCGAGTCCGGTTTGTCATTGGACAAACCGCGATTGCACGCCTATCCTTCAAAAACTAATATATTAGTCAGAAAGTACAGGCAAAGAACCTGTGCGGCGGGCGGGATGAGCGGCATGGCGCGACCCGCCATATAAATCCTCGGAGACATGATGAAAATCGAACATCTGGACGCGTCCGCGGACAGGCCTGCCGCGACTGTTCCCCTGTCCGGCGCGCGGGCAGCCAGTGCGCCGACCGTGGTGCGCTGGCGCATTTTCTGGCTGCTTCTGCTGCTGTCGTCGATCAACTATATCGATCGCGCCTCGCTGTCGATCGCGATGCCCCTGATCTCCGCGGAGTTCACCCTGTCGCCCGCGATGGAAGGCGTGCTGCTCAGCTCCTTCTTCTGGACCTATGCGCTGATGCAGATTCCAAGCGGGCTGCTGGTCGACCGCTTCAAGTCGCGCACCATCATCGGTATCGCGACAGTCGCCTGGGGCGCCTGCCAGGGCATCGCCGCCGGATGTTTTCACTGGATTCCGCTCGTGCTGACGCGCCTGGGGCTGGGCATCGCGGAGGCGCCGGTGATGCCGGCGGGCGCCAAGCTGGCGGGCAGCTGGCTGACGCCCGCCGAGCGCGGCAAGGGCGCCGCGCTCCTCGACGGCGGCGCGCCGCTGGGCTCCGCGTTCGGCGCCATCATCATCTCGGCGTTGATCGGTCTGCTGGGTTCGTGGCGCATGGCCTTCGTCGTGGCAGGCGTGGGCACGGTGATCGTCGGGATCTTCGCCTGGCGCTATATCCGCAACGCCCCGGCAGAACACCCGGGCGTCAACGCCGCGGAACTCGCCCACATCGAGCAGGGCATCGCCGCGCCACGTCTGCGTCGGGCCGCCCTCGATGCAACAGGTGCGGCGGGCGCAGCGGGCAGGGCCAGTCCGGCAGGCGCGGGGCGGAGCGAAGCGCCGCCGCGCTTCATGACGCTACTCAAGGACCGCTCGGTTCTCTTCATGTTCGCGAGCTGGGCCTGCTACAACAGCGTGTTCTACGGCCTGATGACCTGGATGCCGAGCTACCTGCACAAGGCGCACGGCTTCGACCTCAAGCAGATGGGCGGGGCGACGTTCGTGATCTTCCTGACGGGCTTCGTCGGGGAGCTGTTCGGCGGCTGGCTCGCGGACAAGTGGCGCGCGAGCGGCGCGGCGCCCAATCTCGTGATGCGCACGATGTTCTGCAGTGCCGGCCTGATCGCCGGGCTGACCATCCTCGCCGTGGCGTTCGCGACCACGCCCGTCAGCGTGGTGGTGCTGCTGTCGATCGCGCTCTTTTTCATCCGCTGGTGCGGCATGTTCTGGGGCGTGCCCGCCACGCTGGGCGGACAGGCGCGTGCGGGATTGCTTGCCGGGTCGATGAATTTCAGCGGCAATATCGTGGGCGTGCTGGTCCCCATTCTGATCGGTGTGATCGTCCAGGTGACGGGCACCTATTTTCTGGCGCTGATGTTCTTCGTGGCCGCGGCGTGCGGTCTGGCGCTCTGCGCCGGCCTCATCGACTACCGCGACCGCGGCTTGAACTAGCTTTCATGGAAATCATCATGCACTCCCCTGTCGAAAACGCGGCGCCCGTGCGCGGCGCCCGTGTCATCCGCCTGAACCGCGCGGACGACGTCGTGATCTCCCTCGGCCAACTGATGTCGGGCACCCACTTGGAGGAAGAGGGGGTGACGGTGTCGGGCCTGATCCCGCCGGGTCACAAGATGGCGACGCGCGATATCGAAACCGGCGCGCCGGTGCACCGCTACGGCCAGATCATCGGTTTCGCCAGCCAGCCGATCCGCGCGGGCCAGCATGTGCATACCCACAACCTGGCGATGGGCGACTTCGTGCGGGATTATGCGTTCAGCCAGGGCACGCGCGACATCGCGGTCCTGCCCGAGCACGAGCAGGCGACGTTTCAGGGCATCGTGCGCCGCGACGGCAAGGTCGCGACGCGCAATTACATCGGCATCCTGACTTCGGTGAACTGCTCGGCGACCGTCGCGCGGGCCATCGCCGACCATTTCCGGCGCGACATCCATCCGGAGCGGCTCGCCGGATTCCCGAACATCGATGGCGTCGTGGCGCTGACGCACGGCGTGGGGTGCGCGGTGGATCCGGAGGGCGAGGGCCTGCGGATGCTGCAACGCACGCTGGGGGGCTATGCCTGTCATCCGAATTTCGCCGCGGTGCTGGTGATCGGCCTGGGCTGCGAGACGAACCAGATCGCGAAAATCCTGTCGACGCAGGGTCTGAGCGAGCATGAGCGCCTGCGCGCCTTCACGATCCAGGACACGGGCGGCACGACCCGGACGATCGCCGCCGGCATCGAGCAGATCATGTCGATGCTGCCGGAAGCCAACGACGTGCGCCGCGAGACCGTGTCCGCCCGACATCTGACCATCGGCCTGCAATGCGGCGGCTCGGACGGTTATTCGGGCATCACGGCCAATCCGGTCCTCGGCGCGGCGGTCGATCTGCTGGTGCGCCATGGCGGCACGGCGATCCTGTCGGAAACGCCGGAAATCTACGGCGCCGAGCATCTGCTGACGCGCCGCGCGGTCACGCCGGAGATCGGGCGCAAGCTCGTCGAGCGCATTCGATGGTGGGAGGCCTACTGCGAACGCAACGGCGCGCAGATGAACAACAATCCCTCGGCGGGCAACAAGGCCGGCGGCTTGACGACCGTGCTGGAAAAGTCCCTGGGCGGCATCGCCAAGGCGGGTTCGGCCAATCTGATGGAGGTCTACGAGTACGCGCAACCGGTGAGCGCGCGGGGACTGGTTTTCATGGACACGCCGGGCTACGATCCGATCTCCGCGACGGGGCAGGTCGCGGGCGGCGCCAACCTGATCTGCTTCACCACGGGGCGCGGCTCGGCGTACGGCTGCGCGCCGTCGCCGTCCGTGAAGCTCGCGACGAACACGGCCCTGTGGCAACGCCAGTCGGACGACATGGACCTGAACTGCGGCGAAGTCGTCGAAGGCACGCAGACCATCGAGGCGCTCGGGGCCGTGTTGTTCCAACTGCTGCTGGACACCGCCTCGGGCCAGCCGTCGCGCAGCGAAATGCATGGCTACGGCCAGAACGAATTCGTGCCCTGGCAGATCAGCGCCATCACGTGATGGCGCCGCAGGGTGCCGCAGGGTGGGGCCGGCCGCCCGGCCCCGGCGGGATGCCGGCCCCACCCTGCGGCCTCGGCAGTGCGGCTGCCGTGGCGTTGGCGGGTAGGGGATTCGTTTGACGTTACCATGTGGGATGTGCACGCCGGCGCCATGCCCCGGGTCGACGTGCGGTCCATCCATCGAACGAATGCCTCTATGAAGTCACAGCGGAACGATCCGGACGCCTTCATCGCCCGTCTGTTTCCCGCCGGTCATGCCATCGATCGGTCTTCGGTCCTCTCCGCGCAGATCTACACCGTGCTGCGCGAGAGGATCATCACGATGGCGCTGCGGCCCGACGACCAGATCTACGAGCGGGTCATCGCCGACACGCTCGGCGTCTCGCGCACGCCCATACGGGAGGCGTTGCAACGTCTGGCGCGCGACGAACTCGTCCTGATCGCCGCGCAGTCGGGTACCTATGTCGCCCCCGTCAGGCGCGAACAGTTCGTCGAGAGCGCGCTGATACGCAAGGTGCTGGAAACGGCCGGCATCCGGCACGCGGCGGCGGTGATCGGACCGCGGGCGTTGCAGGAACTTCGCGACATCCACCTCGCGCACCGGCGTGCGATCGAATTCAAGGACGCGGTCGCCGCGATCGCCTACGACAACGCCTTCCACGCGAAGGTCGGTGCGGCGGCGCAGTTGCCGAAGGTGCTGTCGCTGGTCGAGCTGGTGCGCGCGCCGATCGATCGCGTGCGCCACGTCACGGTGCGGGACCCGGTGGTCGGGGAGGTGACGCTGCGGCAGCACCAGGACATCCTGCTCGCGCTGGAGCGGCACGACCCGGCCGCCGCGGAGGCGGCCCTGCAGGCGCACCTCGACGATGCGTTCGAACGCCAGATGGCGGCGTTCGAGCAGAACCGCGCGATGTTCGAAGGAGAATGAGGACGGCGTGTGGCGTGTGGCGTGCAACGTGCAACGTGCAACATGCGGTGCCCGGAGGGGGGCCGCCCGTGTCGCGTCAGCGCGGCGTTTCCGCCGCGTGCAGGTCTTCCTGATTCGCCTTCCGCAACCGTTCCCGGCTGTTCGACAGGTGCATGCGCATTGCCGCGCGCGCGCCGTCGGCGTCATGCCGCGTGATGGCGTCGAGAATGCTCTCGTGCTCCAGATTGACCAGCGCCAGGTACGCCTTCGGGTCCGCATGCGCGATGCCCGCCGAGTCGATGCGGTCGCGCGGGATCAGCGCGGTGCCCATCTGCGTGAGGATGTCGACGAAATAGCGGTTGCCGGTCGCGCGGGCTACCGAGATATGGAACTGGAGATCCGCCTTCACGCTATCGCCCCCGTCATGGCTGGTGGCTTCGATGGCGTCGAGCGCGGCGCGCATCCGGGCGACATCCCCGGGCTGCGCGCGTTGCGCGGCAAGTCCGGCGGATTCGGTTTCGAGGCTGATGCGCAGCTCGAGTACGGACAGCAGGTCGCGCAGCGTGGTGGCGGGCACCATGTCGATGCCGAATTTCTCGTGGCGAGGCTCCAGCACGAAGCTGCCGATGCCGTGCCGCGTCTCGATGACGCCGCCGGCCTGCAGCCGCGAGATGCCTTCGCGCACGACGGTCCGGCTCACGCCCAGCGCCACCATCAGCTTGGATTCGGTCGGCAGCTTGTCGCCGGGTCGCAATGCCTGCGAGGCGATCTGCTCGTTCACGCAGTCGACGACGAATTCCGCGAGGTTGCGGGCACGGCGGGGCGCGACGAACGAAGAAAGTGAGACGGTCATCGGAACGTTCCTCGGATCGGCGGATGGCGACGGAATACGGTGTGTGGCGAGACGAACGACACGTTCATTATAACGTTGTCTGACGACTGGCCGAACCGACTTCCAGGCTGATTGCCGAGGTAACGTGCGAGGTACTTTCCGAACCGATTTCCAGGATGTGGGGAACGTCCGGACGCGTTACCTGTCCCATCCCTCATCCCGTACCGCATGTTCGCGAACAAGCGCGGCGAGCCGCGATGGCGCGCGAGCGCGGTGCCGGATCAGCGCAGCGGAATCGTGACGCGGCGTTGCGTGAAGCTGCCGTCCGCGCGGTTCTGGCGCGACAGGCCTTCGCTGTAACCGGAGGACAGCATCACCTGCAGTTCCGCATGACGCACGTAGGAGGCCCAGGCGTTGCGCAGGAAGCCGCGGAAACCGGACGTTGCGCGGGGGGAAGCAGAGGCGGAGGGGCGGGAAACGGAATCAAGACGGGGAATGCTGGACATCGTCTTACCTCGGTCAGGACTGCGGTCAACACAGCTAGGGTGAATTCCCTAAGTATTAACCCTAGTATAGGCCGAGGCAGAAGTGCTGTCCAGTTATCCGCGACCGTGTGGCATGAAGGAAACGCGCGGCCCGGCGCTGGCTGTGCAACCCCGGGCTACGACTCCGCGCTACCCCCCCGGCTGCAAAGCGGGCCGCAATTCCACGCGCTTGATGTCCTTCACGATGACGAGATAGCTGAACACCGTGATCAGCGCATTGATGCCGACGAACACCAGTGCGCCGTTGAAGGAGCCGGTTGTCGCGACGAGATAGCCGATGACGATCGGGGTGACGATGCCCGCGACGTTGCCGAACATGTTGAAGATCGAACCCGACAGCCCGATCGCCTCTTTCGGCGACGTGTCCGCGACCACCGCCCAGCCGAGCGCGCCGATGCCCTTGCCGAAGAAGGCGAGCGACATCAGGGCGACGACGATCCAGTCGGTGTCGACGTAATTGCAGCCGATGATCGACACCGACAGCAGCATGCCGCCGACGATCGGCACCTTGCGGGCCACGGTGAGCGAGTGACCGCGCCGGATCAGCGTGTCCGAGAAGAAACCGCCCAGCACGCCGCCGGTGAAGCCGCAGATCGCCGGCAGCGAGGCGACCAGCCCGGCGTGCAGGATCGTCATGCCGCGCGCCTGCATCAGGTAGATCGGGAACCAGGTCAGGAAGAAATAGGTGAGCACGTTGATGCAGTACTGGGCGAGGTAGACGCCCAGCAGCATGCGGTTCGACAGCAACTGACCGATGGTGGACCAGCCGCCCGCCCTGGGCGCTGCGGCATGGGTGCCGGCGCCCGTGCCGATGCCGGCAGCGCGTCGGCTCGCGTCCTGTCCCGAATCGCGCCCGGATGCGCGCCCGGCCTCGTTTGTCGACTCGCGCCGCGCGACCAGGCCGCCGCCCTGCTCGATATGCGCGAGTTCCGCCGGGTTCACGCCGGGATGCTCGGCCGGGTTCTTCATGATCACGAGCCAGGTCACGGCGAGAACCGCGCCCATGATGCCCATCACGACATACACATGATGCCAGCCGTACGCATGGGTGATCCACGCCATCAACGGCGTGAAGACCACGGCGGCGAAATACTGGGCGGAATTGAAGATCGCCGACGCGGTGCCGCGCTCGGCGGTGGGAAACCAGGTCGCGACCACCTTGGCGTTGGCCGGAAACGCGGGCGCCTCGGCCGCGCCCATCGCGAAGCGCAGCGCGAACAGACTCGCCACCGCGCTCGCGGCGCTGCCGATCGTGCCGACGGTGCTCTGCAGCAGCGTGAAGAAGGACCAGAAGAAAATGCTTGCCGCATAGACGCGCCGCGCGCCGAAGCGGTCGAGCAGCGAGCCGCTGGGCAATTGCGCCAGCACGTACGCCCAGCTGAACGCCGAGAAGATGTAGCCCATCTGGATCGCGTTGAAACCGAGTTCGGCGCGCATCGCGGTGCCGGTGACCGAGAGCGTGGCGCGGTCCGCGTAGTTGAACGTCGTGATGATGAAGATCATCAGCAGGATGCCGTAGCGGACGTTCGTGCGTTTGGCGGCGTGGACGACGCTCGCGGTACGGCTGATTTCCATGATCGATTCCAGTCACTCGGTGGCGCGTGGCGCGTTCACGCGCGGCAGCTTCCGGAGCCGCCTGGCAGGGAGAAGAACGCGGAAGGGGTGCGGGGACAGCGGGGCGACGCGATGGCGTGAAACGGACGCGCCGCGGCGCCCGCCTCGCCGCCGCCGCCGTTCAGACGTTCGCCTGCGAGCCGAGCTTCCTGATCAGCACGTCGAGCTGCGCGACTTCCTCGTCGTTCAGGTCGGTCAGCGGCGCGCGCACCGGGCCGGCGTCGTGGCCGACGAGCCGGGCGCCCGCCTTGACGATGCTCACCGCGTAGCCGGCGCGGCGGTTGCGGATCTCCAGATACGGCAGGAAGAAGTCGTCGATCAGCTTGCAGACGGTGACATGGTCGTCGGCGGCGATCGCCCGGTAGAAGTCCATCGCGGTCTTCGGGATGAAATTGAACACGGCCGACGAGTACACCGGCACGCCGAGCGCCTTGTAGGCCGCGGCGTAGACTTCGGCGGTGGGCAGGCCGCCCAGATAGGAGAAACGGTCGCCCAGGCGACGCCGGATCGTCACGATGCTCTCGATGTCGCCCACGCCGTCCTTGAAGCCGATCAGGTTCGGGCAACGGTCGGCGAGCTGCTCGAGGAAGTCGGCGTTGAGCCGCGAATTCGCGCGGTTGTAGAAGATCACGCCGATGTTCTTCACGGCCCTGCACACCTGCTCGACGTGCGCGGCGATGCCGTCCTGGGACGCTTCGGTGAGATAGTGCGGCATCAGCAGGATGCCTTTCGCGCCAAGACGTTCGGCCTCCTGCGCGTATTCGATCGCGACGCGCGTCGGGCCGCCCGCGCCGGCGAGGATCGGCACCTTGCCCTTGCAGGTCTCGGTGGCGGTGCGGATGACGTTCGAATAGTCGCTCTTCGTCAGCGAGAAGAATTCCCCGGTGCCGCCCGCGGCGAACAGCGCGGTCGCGCCGTACGGCGCCAGCCATTCGAGGCGTTCGGCATAGGTGTCGGCACGAAAGTCGCCCTGGGCGTCGAAATCCGTGATGGGGAAGGACAGCAGGCCTTCGGATACGATTTGCTTCAGTTCTTGCGGTGTCGTCATGATCTGGCTCCAGGGCGGCTGCATCGAGGGATTTAAATTATAGGTCATCGTATGACATGAAATGACCGAGATCAATCGATTATTCCTCGTGTACAGGAGGTTTAAGGGTAATCACCGGCATCGTGTCACAGATCATTGTTGTAGGATGACGTATGAATAAAGACATGGTATCTGCCGTCCTTGCGGCTTATGGGATCGATTGAAATGGCCACCTCCGCGCTCTACATCCGCGTCCACCCCCAGGACAACGTCGCGATCGTCGTCAACGACGGCGGCCTGTCCGAAGGCGCGGTCTTCGCCGACGGTCTGACGCTGCGCGAGCGCGTGCCGCAAGGCCACAAGGTCGCGCTGACGGATCTCGCGGCGGGCGCCGAAGTCATCCGCTACAACGTCGTCATCGGCTATGCGCTGCAGGCGTTGCCCAGGGGCAGCTGGGTCAACGAGCATGTGATCCGGATGCCCGAGCCGCCCGGACTGGAGGGGCTGCCGATCGCGACGGTGCGCGCGCCCGAGATGCCGCCGCTCGAAGGCTTCACCTTCGAGGGATATCGCAACGCGGACGGGTCGGTGGGGTCGCGCAACATTCTCGCGATCACCACCACCGTGCAGTGCGTGGCCGATATCGTCGAGCACGCGGTGACGCGCATCAAGGCCGAGCTGCTGCCGCGCTATCCGCACGTCGACGACGTCGTGGGCCTGGGACACACCTATGGCTGCGGCGTCGCGATCGACGCGCCCGACGCGATCATCCCGATCCGCACGGTGCGCAACATCAGCCTGAACCCGAACTTCGGCGGCGAGGTGATGATGGTGAGCCTGGGCTGCGAGAAGCTGCAGCCCGAGCGCCTGATGCCGCCCGGAACGATTCCGATCGCCGTCGGTTCGGACGACATCGCCGATATCGGCGACGTGGGCAGCGCTGGATCGGCGCCGAACGGCGACGTGGTGGTGCTGCAGGACGACGAGCATGTCGGTTTCCAGTCGATGATCGAATCGATCATGAGAATGGCCGCGTCGCATCTCGAACGCCTGAACGACCGGCGCCGCGAGACCTGCCCCGCGGCGGACCTGGTGATCGGCGTGCAGTGCGGCGGCAGCGACGCGTTCTCGGGCCTGACCGCGAACCCCGCCGTGGGCTTCGCGACCGACCTGCTGGTGCGCGCCGGGGCGACCGTGATGTTCTCCGAGGTGACCGAGGTGCGCGACGGCGTCGATCAGCTGACGCGCCGCGCGGCGACGCCGGAAGTGGCCGAGGCGATCATCCGCGAGATGCGCTGGTACGACGCGTATCTGCAGCGCGGCAGCGCCGACCGCAGCGCCAACACGACGCCGGGCAACAAGAAGGGCGGCCTGTCGAACATCGTCGAGAAGGCGATGGGCTCGATCATCAAGTCGGGCAACTCGGCGATTTCCGGGGTGATCGCGCCCGGCGAGAAGGTGCGGCAGAAGGGCCTGATCTACGCGGCCACGCCGGCCAGCGATTTCATCTGCGGCACGCTGCAGCTGGCCGCGGGCATCAACCTGCATGTCTTCACCACCGGGCGCGGCACGCCGTACAGCCTGGCCGAGGTGCCGGTGATCAAGGTGGCGACCCGGTCCGACCTGGCGCGCCGCTGGCACGACCTGATGGACGTCAACGCCGGCACCATCGCCACCGGCGAGGCCAGCATCGAGGACGTCGGCTGGGAACTGTTCCGGCTGATGCTCGAGGTCGCGAGCGGACGGCGGCAGACCTGCGCGGAAAAACTCAAGCTGCACAACGCGCTCGTACTGTTCAATCCGGCGCCGGTGACCTGATTTTCCCTTCGTCCGGCGACCCCGGCGCGCATCGGCGGCCCGGCGTGCGCGACCGGCCCGAACCCCCTCCATCCGGAGAACCCTTTTGCGCATTACCCGCATCGATATCTTCCGCGTCGCGCTGCCGTTCGATGCAGGGCGGCGGCCACGAAGCAGCGCGGCCGCGCTCACCCCGGCCACGGTGGTAGATGCGCCCGTCGATGCCTACAACGCCGCCTCGCGCAGCCTGCTGCGCATGGAGACGCTGCTGGTCAGGCTGACCACCGACGACGGCGCGACCGGCTGGGGCGAGGCTTTCGGCCATCTGGTGAACCCGGTGACGTTCGCCGCGCTGGTCGGGCCGGTCGGGCGGTTCTTCATTGGCGCCGAGGTCGGTCCCGACCCGTCCAGCTTCGCCGCGACGATGCAGGCGGCGCAGCAGGCGTTCCATGCGTTCGGCCGTACCGGGCCTGTGCTGTATGCGCTGTCGGCGATCGACACCGCCCTCTGGGACCTGTGTGCCCAGGCGGTGCGGTTGCCGCTGCACCGGCTGCTGGGCGCGACGCGCGACACGGTCGACGTCTACGCGAGCCTGGTGAGCTACGACAACGATCCGGCCGAGGTCGCGTATCAGGTCAGGCGCGCGCATGCGGCGGGGTTCCAGGCGCTGAAGCTCCACGAAACCACGCGCGCGGCGGTGGCGGCGGCGCGCGCGGCGCTGCCGGACGACGTCGCGTTGATGGTCGACGTGAATTGTCCCTGGCCGGCCGCGCAGGCCGGGCGCGAGGTCGCCGGCTTCGCCGGCCTGTCGCTGGGCTGGGTCGAGGAGCCGGTCTGGCCGCCCGACGATCTCGACGCGCTGGCGCGGGTGCGGGCGTCGGGCAGGCCGCTCGGCATCCCGATCGCGGCCGGCGAGAACGCCTCGGGCGTCCAGGGTTTTCTGCAGCACTTCCAGCGCGGCGCGATCGACGTCGCGCAACCCAGCGTGGCGAAGATCGGCGGTATCACCGGCATGCGCGACGTGATCCGGCTGGCCGGCGAGCACGGCGTGCGGGTCGTGCCGCACTGCTTCTACTACGGCGCGGGCCTGCTGGCGAGCGCCCATATCGTCGCGACGCTGCCCGACGACGTCGCGCTGGAGATTCCCTGGCTGCAATGGCCGCGGGCGCTGCACGCGCCGCAGGTCTGCGGTCCGACACTGACCCTGCCCGATGTTCCGGGACTGGGCTTCTCACCCGACGCCGAGGTACTCGCGCGTCACACCATCGACAGTGCATCGATCGTCTAGCCGGATGCCGCGACGAGGCGCCGCGACATTTCCCCGGGTCGGCGCCCGGCTGGAAACGTCGCGATGGGAAAC
>JBPBQT010000257.1:0-19243 GCA_050955065.1 Janthinobacterium lividum | reverse complement strand
CCGCCTTCGAAAATCGGCACCGACACGCTCGGCCCGAATGAATAGAAATGGCTGGCCCAGCGGGTGAGATAGCTCGCCTGGGTGTTGCGCAGACCGAATTGCCCGGTGAGCGAGACGCTCGGGAACAGACTCGCCACCGAGACGCCGATGTTCGCCGTCGCCGCGTGCAGCGAGGCCTCGGCCTGCCGCACGTCCGGACGCCGCCGCGCGAGCGTCGACGGCACGCCGACCGGGATGGCCGCGGGCAGCGCCGGCATCGGCCGCGCCGGGGACAATTCGGCGTCGAGACTGCCCGGCGCCTGGCCCAGCAGCACCGCGAGGCCGTTCATCGCCTGCACCGTCTGCGCCTCGTACTGCGGCAGTTGCGCCCGCAGCGACCCCAGCTGCGCGGACGCGTTCTCGACGTCGACCTGGGGCGACAGACCGTGACGGCTGCGCTCGCGCGTCAGGTCGACCGAATCCTGGGCGACCTTGATCTGTTCGTTGATGGTGCGCGCGACCAGTTGCGCGCCGCGCAGTTGCACATACGCACGGGCCACCTCGGCTTCGAGCGAGACCAGCGCGTCGTTGCGGTTCTCCACGTCCTCGCGGGCGGCGGCCTGCGACGATTCGACCGAGCGGCGCACCCGGCCGAAGAGGTCCAGTTCCCAGGACGCATCGAAGCTGCCCTGGTACAGATTCACCGGATCGGTCAGGACGCCCAGCGCCGAGCCGGCGCCCGGACTGGCCGCGTCCAGCGTGCCGGCGCTCACGTGCGAGGCATCCAGGATGCCCTGCACCCCGAGCTGCTGGCGTTTGGCGCTGGCATTGGCGCTGATCGTGGGAATGCCGGCCGCGACGGATTGCACCACCTGCTCGCGCGCGGCGGCGATGCGCAGCACCGCCTGCTGCAACGAGAGATTGCCGGCGATCGCGCGGGCGATCAGGCTGTCGAGCTGGGGATCGTCGAACGCGCGCCACCAGGCGGGGTCCGGTTCGGCCGCCTGCGGCCGGGACGCGATGTCGTCGCCGGTGCGCGGCAGGTCGTTGTAGCCGGCGGGCGTCGCGGCCTGGGGCGCGACATAGTCCGGCCCGAGCGTGCAACCGGCGAGCGCCAGCGCCGCGCCCAGCGTAGCGAGCGCGTCCAGGAGAGGCGGCAGCGCACGTCGGCCGGCAAGGCGTGGGGCAAGCGGCCCGAGCGGCGCGCCGCTGCGGCGCGAGAAAAACGGAACAGGCATGTCAATGGGCTCCGGCATTGCCCGAGCTCTTCACGGAAGTGAGCAGGAAGCAAAAAGGAATCATCACGAGGGCAAGGATCGCGCAGGCGGAGAACATGTCCGAGTACGCGAGCACGCGCGACTGGGACAGCAGCGTCTGGTACATCTGACCAGTCGCCGCGGCGCCCGCGTCGCCCGTGCTCAGCGAAAAGTTGTGGATCGCATCGGTCCATTGCTGAACCGTCTGGTTGTACGGTTCGTTGAGGGGGGTCAGATTGCGCACCAGATGCGCGCTGTGCACCTGGGTGCGCTCGGTCACGCCGGCCGTCGCGAGCGAAATGCCGATCGACCCGGCGACGTTGCGAAACATCGTGAACAGCGCCGAGGCGTCCGCGTTGAGCCGCTGCGGCAGCGAGATGAAGGCAATGGTCGTGAGCGGCACGAACAGGAATCCCAGGCCCAGCGACTGTGAACTGCGCATCCAGACCAGCGTCTTGAAATCGATGCCGGGCACGAGGTTCGACGAATAGAAAAAGCCGCAGGCCATGATCGCGAAGCCGGTCAGGATCAGATAGCGCGTCTCCACCACCGGCATCAGCTTCAGCACCAGCGGGATCGACAGCACGATCAGAATCGCACCCGGCGACAGTACCAGGCCCGACAATGTCGCCGTATAGCCCAGTTGCTGCTGTGCCAGCTGCGGGATCAGCACCGAGCTGGCATAGAGGATCAGCGCCATGCCGGACATCAGCACGCTGGCCGCGGCGAAGGTACGGTCCTTCAGCACCCGCAGGTCGACCACCGGTTTCTTCGTATAGAGCAGCCAGTACACCGCCCCCACCAGACCGGTCACGGTCAGTACCGTGAACAGCCGGATGAACGACGAACTGAACCAGTCGTCGTCCTCGCCCCGGTCCATCACCATCTGCAGGCAGCCCAGACCGAGCGCGATCAGACCGATGCCGACGTAGTCGATCGTCAGCGAGCCCTTTTTCGCCCTGCCTTCCCAGGGCGGATCCTCGAGCAGATGGGCGACGGCCAGCGTGGTCAGGATGCCGACCGGCACGTTGATCAGGAACACCCAGCGCCAGCTGTAGTTGTCGGTGATCCAGCCGCCCAGCGTCGGTCCGATGACCGGGGCGACGATGATCGCGATCGACGACAGGCCGAACGCGCGGCCACGGTCCTTCGGCGCGAAATAATCGAGCAGCACCGACTGCTGCACCGGCTGCAGCCCGCCGCCGAAAAAGCCCTGCATGATGCGAAACAGGATCAGTTGCCACAATTCGGTCGCGATCCCGCACAGCAGCGAGCAGACGGTGAACATGCCGATGCACACCAGGAAGTAGCGCTTGCGTCCGATCAACCGGGTCAGAAAGGCCGAGATCGGCAACGCGATGCCGTTGGCGACCAGGTACGACGTCAGTACCCAGGTGGATTCGTCATAGCTCGACGACAGCGTCCCCGCCACGTGGGGCAGCGCCACGTTGACGATGGTGGTGTCGAGGATCTCCATGAAGACCGCGAGCGTGACGACGATCGCGACGACCCAGGGATTGACGCTGGGACGCCAGTTCGGGTCATGGCTGCTCATTGCAGCGTGACCTTCGGCGTGACCGACATGCCGAGCGGCAGCGGCCGGTTCGGATCCAGCCCGTGATCGATGACGATCTTCACCGGAATCCGTTGCACGATCTTCACGTAGTTGCCGGTCGCGTTTTCCGCCGGAAACGCCGAGAAGCGCGAGCCGGTGCCCTGCTGCACGCTGTCGACATGACCGCTCAGTTTCAGATCCGGGTAGGCGTCGACCTCGATCGCCACCTTGTCGCCCGGATGCATCCTGGTCAGCTGCGACTCCTTGAAATTCGCCGTCACCCAGATCATCGGCGACACCAGCGAGAACAGCGACGTGCCCGCCTGCACCAGGCTGCCCAGCTGCACGTTGCGCTTCGTGACGTAACCGTCATACGGCGCGCGCAGTTGCGTGTACGACAGGTTCAGCTCCGCCTGCGCGAGCTGGGCCTGCGCCTGCTCGACCTGCTGGCGGCGCGCTTCGACATCGGCCGCGGCGCGGCGCAGCTGCAACGGCACCTGCGCCGCGACACTGGCCTGTGCCTGGGCGTTTGCGACGTCGGCGCGGGCCGAACGCTGCTGGGCCGTCGACTGGTCGATGCTTTGCTGCGACGTGGCGCGCGGGTCGACGCCATGTTGCCGCTGGTACGCGGCGTTCGCGTTCGTCAGGTTCGCCTGTGCGCTGGACACCTGCGCGCGCGCCTGGGAGAGTTGCGCCGGATACTGGACCTTGGCCAGATCGTACTGGACCTCCGCCTGGTGCAGCTGGCTTTGCGCCAGACCGACCTGGGCGACGGCTTCATCGCGCCGGGCCGCGTAGTCGCGCGGATCGATCTCCACCAGCAGATCGCCCTGCTTGACGCGCTGGTTGTCGTTGACGGCCAGTTTCGTGACGTACCCCGAGACTTTCGGCGCGATCGTCGCGGCATTCCCGTCGGTGAAGGCGTCGTCGGTACTTTCCTGATTGCGCGTGCTGAACCAGAAGAAGATGGCGACGATGGCGATCAGCAGCACGATGATGGCCAGGATGATCAACGGCTTCTTGCCCGGGCTCTTGCGCTTCCCGTCCTTGTCATCCTTGCCGTCCTGCTCTTTCCCCTTGTCGTCCTTGTCGTCCTTGTCGTCCTTGCCGTCCTTGTCGTCCTTGCCGTCCTCGTCGTCTTTGCTGTCCTTGCCGTCCCCTGCCGCGTCGTTCCTGTCCTTGCCGTCCTTTCCCGTACCGGTACGGCGGCCGTTCGCATCGACCAGCCCCGCGTCGCGCTTACCGTCGGTTTCGTTATCATGCATATGAACGTGCACATGCAGGTGGCGCTCATTGGCAGCGCCGAACGCGCCGTTGTTGTCCGCGTCCTGCGACACGTGATTATCTTGAATGGCCATGGATCTCAATGCTATACGGCGGGCGACAGGTGGGCGCGTGCCCGTCCCGATTCGGGAGAAACGGTCCGACCACCACGGAATGGTGGAAATTTTACCAAAGAGAAAGGAAAACTGGACAGAGTAGTTTAGTTGCCTGCGGGCAACGGTTGCAACGCCTCTTCCCGGCAGCTTTCGATCTTACCGACGCCAGGTGCAAGCGGCTGGACGGCAATTTCCATGCACGTGGCGGAAAACCCGTGAACCCTTGATGAACCGGGCATGTCACCACCGCGATCCGTCCCGTGCGCACGCCGGATACCCGGCAAAAACCGGCAAAATTTTCCATCTCGTCGCCGAATTGACCGGACTCGCCCAGTTGACTTGCCACCTGAAACCGGTCCTTTCAAGACACCATGTGGATAGGCACGACATTTGCATTGCTAGGTGGGAAACCGAAAAGCTGGTAAAACTTGCGGCAGCAACAAGCCAGCGCATTCGACAACCCGCTTAGAGGAGTGACCGCATGGCGACCACGTTGCACCCGGACGGACAAGGCAGTCCCGATTCGATATCGGCAGACATGCAGACGGCCCTGGCCGGCGTTGCCTATCCGGCCAACAAGGACGGGGTCGTCGCGGCGGCCACGGCGAGCGGTGCCAGCAATGAGGTGGTGACGGTGTTGAACGGCCTGCCCGAGCAGGACTACGCGGATGCGGATGCCGTCCTGCGGCAGTTGGGCTAGCAGTACCGCTGCGTCCCGTATCCCTGCTTTGCGCTGCAATACCTTTTAATAATCACAGCAACGGAGTAGCTAACCATGAAGAAAATGAACATCGCCTTGAAAATGGGTACGATCATCGCCGCCGCAACGCTTTCGCTGGCAGGCTGCACGACCACGGCAACGTCGTCGAGCGACAACGACTCGTCGGTGATGTCGAAGCGCAACGGCATCAACTCCAATGTCGATCAGGCGCTGTCGCGTCTGTATGTCGCAGCGCCGGGTTCGCGTGAGCTGGTATCGAAGGCCACCGGCGTGCTGGTGTTCCCGTCGGTGCTGGCAGCGGGCTTCGTGGTGGGCGGACAATATGGCGAAGGCGCCCTGCGCGTGGGTGGCCGCACGATGGGCTACTACAGCACGACGTCGGCATCGGTCGGTCTGCAGATCGGCGCGCAATCCAAGGCCATCATCATTCTCTTCATGACGCAGGACGCGCTCGACAAGTTCCGCAGCGTCAAGGGCTGGTCGGTTGGCGGCGACGCCTCGGTGGCCGTGCTGAAGATCGGCGCGAACGGCGCGATCGACTCGAACAGCGTCCGTTCCCCGGTGGAAGCGTTCGTGCTGAGCAACGGCGGCCTGATGGCCAACCTGACGCTGGAAGGCACGAAGGTCAATCGCCTCGATAGCCTGTAATTGCCCGACGGGCGGCGCAGCACGCGCCGCCCGTCCCGCGAGAGCGGGGCAATGCGTGATCCAAGCGGCAAGCCGCGGCCACCTCGCCTCCGGGCGTGGTGGCCGCAGTCGTTTACGGCCGGCGCCTAGTCGGTCACCAGGCGCAACTGCGATTTACGCTGGGCGCGCAGCACACGCTGGTAGACGTCGACATAGTCGTTGGCCATCCGCCTGGCGGTGTAGTGCTCCTCGAAGTGCCGCCGGATCGCCGGTCGCGAGAGATTTTCCAGCCGGCTCACCGCCGCGATCGCACCGATCTCGTCCTCGACGACGAACCCGGTCACGCCGTCGCTGATCACCTCGGCCACCGCGCCGCGCTTGAAGGCGATGACGGGCGTGCCGCACGCCATGGCTTCGAGCATGGCCAGCCCGAACGGTTCCGGCCAGTCGATCGGACACAGCAGCGCATGCGCGCCCGACAGGAACTCGGCCTTCT
The DNA here is from genome assembly GCA_050955065.1 of Janthinobacterium lividum. GTDB lineage: Bacteria > Pseudomonadota > Gammaproteobacteria > Burkholderiales > Burkholderiaceae > Robbsia. Next base: position 13,230 of record JBPBQT010000257.1, on the reverse strand, counting down.
GGCTGTCGCGGATCTCCCCGATGTACTCGACATGCGGCAAACGCAGCAGCGGCGCGATTTCCGTATCGAAATACACCTTGTCGGCAAGGTCGATCTTCGCCGCAATGCGGATCCGCATACCGCACCGGGCGGCGATCGCGATCGCGCGGTCGACCCGCTTTTCCGGCGAGATGCGGCCGAGGAAGGCAAGATACGACGGCGCGCCGCCATATGGCCGATACAGATTTTCCGGCAGGCCGTACGGCACGTTGCCGACCCAGTGGGCATTCGGAAGGTAACGGCGCTGCGCGTTGGACAACGAGATCAGCGAGAGATCCTCGAACGCGCCGTACAGGCTCTGGTGCTCGGGCAGGTCGAGCCGGCCGTGCAGCGTGGTGACGAATGGCGTTTCCTGGCGCTTGAAAATCGAGAACGGATAGAAATGCAGGTGCGAATGCAGCACGTCGAAATCGCCCGCCATCTGCCGGACACGCTCGAGCATCAGCATGTGCGGCGCGATCGGATCGCGGATGCAGGGGTCCCGCCGCAACGCGCGCGGCCAGGCCGCTTCCAGTCTGGCACTGGTGATCGAATCGCCGGTGGCGAACAGCGTCACGTCGTGTCCCAGTTCGACCAGCGCCTCGGTCGTATAGGAAACGATCCGCTCGGTCCCGCCGTACATGGTCGGGGGGACCGACTCGGTCAACGGCGCGATCTGTGCGATTCTCATGACGCTCTCCTTGAAACCCGCAGCGGCGCCGTCCTGCCGCCGTTCCTGCCACTGCCGACCGGGCGGCCGCCGGCCGTGCCGTCACGCGCCGTACTGCCCTGCATGCTATGGTGCCGCACTTGCTGTGCCATGTTCTTCAACGTGATGACGAAAGGGAGGGAGCATACGGTCCTGGCGGCGCAAGGCGCGCGACGGCGTCGCGCCGACGGCGCTCTTTTCGCTCCGGCGCACCGGCCCGCCGGCAGACGCCCAGCAGAGCACGCACGCAGGGCGCGCCGGGGCAGCACCGACCTAGGGCATGCCGGGGCGCACGGCGCGCAGGTCCGCGAGAAACGTGTCGCGCCATACACCGAGGTCGTTCTTGCGCAGTGCGACCAACATCTGACGGTGACGATCCTGCCGTTCATCGAGCGGCATCGTCAATGCCCGTTGCAGCGCCTCGGCCATATCGAGGATATCGTGCGGATTGACAATCAGCGCGGCGTCGAGTTCAGCCGCGGCACCCGCGAAGCGGGACAGGACGAGCACACCGGGGTCATCCGGATCCTGGGCCGCGACGTATTCCTTCGCGACCAGGTTCATGCCGTCGCGCAGCGGCGTGACGAAACCGACCTGCGACGCCCGGAACAGCGACATCAGCACCCATCGGTCGTAACGCCGGTTCAGATAGCGGATCGGCGTCCAGTCGAGCCCGGAAAAACGACCGTTGATGCGTCCCGCTTCATACTCCAGATTCTGACGGATGTGCTGATAGGTCTGCACATCGGCACGCGTGGGTGGCGCGACCTGCACCAGCGACACGGCGCCCTGCAGTTCCGGCGTGGTCTCCAGCAGCCGCTCGAACGCGCGGAACCGCTCGGCGATGCCCTTGGAGTAGTCGAGGCGGTCGACGCTCATGATGAGCTTGCGGTCCTTCAGGGTGGCCTTCAGTTCGCGCACGTCCTTGCGCGTCTCGAAGCGTTTCGCCTGCGCGGCGATATCGTCGGGGAACACCCCGATCCGGTACACGCCCGCGCGCAATGAACGGCCGTAGGCCTCGACGGCCCGGCCGTCCCTGGAGACGGTGCCATGTGCCTGCCGCACGATGTAGTCCCCGAACGCGACCCGGTCCGATTCGGTCTGAAAGCCCACCACGTCGTAGCAGCACAGCGACTTCATCAGTTCGTCGTGGGGCGGGATGTTCAGCAGCACCTGCGGGGCGGGAAACGGAATATGCAGGAAAAAACCGATGCGGTTCTTCACCCCCGCCAGCCGCAGCGCCTCGGCGAACGGGATCAGGTGGTAGTCGTGCACCCAGATGACGTCGTCGGGCTTGAGCAGCGGCAGCAGTCGCTGCGCCAGCCAGGCGTTGACCCGGCGGTACCCGGCATATTCCTGCCGGTCGTAGCGCGCCAGGTCGTTCCGGTAATGGAACACCGGCCACAGCATCGCATTCGAGAAACCCCGGTAGTACTGGTCGTAATCGCGCCGGGACAGACCGACGGTGGCGAACGTCACGGCGCCGTCGTGGACGATTTCGGGACCCGCATTGGCCGTGCCCTCGCCGACGATCTCGCCGCTCCAGCCGAACCAGACACCTCCCGTGTCCTTGAGCGCGCCGAAGACGCCGACGGCGAGACCCCCGGCGGAACCCTTGCTTTCGGTGGGCGTGGCGACACGATTGGAGACAACGACAAGACGACTCATTGGTTGACAGGGATCCTTGTTGGGACCGCGCCGGATTCCGGACAACCCCGGGGCCCGGGGCAACCGGATGGGCGCAGGCGCGGTGCGTCGCGGGACCGACGGGGCCGCGCCCCGACGCGCACCACCGTCGCGGTCCTGCGGAGACGGCGGGCATGGTCGGGTGCGTGCCAGGATGCCAGCCACGCCGGGTGATGGATGGTGCTGAAACGATTGTCCATAATACACCAAGCACGCCCGTCGCCGCGATGGCGCGCCGTGGGCGGCCTCCCCCGCAATGGGTCCGTGGCGCGTGCCGGGCACCATCTGCCGGACGGGTGGACGCCTCGATACGCCGGTGCCTGGATGCCCGGCTACCTCGCCATCCGGCTACCCCGCTACCCCGCTACCCAGACGGGCCGGTCATGTCCGACGCACGCATTTCGGGCTTCAGCCCTGCGGCGCAGGCGGCAGGCTCGACATCCGGGAGACGGCCGTGGACGGGGCCCCAAGATCGGTCTCATACCCGGGAGGGGCGAACGGCGGCACCGTCTGGCCGGACGCAGGGGAAGCGCCGCCCTCCCCCGTCGGCGCGTTTGCCGGCCCATTCGTCGCCGTCGCGCCGGGCGTGTGCCACTCGGCCCGATCGCGCGGCAGGCAATCCGGAAACTCCCGCTGGATGAAATCGAGCAGGCCTTCGCGTACCTTGCAGCGCAGATCGAAGTTGCGCGGCGAGTCCGGCGAACTGACGAGCACCCGCAACTGCATCGCGCGTTCGCTGGTGTCGGTGACCTGCAGCACCTGCACGCGCCGGTCCCACTCGGACGCCGCTTCGCACAGACGCACCAGTTCCTGCCGCACCGGCGCGAGGGGCAGCCGGAAGTCGACCCAGAGGAAGACGGTGCCGATGATCTCGGCACTGTTGCGCGTCCAGTTCTGGAAGGAATTCTCGATGAACCACTGCAGCGGCACGATGAGCCGGCGCTGGTCCCAGATCCGTATGGCGATGTAACTACCCGTGATCGCCTCGACCCGTCCCCATTCGCCCTGGACGACGACCACGTCGTCGATGCGCACCGGCTGCGAGATGGCGATCTGCAGGCCGGCGATCAGATTGCCGAGGACCGGCCGCGCCGCGATACCGGCGACCAGGCCGGCGACGCCGGCCGAGGCCAGCAGGCTGGTGCCGATCTGGCGCACGTTCGGTATCGTCATCAGCATCGCGCCGATGCCGACCACGACGATCGTGCCCATCACGCAGCGGCCCAGCACATGCACCTGCGTATGCAGCGCGCGGGTGCGCAGGTTGTCCTCCGTATCCAGCGGATTGAGGAGCACCACGCCCTGCACGAGCGCCGCGACGCTGCGCACCGCCAGCCACGTCAGGCTGCCGATCAGGATCAGCCCCGAGAGCCGCCGCAGCGGGTTGATCAGCATCAGATCGTCGGCCGCGTTCCACCAGACCAGCTGCAGCAACAGGGTCGTGACCGCGAGCTGCGCGGGGCGGTCGACGTACCGCACCACCATCCCCAGCGTCAGGTAGGGGCGCGTGAGCCGCTGAAAAAGCTTCGAACCGATCCGGTGGCTCGACAACGCGAAGAGCAGCATCACGATCGTCAGCGCCAGCACGCCCGGCCAGGAGTTCAACGGGGCTTCGGCAATGCGCGTGGCGATGTCCAGCAGTTTCATTGCGCGCGTACGCTGCTCGCGCCCGCCGCGTGGCTGGCTTGCCAGGCCTCGGTTTTGCCGGCCAGTGCGTCGACGCCGTCCTTCTCGTTATAGTGTTTGGCGAAATCCACCGCGCTCATGCCGATCTGATTCTTCAGCGTCGGGTCCGCACCCTGTTCGAGCAACAGATTGATCGTCGACGCGTGGCCGGCGCGCGCGGCCATCATCAACGGCGTCGTGCCATTGGGCGAGGCGGCGTCGATGTAGGCGGAAGCCTCGAGCAGGATTTTCACGATCTCGTCGTCGCCGATGCTGGCCGCGTAGTGCAACGGCGTCCAGCCCTTCTTGTTGACTTCGGCGCCCTTGTCGATCAGCGCCTTGACCAGCGGCGCGTCCTGCGCGATGGCTGCCAGCATCATCGCGTTCTCGCCGGCCGGATCGAGCTTGTCGACGTCCGTGCGCTTGTCCTGCATCAGCAGCAGCGCGACGTCGTTCGACTTTTCGCGTGCCGCCAGCAGCAGCAGCGGCATGCCCTGGTCGTCGACGGCGTTCGGGTCGATGCCGCGCGCGAGCATCTTGCGCACGGCGGACACGTCATTGAACTTCGCGGCCTTGACCATCGTGTCGAGCGGCGCGGCAGCGGCCGGCGCAGACACGCCCGCCACCGTCATCGCGACGCCGGCCGCGGCGAGCCAGCGCGACAGCCCCCTGCCCGCGCCGGGGCCGGCGACAGGGACGCGCGTTCGGCGCACGGGCCGAACGGCCGAAAAACAGACCGCGACGGCAGCGGCGAGGCGCGACGGCGTCCTGGTCGCAAACGAAACATTGACACTGGAATGCATGGAGGGCTCGCTCGAAGGATGAATCAGGGAAGGGATGACGGACGCGGGATTGCGGGCGCGCCGGCGCGGATGCCAGCGGGCCTTATGGCGCCGGCGCCGCGGTGCTTGCGAACAGGCGGAAGAAATTGTCGCTCGTGGCGCGTCCCAATGCCTCGGGCGTGACGCCGCGCTGCGCGGCGACGAACCGGCCGACGTCGGCGACGTACGACGGCTCGTTCGTCTTGCCACGGTACGGCACCGGCGCCAGATAGGGCGAGTCGGTCTCGATCAGCAGACGCGCGTCCGGCACCCGTCGCGCGACGTCCTGCAGGGCCAGCGCGTTCTTGAAGGTGACGATGCCCGACAGCGAGATATGGAAGTTCAGGGCCAGCGCGGCCTCGGCGACCTCCCAGCTTTCGGTGAAACAGTGCATGACGCCGCCGATCTCCCCGGCGCCCTCCTCGCGCATGATCCGCAGCGTATCCTCCGCCGCCGAGCGCGTATGAATGATCAGCGGCTTGCCGCTTGTCCGGGCGGCCCGGATGTGCGTGCGAAAACGCTGCCGCTGCCACTCCATCTGCTCGAGCGAGCGCCCGTCGAGACGATAATAGTCGAGCCCCGTCTCGCCGATCGCGACCACCTTCGGATGCGCGGACAGCGCGACCAGGCGGTCGACGTCGGGCTCCTCGACATTTTCATGGTCGGGGTGCACGCCGACCGAGGCGAACACGTTCTCGTACGCGTCGGCGACGGCCAGCACCTGCGGCAGCGTCTCCAGATCGACGCAGACGCACAACGCGTGCGTGACCTGCTGCGCCTGCATGCGCGCGAGCAGCTCGGGCAGGCGTTCGCCCAGTCCGGGAAGGTTGATATGGCAATGCGAATCGACAAACACGTGAGAAGTCTCCAGCAAGAGGATGGGGGTCCGGCCACGTCCCGACCGCCGACGTGAACCCGCGGGCGCATCACATCCTCTCAAACACGACGCCCGACGATCACCAGATCGCGCTCGACGCCATCCAGCGACGCGACCCGGGGCAGAAACCCCCAATCGTCGAAGCCGTACTTGCGGAACAAGGCCCGGCTCGCCTCATTATGGCCGAAGATGAAACCCAGCAGGGTCCGCACCCCGAGCGCCGGGGCCTGCGCGATGGCGCGCTCCAGAAACGCGCGCCCGAGGCCCTGGCCACGCGCATGCTCCGCCAGATAGATGCTCACCTCGACGCTGGCGGCATAGGCCGGACGCCCGTAGAAATCGGACAGGCTCAGCCAGCCGGCCAGCTCGCCCGCCTGCTCCGCCACCCAGAGCGGCCGGCGTTGCGGCGTATGCGCGTCGAACCAGGCTTCCCGGCTCGCGACCGGCACCGGCTCGAGGTCCGCCGTCACCGCGCGCGACGCCACGGTGGAATTGTAGATGGCGACGATGGCCGGCAGATCTTCCGGCCTGGCATCTCGAAAATGATATTCCATGTTCTCAGGGATAAGGAGGAAACGACGAAAGAACGGGCGGTGTCCCGCACGGGCGCAGGCCCGTGCGGCATGGCGGGGCCGTCAACCGCCGTCGGGCGCGACGCTCATGGCCGATCGCGTCCGGCTCGGGACGCGGCGGCGGCGGTGGTAGCAGTGGCGGCAATGGTGGCGGCACCGGGCGCCGCATCGGAAAAAAGTTCGCGGTAACGCACGAACAGCGCCTCGAACATCAGCCGCGCGTTGAGCGGATGCTGCTCGGTCGCGCGCTGCCGGGCCAGTTCCTGGTTCATCCGGGCCAGCGCGACGGTATCGGCCGCGGCGACGCAGCGCGCGAGCGCCGCGTGCTGATTCGGATAGTAGCGGACGATGCCGGCCAGACGCATGCTCAACAGGTCGTAGAGCCAGCGCTGCAGCCAGCCCAGCACCAGCGGCACGGGCACCTTCTGCAGGGTTTCACCGCAGGCGAAGGCATCGCACCGCGCGCCCGCGGCGAGTTGCGTGAGCACGAAATGCCGCTGGCCGCCGTCGCCGTCGCCCGCGCTCTCGAGCGCGGCGAGCGGGGCACCGCCTGCCTGGGCAAGCACCGCGGGCGCATCGCTCACCCCCTGCGCGCTCAGCCAGGCCGCCGCCGGCGCGGCGGCCGGCGTGCCCAGCGGCCATTGCCGGCACCGGCTGACGATCGTCGGCAGCAAGCGCTCGATGCGCGAGGTCACGATCAGGAACACCACTCCCTCGGGGGGTTCCTCGAGCGTTTTCAGCAGCGCGTTCGACGCCGCGGCGTTCATCGCCTCGGCCGGATACAGCAGCACGACGCGGCGCCCGCTGCGATGCGCGCCGATGCCGCAGAATTCAAGCAGCGAGCGCACCTGCTCGACCTTGATTTCCTTGCTGGGCGCCTTGCTTGCCGTCCTGCCGCCCGGCTTGCCCGCGGCATCGCCTTCCGCGCCGTCGGCGCCCGGGGCGCCGGCATCGCCTTCCACCGGTTCGGGGGCGAGGTTTTCCGGAAACACGGCGCGCAGGTCGGGATGATTGCCCTGCTCGAACCAGTGGCAGGCCAGGCACGCGCCGCAAGGCCGTGCGTCGGCCTGCGCGCCTTCGCACAGCAGGGCCTTCGCCAGTTGCCGCGCGAAACGGGTCTTGCCGATGCCGGCCTGCCCGTGAATCAGCAAGGCATGCGGCCAGCGCTCGCGCAGGTCCCCGAGCGCCCGCCAGGCATCGTGCTGCCACGGATAAAGCGCGGACGTCGTGCCGGGCGCGGCCGCGCCGCCGTCGGCACGGGAACCCGGCGCGCGTGCGGCCGGCGCACCAGGCGCCGCGCCGTCGGTCGATGGCGTCCTGCGTGGGATCGGGCGCAGGGTCGAGCTCCTCGTCGGGTCCATTACGCGGCCGTCACGATGGCTTCGAGATCGCGGCGGATCGCGTCGATGCCGCGGCTCGCGTCGATCACCCGGAAGCGCCGCGGCGACTGCGCGGCGCGGCGCAGGTACTCGCCCCGGGTCCGCTCGAAAAACGCCGCCGATTCGCGCTCGAAGCGGTCGGGCGCGCGCGCGGCCTGACGCCGGGCGAGCGCCGTTTCGACGGGCACGTCGAACAGCACGGTCAGATCCGGCGTGAAACTGCCCTGCACCCAGCGCTCCAGCGCTTCGAGCTTGTCGAGCGCCAGACCCCGGCCGCCGCCCTGATAGGCGAAGCTCGCGTCGGTGAAACGGTCGCACAGGACCCAGTCGCCGCGCTCCAGCGCCGGCTGGATCACCGCCGCGAGATGCTCGCGCCGCGCGGCGAACATCAGCAGCGCCTCGGTCTCCAGATGCATCGGCTGGTGCAGGAGCACATCGCGCAGCGTCTCGCCCAGCGGCGTGCCGCCGGGTTCTCGCGTGAGTACCACCTGCCGGTTCTCGGCCTGCAGGCGCGCCTCCAGGCGCGCGCGAAACGCGTCGAGATGCGTGGTCTTGCCCGCGCCGTCGATGCCTTCGAAGGTGATGAATTTTCCTGGCGCACGCATTACTTGCCCCTCTGGTATTTGTCGACTGCGCGATTATGTTCGGTCAGCGTGCTGGAGAATTCGCTGCTGCCGTCGCCCCGCGCCACGAAGTACAACGACGGCGACGGCGCGGGATGCGTCGCCGCTTCCAGCGCGGCGGCCCCCGGCAACGCGATCGGCGTGGGCGGCAGGCCGGTGTGCAGATAGGTATTGTACGGCGTGTCGGTCGCCAGATCCTTCTTGCGCAGTCGCCCCGAGAACGCCGCGCCCAGCCCGTACACGACACTCGGGTCGGTCTGCAGCGGCATGCCGATCTTCAGACGGTTCACGAAGACCGCCGCCACCTGCGCGCGTTCGGCCGACCTGCCCGTCTCCTTCTCGACCAGGGACGCGAGAATCAGCACGTCGACCGGCTGCGCGAGCGCCGGCGGCAGGTTCGGCGAACGTGCCTGCCAGAACTCGTCGAGCCGCTGCTGCGCGACGCGATACGCGCGACGGTAGATGTCGAGATCGCTGGTGCCCTCCGGAAACAGATAGGTGTCCGGAAAAAAGCGTCCTTCGGGCGGCATGCCCGGCGCGCCGATCGCCGTCATCAATTGTTCACTGCTCATCGCCGCCGTGTCGTGCTTCAGCGACGGGTTCTGATCGATCTCGCCACGCATGCGCGCGAAGTCCCAGCCTTCGATGATCGTCGCGACATATTGATTGACGTCCCCGCGCGCCACCTTCAACAACAGCTGATACGGGGTGATACCGTTGTCGAACGCATAGTTTCCGGATTTCAGCGCGGTCGACAATCGCTTGGAACGTGCCAGCACCTCGAACAGGACGCGATTGACGGGCACCCCCGCGTGGTTCAACTGCAAGGCGACCGCGCGCAGCGAGCTGCGGGGACGGATCGCCACGTCCAACTCCTTTTGCGCCAGCGTCATCGGCCGATTGGCCCAGAAGTAGAAGGCGCCGCCGCCCGCCACCAGCGTCACCAGAACGACGACCGCAAGAACCACGACGACCCGCCGGATACGGCTGAACAGATTTGTAAAAACGGACATGCGCTTCCAGCAAGCTTGCAACGTTGATCGGCGAACCCAATATAATAAGGCATTCGGCGGCGCGCCCCCTCTCGACGGCTCTCAGATGACCTCCCCACCCCTTGTTCCGGTTGCCACGCTTTCCCCTGCTTTCGCCGACGCCGCCAGGCAGGCCGCGGCGGTGATCGCGCCACGCGGCGCGTATGCGCTGCTCGACCAGTTCGGCATCATCGACGCCGTCGGCGCCGACGCCGCGGATTTCCTGCACAAGCAACTGACGACCGACGTGGCCCATCTGCGCGCCGACGCCGCGGCGATCGGTGGCCTGTGCTCGCCCAAAGGGCGTCTGATCGCGTCCTTTCTCTACTGGCGCGATGACGCCGCCCAGCCGGCCGATGGTGGGCGAGTCCGCCTCGTGCTGGCGGCCGACATCCGCGAGGCCATCCAGAAACGCCTGTCGATGTTCGTGCTGCGGGCGAAGGTCAAGCTCGCCGACGCGACGCCCACGCTCGCGCTGCTCGGACTGAGCGCCCGGGCGGACGACGCCGTGACGCTGCTCGACGTGCTGGGCGCGCATTTCGACACCCTGCCCGACGACGTGCGCGGGCGCAGCGCAAGCGCCGCGGGAACCCTCGTCCGGCTGCCGGACGCGGCCGGATACGTGCGCTATCTGTGGGCGTTGCCGCGCACGGCGCTCGACGCGCTGCTGCCGGTTCTGGACGGGACGCTCGCCCCGATGCCCGCCGCGCTGTGGGACTGGCTCGACGTCCGGAGCGGCGAGCCGCGCATCACCGCGGCGACGCAGGACCGGTTCGTGCCGCAGATGATCAATTTCGAGGCGATCGGCGGCGTCAATTTCCGCAAGGGATGCTATCCGGGGCAGGAAATCGTCGCGCGCAGCCAGTATCGCGGCACCATCAAGCGGCGCGCGACGCTCGGTCACGCGGCGGCCGCGCAGGCGGGCGACGAGGTGTTCGACGTGGCGGACCCGCTGCAGCCGTGCGGTCACGTCGTCAACGCCGCGCCCGCTCCCGGCGGCGGCGTCGATTGCCTGGTGGAGCTGAAGCTGTCGCTCACGGCCGATGCGGGCATCCACGTCGGCAGCGTGACGGGCCCCCGATTGGCGGTGCTGGGCCTGCCCTACGCGCTGCCGGATCTGTCCACCTGAGCGTTCCGCGGCAGAACGCGCCGGCACATCGCCGCACGCGACGCCGTGCCGCGGCGCGGCTCGCTGCGCCGCAGGCACTTTACGAACGCCGTTCGGTCGTCACGTCCCGGCCGACCGGCAAACGGCGCAGGTACTTGAACGTGCCCAGCGCCTTGGCGACCAGCGCGCCTTGCGCGTCCGTCACCTCGCCCTCGCAGAACGCCATCGTCGACGACCGGTGCAACACCCGGCCGAACGCGCACAGCTCACCCCGCCCCGGCTGCATGAAGGACACGGTCATCTCCACCGTGACGAGGCTGCGCTCGATCGCGCCCGCATGCCGCGCGGCGAGCGCGAGCGCGGCGTCCAGCAGCGTCATCGTGACGCCGCCGTGGGCCACCTCCCAGCGGTTGAAATGCCGGACGTCGAGCTGCAGGCGCAACGCGCTGCCGGTCTGATCGGCACGGATCACCTCGACGCCGAGCGCGTCGAGAAAAGGCGTGTCATTGCCCACGCCAGGCGCCGGCGCGGAGGACATCAGAGCACGTAGTCGACGCACTGCCGCGCTTCGGTCACCGCGCGTATGAAGGGGATCACCGCCACATGCTGCGGGTGCTGCTGATAGGCCGCGAGCGCGGCCGCATCCTCGAACGCCGAATACAGCACCAGATCGAACGTCGATCCCTGGCCCGGCGCGGCCTGCCCGACCTCGAACCGGCCGATTCCCGGCACCACCGCGCTGCAGCCTTCGAGCAGACGGCACATCTGCGCGAGATTCGCGCGCTTCTCCTGGCCCTCCGCCCGATCCTTCAATTTCCACATGACGATGTGATGCAGCATCGCTTCTTCTCCCGTTCGCCTGCCGGCTCATGCCGCAGCGCTGGCCGCATTATCCTCGCATTGGCTGCCCGCATGGCTCATTCGTGACCGGCCCGGCGACGATGCGCCGCGGCAGGCCGCAGCAGGCCGCCGCCAGTCGCTGCCAGTCGCTGCCAGTCGCTGCCAGTCGCCGCCAGTCGCCGCCAGTCGCCGCCAGCCGAAGCGGACCGAAGCGGACCGGCGCTCGCAAGATGCGTCGCATTTTCCGATGCGAGTGCGTACATCCCCCCGATCATCGACACAATACGCCGCTTGCCGCATTCGCTCCGCGCGTCCGCCATGCCCGTACCGGCCGACGCCGCTTCCCCGTCCCACATCACAGGTTTCCCATGAACGAGGCCCTGCACCGCAGCATCATCGGCATCAACGCCATTCTCTGGAATCATCTGCTCATCTACCTCCTGGTGGGCGCGGGCGTCGTCTTCACCCTGCGCACCGGTCTCGTCCAGCTACTGGGCATCCGGGCTGCCTTGCGCCTGGTGGTCCGTCCCGCCGACCAGCCCGGCATCAGCCCCTATCAGGCGTTCGCGATCGGCGTCGCGAGCCGCGTCGGCACGGGCAACATCATCGGCGTGGCCGTGGCGCTGACGCTGGGCGGGCCGGGGGCGATCTTCTGGATGTGGGTGGTGGCGATCCTGAGCATGTCTTCCGCTTTCGCCGAGGCGACGCTGGCGCAGATCTTCAAGATCCGCGCCGGTCCCCATGAATTCCGCGGCGGACCGAGCTACTACATCCAGTTCGGGCTGGGCTCGCGCGCCTTCGGCGTGCTGTTCTCGCTCGCGCTGATCGTCGCCTTCGGCTTCGTATTCAACGCGGTCCAGGCGAAATCGATGGCCGAGACGCTGCACACCGCGTTCGGCTGGTCGCCGCTGCTCGTCGGCCTGGGGCTGGCCGCCGTGGTCGCGGCCGTCATCTTCGGCGGCGTGGGGCGCGTCGCCCCCGTGGCCGCGCGTCTCGTGCCGTTCAACGCATTGCTGTATCTGGGACTGGCCGGCTACGTGATGGGCACGCATGCCACCGCCCTGCCCGGCATGATCCGGATGATCGTCGACCATGCCTTCGGCCTCGGTCAGGCGGCCGGCGGTCTCGCCGGCGTCGCGGTCCAGGCCGCGCTGCTCAACGGCATCAAGCGCGGCCTGTTCTCGAACGAAGCCGGCATGGGCTCCGCGCCGAACGCCGCAGCGAGCGCCAGCGCACGCCACCCGGCCGAACAGGGCCTGCTGCAGATGCTCGGCGTGGTCTTCGACACGCTGGTGGTCTGCACCGCGACCGCGTCGATCATCCTGCTCTCCGGCCTCTACGAGCCGGGCGCCGGCATGCAGGGCGCGGCGCTGGTGCATGCGGCGGTGAACCTTCACGTCGGCGCGTGGGGCAGCACGCTTTTCGCGCTGACCGTCACGCTGTTCGCGTTCTCCGCGATCATCGGCAACTATGCGTACGCGGAGAGCAACATCCGGTTCATCTGCGCCCGGCCCGTCGCGCTGCGTCTTTTCCGGGTCGGCCTGCTGGCGATGGTGGTGTTCGGTTCGGTCGCCAGCCTGCCGCTGGTCTGGGATCTCGCCGACTCGAGCGCCGGCCTCATGGCGATCATCAACCTGATCGCGATCCTGCTGCTGAGCCGGCACGCGTGCGCCGCCTGGCGGGACTATCGCGCGCAGCGGCGACGCGGCGTGCAGGCCCCCGTCTTCGATCGTCACACGCTGCCGGGACTGAGCGCGCGCCTGCCGAAAGACGTCTGGTGACGCGCGGGGCCCGGCATGGCGCGCGGCAGCGCCGATCGCCGGTCCGCTTTAGAATAAGGCCTGTGTTCCGGCACCGCATGCCAGCCGCTTCGCCGCGCAATCCGTTGGGTCATCCATCGG
>JBPBQT010000256.1:0-21845 GCA_050955065.1 Janthinobacterium lividum | reverse complement strand
GCCTGAACCAGCGCTCGATCGCCGGTGTGGCGTCGAGTATTTTCCGCTCGAGATCGAGCAGTGGGCCGTTCAGCGCGGTAACAAGATGCGGAACCATTAATTTCTCGCGGGCTTTCGAATTGCAGGATTGAAGAATGTCTGGCCACGTGGGGAACCAGCGATGCTGTCGCATCTCCCCGTGTCATGCGGCCGCGGCCCGGCGTTGCCCGTATGCGCGTCCGGCGTGTTTATTTTGTGCGTCACCACCACCGTCAGCAAGCTGCGGACCCGCACCGCCGCTTGCTGACGGCATGACATGGCACGGAGCACGGAGCACGGAGCAGGCAGTAGGCGGCAGGCGGCAGGCGGCAGGCGGCACGGCCGGCGCCGCCGTGACCGGCATCGTCCACGCGCGCCCGGACTCAGGATATTGGGATAGAAACGGTTTATTTCAAGAGACTGCCGCGGGCACCGGGACGAAAAAAGGCCCGCCATGGGCGGGCCGATGTCGCTGTGTCACCGTTCAGCCATCCACGCCGGGCGGTTCCGGCCGGTCGCCGTGCCCACCGGGGCCCCGCTCCGCGAACCTCGCCACGGATTGTCGCGGACTGCCGCACGCCTGCCTGCGCGTGCGGCGCCTTCGGCGTTACTCCACGTGTTCGCCGTGCAGGATGACGTCCAGACCTTCACGTTCTTCCTCTTCGGTCACGCGCAGGCCGATGACGACGTCGACGATCTTCAACAGCACGAAGGTCAGCACGCCGCTGTAGATCAGCGTCACCGCCACGCCCTTGACCTGCGTGAGCAGATTGCCGTCCGCGCCGCCGATCGTCGGCACGACGAAGATGCCGGTCAGCAATGCGCCGACGATACCGCCGATGCCGTGCACGCCGAATGCGTCGAGCGAATCGTCGTAGCCCATCTTGTTCTTGAGCCAGGTCGCGCCCCAGAAGCAGACCACGCCGGCGGCGATGCCGATGACCAGCGCGCCCATCACGCCGACGAAACCGGCGGCCGGGGTGATCGCCACCAGACCGGCGACCGCGCCCGAAGCCAGACCCAGCACCGACGGCTTGCCGCGCGACATCCACTCGGCGAAGATCCAGGCCAGGGCGGCTGCGGCCGTGGCGACCTGCGTCGTCATCATCGCGAATCCGGCACGCCCGTCCGCAGCCAGCGCCGAGCCGGCGTTGAAGCCGAACCAGCCCACCCACAGCATGGCGGCGCCCACCAGGGTCAGCACCAGGTTGTGCGGCGCCATCACTTCACGGCCATAGCCCACGCGCTTGCCCAGAACCAGCGCGCAGACCAGACCGGCGACGCCGGCGTTGATGTGCACGACGGTACCGCCGGCGAAGTCCAGCACGCCCGATGCCGCCAGCCAGCCGGTCGGTTCCCAGACCATGTGGGCGATCGGCGCGTAGACGATGATCGACCAGAGCACCGAGAACACCAGCATCGCGGAAAACTTCATCCGGTCGGCGAACGCGCCGGTGATCAGCGCCGGCGTGATGATCGCGAACGTCATCTGGAACATCATGAAGACGGACTCGGGGATCGTCGGCGCGAGATGGCTGACGGTCAGCGTCGTGGCCGTCGTGCCCTTCACGTAATCCATTCCCGACAGGAACATGCGCGAGAAGCCGCCGATGAAGCCGTTGCCCGGCGTGAACGCCAGACTGTAGCCCACCACTACCCAGACGAGCGTGACCGCGCAGCAGATCGCGAAGCTCTGCATCATCGTCGCGAGCACGTTCTTCTTGCGGACCATGCCGCCGTAGAAGAGCGCCAGACCCGGGATCGTCATCAACAGCACCAGGGCTACCGACATCAGCATCCATGCCGTGTCGCCGGCGACGATCTTCGACGAGTCGACCGAGAACGGCGCGGTCGGGGCGGCGGGTGCGGCAGCCACCGCCGCGGGCGCCACGGGTGCCACGGCCGTTCCGGACGCGGCAACGACCGAAGTCGCCGCCGGCGCCGAGGCATCCTGAGCCATCGCGGGAGCGGTCGCCGCCCCCAGCAGCGACCCCGCCATCAGAATGCTCAACAAGAATTTGCGCATGATTGTCTTTTCCCCTGGCCTCAAAGAGCGTCCGCGCCGGTTTCGCCGGTACGGATACGGATGACTTGTTCTATGGGTGTCACGAAAATCTTGCCGTCGCCGATCTTGCCCGTGCGGGCCGCCCGTTCCAACGCCTCGATGGCCTGCTCGACCAGATCCTCCGACACGGCCGCCTCGATTTTCACTTTCGGCAGGAAGTCGACGACATATTCCGCGCCGCGGTACAGCTCGGTATGGCCCTTCTGTCTGCCGAAACCCTTTACCTCGGTGACCGTGATACCCGATACACCAAGCGCCGAAAGTGATTCGCGGGCCTCGTCGAGCTTGAATGGCTTGATGATTGCTGTAATGAGTTTCATGGAATGCTCCAAATGATCGGCTCTTCGCTCACTGAGGCGCGCCGGTCCGCGGTCGCCCTCACGATCCCGATCGCCCAGTGCCGTTGATGGGTTTTTGACTGTTTCGACGGCGTACCTTCCGGACCGGCACGAAATCCGGTCCGAAACGGCATGCTGCCGAAGGGCAGGGAGACAGGACCGCGAACGTAAGGCAAGCCCCATGCCATGCAATCCTTACCGGTGCTTTGTCGCGACGGCGCCGCCCTGCGTCGGCCACCGCCGCGCCCCACGCCGCCGTGTCCCGACGACCGGACGCCCGGCGGCGCTTCGCGCCACTGCCCGTTGCAGCACGGTCGTCCTCCCGATCGGCCAGGATCGCGCCGACGGAAAAGGACGGCCGGGAGGTTCATGCTAGAGTGCTCCCGTGGCGTCTGCGCGAAGGCGTCCATTGCGCCCCGACCGATCGAAACGGCGGCCTTCGCATCGATTTGGTGCGCACAGATAAGGTGCATCGATACCCTCTCACAGGTCGCGCACACTTCTAGTGCAACAAGGTAAACAATATGAAACCGGAAGATTTCCTGAAAGACGCGCAGAGCAAGATCGGCGATCTGTTGCGGCAATCCCCTGCCAAAGACGTCGAGCGCAATGTCCGTGCGATGCTGGCCCAGGGCTTCTCCAAGCTGGATATCGTGACGCGCGAGGATTTCGACACCCAGGCGCAGGTATTGGCCCGCACGCGTCAGCGTCTCGAAGAACTCGAGCGTCGCGTTGCCCGGCTGGAGCAGCGTGGCGATGAACCGGCGACCGCACCAGTTGCACCGGTTGCTCCTGCGGCAACGGCCGCACCCGCGGCGGCGCCGACGGCAGCCGTTCCTCCGGGCCCGGGCTTTCCGCCGGTCACGCCGTCCTCGGCGCCGCTCGCCGACTGAACGGCACGCCCGCCACCGCGCGTCGGGGCGGCCGGTTATCCGTGCCTGGAGAGGGTTCGATGTCGATCGCCATTGTCCATAGCCGTGCATTGAGCGCCGCCGCCGCGCCCGAGGTCACGGTCGAGGTACATCTGGCCAATGGCCTGCCCGGGTTCTCGATCGTCGGGCTGGCGGATACGGAGGTACGGGAGAGCCGCGAACGCGTGCGCGCCGCGCTGCAGAACTGCGTCTTCGATTTTCCCGCGCGTCGCATCACCGTCAATCTCGCGCCGGCCGATCTGCCCAAGGCGTCCGGGCGCTTCGATCTGCCGATCGCGCTCGGCATCCTGGTCGCCAGCGACCAGTTGCCGGTCGGGGCGCTGGATGGGGCGACGTTCGTCGGCGAGCTGTCGCTGACCGGCGAACTGCGCGCGATCCAGGGCGCGTTCGCGATGGCGTGCGGCGTCGCGACGTCTTCGCGGGCACCGCGCCACACGACCCGTGGCGGCATCGGAACCGGCGGCACGGTCATTACCGCCGACGACGGGATGCCCGGTACCGCCCCGGGCGAGGCGTTGTACCTGCCTTTGGCGAATGCGCAGGAGGCGGCCTGCGTGCCGGGTATCGCCGCCTATGGCGTGTCGGACCTGCGCACGTTGTGCGCCCATCTGCGTGGCGCGGCGGCATGCCGGCTGCAACCCGCCCGGGCGTCCGCCTCGCCGATGCAAGACCCGGATGCGATCGACGCCCCGGACCTGCGGGACGTCATCGGCCAGCCCGCGGCGAAACGGGCGCTGGAAGTGGCTGCCGCGGGCGGCCATCATCTGTTGATGGTGGGCCCGCCGGGCGCGGGCAAATCGATGCTCGCGGCACGCCTGCCGGGCATCCTGCCGCCGATGAGCGATGCCGAGGCGCTGGCCTCGGCGGCCCTGCTCAGCAGCTGTACGACGCGCTTCACCGCCGCGCACTGGCGCCGTCGGCCCTTTCGTGCGCCGCATCATTCGTCCAGTCCGGCGGCGCTCGTCGGCGGCGGCAACCCCCCGCGCCCGGGCGAGGTCACCCTCGCTCACCACGGCGTGCTGTTCCTCGACGAACTTCCCGAATTCGAACGGCGCACGCTCGAAATGCTGCGCGAGCCGCTGGAGACGGGTGCGATCACGGTCAGCCGGGCGGGTTGTCAGGCGGAATTTCCCGCCGCGTGCCAACTGATCGCGGCGATGAACCCCTGCCCGTGCGGCTGGGCCGGCGACCCGTCGGGCCGCTGTCGCTGCGCGCCCGAGGCCGCGTTGCGCTATCGCGGCAAGTTGTCCGGGCCTCTGCTCGACCGGATCGACATCCAGCTGGAACTGGCGGCGCTGACGCCCGGGGAACTGGCGGCCAGTGCCGTCAGCGCAACGGGCGAGCACGCCCGACGCGAAAGCAGCGCGACGGTGCGGGAGCGCGTGATTCAGGCGCGGCGGCGGCAATCGATCCGGCAACAGCGCCCCAACGCCGCGCTCGGCGCCACGCTGGTCGATCGGGTCTGTCCGCTGGATGACGCGATGCGCGGTCTGCTCGAACAGGCGGCGAACCGTTTCTGCTGGTCCGCACGATCGCATTATCGCGTGCTGCGCATCGCCCGCACGATTGCCGATCTCGCCGGCATGGATCAGGTAGGCTCGCCGCATCTGGCCGAGGCGATCGGTTATCGTCGCGCGCTTTGACCGGCCGTCGTCCGACGCCTTGCCGGGATGGATCGCAGCACGCATGCCCGGCCGATGCAGATCGCTCGCGGGGACAAATTGTCGCGGTGAAACGCGGCCGCGAGATTTTTCGCCAGAAAAACGGAAAGCCGGCGAAAAGCGGGAAAAAGGCTTTGAAGAGGCCGTCCGACGGGACTCGATCGCACGCCGGGGCCCTTCCGGCCGGTTGCCCGATTCCGGGAAAACACGTCGAAACCCCGTGTTTTCGTAAGAAAAACGACCTGTCAAGACTTGACTTATTCACAAAGTCAAAAATTCGTCATGATCCTCGTGGTTTACGAGCGATTTGCACATCACCCAGCTAAGTCTTTGAAATTTCTATTCTTTTAACTTTGCCAAGAAATTGGGCAGCGGGGTGATGCCGTGACAAGGCCCTGTAAATAGGACACCGCCCAAGTTTGTCAACAGAGTTATGCACAGGCGGCATGAAAAAATCCGCCGGCTCAAAACGGCTTGAAGGAATCCATGAACTGACGTACTTCCTCGTCGGGCGGCATATGCTCGGAAATGATCACTGCCTCATAGACGCGTGTGTCGGTCGAAACGAAACGGGCGATCACCGTGCGGCTCTGCTTGGTGCCCGGCACCAGCCCGCTGGCCCGCCATTCGCGCGCGGCCAGCGTGCGTCCGTCGGCGCGCCCGATCTGCACGTCGTGCGACGTGCCGCCCGGTCCGACATTGCGCGCGATGCCCTGCGTGACGAAATCGAGCGCCGCCTGCCGCGACGCGGGCCGCGCGTCGGCCAGCGCCACCGCGCCCACCGCGAACACGGCGTCCCTGACGGCGGCGGTCTGCATCCGCATCGGCAACCGGACGCCGCCGCCGATGTCGACATCGCGTACATCGAGCGAGGGCTTGCCGGGGAAACTGACGGAATAGCGCCCGGCCTCGTCGTTGAGGGTCCGCCAGTCATACTTGGGAGAACAGGCGCCCAGCATGACGCTCAGCGCGGCGGCCGCGACGATGCCGACGGCGCGGCGCGGAAGAGGAAGGGAAAACCGGATCATAGGCAAGGTCTTGGCGATGCACGTGCCGCGGCGATGGAGGCCGGTGACGCTGATCACGCAAGTGGGCGGATTGTGGTCAATCCGCCATTATCGCCGCTTCATGCTGCCTGCACCGCGCATTGGCGTTCAATCGGCGTTAAAATCCCTGCACTCCCTTCCCCTTCCACTTGCCGAGGCTGCCCGCATGAGCTCTGCATCCCCATCGACGTCAGGCCGCAAGGGCCTGCTCGGGGCACTGGCCGTGATCGTCGCGCTGGCCATCGCCGTGAGCGGGTGGTTCGCCTTCACATCGACCAAGCATGTTCCCGACGCCACGTTCACGCTGCTTTCCGGTCAGAAGGTCTCGACCGGCGAACTGAAAGGCAAGGTCTATCTGATCAACTTCTGGGCGACGAGCTGCGAGACCTGCATGCACGAGATGCCGCAGATGATCAGCACCTTCGAGCAGTACAAACCCGCCGGACTGGAGTTCGTCGCCGTGGCGATGAACTACGATGCGCCGATGTACGTGGCCAATTACGCGAAGACGCGCAGCCTGCCGTTCAAGGTGGCGCTCGACGACGGCAGCGCGGCGCGCCAGTTCGGCAATGTCCAGCTCACGCCGACCACCTTCGTGGTCGATCGCGACGGGCGCATCCTGAAGCGCTACGTCGGCGAGCCGTCGTTCCCCGAACTGCACAAGCTTCTGGAAACCGCGCTGTCCAAGCAGGCCTGAACGTTCGCGTCGCGCCGCGTCAGCCGCGCGTGCAGTTCGCCACGGCCACCGCCGTCATGTTGATGATCCGGCGCACCGTGGCCGCGGGCGTCAGAATGTGCGCCTGATGCGTCGCGCCCAGCAGGAAAGGCCCCACCGTCACGCCTTCGCCGCCCGTCATCTTCAGCAGGTTGTACGCGATGTTCGCCGCTTCGACGTTCGGCATCAGCAGCAGGTTCGCTTCCCCCTTGAACCGCGACGCCGGATAGGCCGCCTGCCGGATCGTTTCCGACAGCGCGGCGTCGCCCTGCATTTCTCCCTCGACCGCGAGCGTCGGCTCGCGCGCGGCGATCAGCTCGCGCGCCTGCGCCATGCGCTTCGCCGATGCGGACGGCACGCTGCCGAAGTTCGAATTCGACAGCAGTGCGACCTTCGGCGTCATGCCGAAGCGTTCGATCTGCCGCGCGGCGAGAATCGCCATGTCGGCAAGCTGCTCGGACGTGGGCACCTCGTTCACATAGGTGTCGCAGATGAACAGGTTGCGGCCCGGCAGCATCAACAGGTTCATCGCGGCGAAATTCCGGGCACCGTCGGCGCGACCCAGCACCTGCTCGATGAAGCGCAGATGGCTGTGGTAACTGTCGATCATCCCGCAGATCATGCCGTCGGCGTCGCCCAGGCGCACCAGCATCGCCCCGATCAGCGTGTTGAACTTGCGCAGCGCCGCTTTCGCGACGTCCGGCGTCACGCCTTCGCGCGCGGCGAGATCGTGATACGCCTGCCAGCACTGCTGGTAGCGCGAATCGTCCTCGGGATCGACGATCTCGACATCCTCGCCGACGCGCAGTTTCGAGCCCAGCTTCTGCAGGCGCATGGCGATCACCGCCGGCCGGCCGACGAGAATCGGCCGCGCGACCTTCTCGGCCAGCACGTATTGCGCGGCACGCAGCACGCGCTCGTCCTCGCCTTCGGCGAAGACGATGCGCGCGGGGTTCGCGCGCGCCGCGGTGAACACCGGACGCATCACCATGCCGCTGCGATACACCGTCGCGGCAAGCCGCTCGCGATACGCGTCGAAGTCGTCGATCGGCAGCGTCGCCACGCCCGAGTCCATCGCCGCCTGCGCCACCGCCGGCGCGATCTTGATGATCAGGCGCGGATCGAACGGCTTGGGGATCAGGTACTCGGGACCGAATTCCAGCGTGTGGCCGGCATAGGCCTTCGCGACCTCGTCGCCGTGATCCGTTTCCTGCGCCAGCTCGGCGATCGCCTTGACCGCCGCCAGCTTCATCGCCTCGGTGATCGACGTCGCGCCGACGTCCAGCGCGCCGCGGAAGATGAACGGGAAGCACAGGACGTTGTTGACCTGGTTCGGGTAGTCCGAGCGGCCCGTCGCGATGATCGCGTCGGGACGCACCTTCTTCGCGTCTTCCGGGCGGATCTCCGGCTCGGGATTCGCCAGCGCCAGGATCAGCGGCCTGTCGCCCATCGACGCGACCATTTCCGGCTTCAATACGCCGGCGGCGGAACAGCCCAGGAAGATGTCGGCGCCCCGCGTCGCGTCGGCCAGCGTGCGGGCGTCGGTCGCGACGGCGTAGACGGCCTTCGACGCATCCAGATTGTCGCGCCCGGCGTGTACCACGCCCTTCGAATCCACCATCAGGACGTGTTCCTTCTTCAGTCCCAGGTGCACCAGCAGGTCCAGGCAGGCGATCGCCGCGGCGCCCGCGCCCGAGCAGACCAGGCGGACCTCGCCGATCTGCTTGCCCACCACCTGCAGGCCGTTGAGGATCGCCGCGGAGGCGATGATCGCGGTGCCGTGCTGGTCGTCGTGGAAGACCGGGATCTTCATGCGCTCGCGCAGCTTCTTTTCGATATAAAAGCACTCGGGTGCCTTGATGTCCTCGAGATTGATGCCGCCCAGCGTGGGTTCGAGCATCGCGATCGCATCGACGAGCTTGTCCG
The DNA here is from genome assembly GCA_050955065.1 of Janthinobacterium lividum. GTDB lineage: Bacteria > Pseudomonadota > Gammaproteobacteria > Burkholderiales > Burkholderiaceae > Robbsia. Next base: position 13,144 of record JBPBQT010000256.1, on the reverse strand, counting down.
GGTCGGTCTCGTCGAGTTCGATGTCGAAGACGTCGATGTCGGCGAACTTCTTGAACAGGCAGCCCTTGCCTTCCATCACCGGTTTCGCCGCGAGCGGTCCGATATTGCCCAGCCCCAGCACCGCCGTGCCGTTCGTGATGACGCCCACCAGGTTGCTGCGCGACGTGTACTTGTTCGCATCCAGAGGATCGGCGTGGATGGCTTCGCAGGCGGCGGCCACGCCCGGCGAATAGGCCAGCGCCAGATCCAGTCCGTTGGACAGCGGCTTGGTGGGCGTGACCGAGATCTTTCCCGGGCGGGGATACTGGTGATAGGCCAGCGCGTTCTGCTTGAGTTCTTCGTCCATGGGAGGCTCTGCTATAGGGAAGGAAAAATCGCGAATGGCGACAGAATGCAGCCGAACCGGCGCGGAGGCGTGCGACCTTTGGTCGCGCGCGGGACGAGGCGCGCGGGCGGCCGGAGGGTCGGCGGCCGGAGGGTCGGCGGCCGGAGGGTCGGCGGCCGGAGGGTCGGCGGCCGGGGATCGGCGGCGGGGATCGGCGGCGGGAGACCCGTAGCGGCCGAACCAGCGGCGGGCCTTATTTCGGACCGAACGTGTAGCCGATCGTCGTCAGGAACAGCGTGTTGACCTTCTTGACGCCGGCCACCGGATGATTCTGATAGCTGTTCGACAGCGACAGTTTCAACTGGATGCGGCTGGCGATCGCCGTCGTCAGGGCGATGTCGGCCTGCGTACGGTAATTGCCGATATAGCCGAGATTCGGATACACCGAGACACGCTCGCTCAGCGAGGACGTGCTGCCGAGCTTGTGCACCAGATTTTCGCCGATCAGCAGTTCGGGATAATTGCGCGTGTCGCCCGAATACTTTTCGTAGTTGAACGACACACCCGAGAACACATCGAAGCTGGTCGGCGTGGTGCGGATGACGTGATAGCCCAGACCCGCGCCCAGCGACGACTGGAAATTGAGGTTCTGCAGTTCATTGCGCTGCACCTGGAAGACGCCCAGTCCATAGACTTTCTTGCCGAGATCGTGATCGTATTCGGTTTCCAGCTTCACCAGATTGTCCGAGACCGACCGGTCGCCGTCCGATGTCGTCGTGCCGTACAGACCGGTCAGCGCCGCGATGAATTTGTCGACGGCGGTCGCGCGCTGCAGGTTCGCGCTGATATTGACGCTGGTCGAGTTGGTGTTGCCGGAGGCGACGCTGACGCCGCCGTTCACGGCGCCGCGCCAGACGCCGTCGGTCTTGACCGCCGCGTCGCTGGGCAGGCCGACGATCTGCGCCCACAGCGGCGCCGACGCAAACATCAGAAGGAAAGGAAGTACGCGGGTTGTCTTGAGAGCCATGATGTCCGGAAGATAAAGCGATGGGGGAAAGTCGCGGTGGGGCGCCAGCCGTGCCGATGACAGACGAGATATAAATTGCCTGCGCAACGATTGGCGCGAGCGGCGAATCATACAGGAGGCGGGTCTTGCGCCTGGCCGCTGGCCCGGCCTCGGCGTGCGGCCTCGGCGTGCGGCCTCGGCGTGTGGCCGGGGCCGTGGCAGGGTCGGCCCGCCGGGGCAGCCGGGGCCGCCGCAGGGAGCGACAGCACCGCGATGGCGGACGGTTTCGGCGCGATGAGGTCTCGCGGCGCGTCCGCCTCATGTAAAATGCTGGCCCAGTCGCCCGCTCCGCCGCGCAGGCCCCCACCGGATTCACATCATGAATAGCACCGAGCGTCAATCGATCGCCGAAACGACCGCCAAGATCCTTCTGGAAGTACAGGCCGTGCATTTCAATGCACAAACCCCGTTCAAACTGACGTCCGGCTGGGCCAGCCCGGTCTACATCGATTGCCGCAAGCTGATCTCCTTTCCGCGCGCGCGTCGCGCGTTGATGGAAATGGCGGAAAAGGTCATCCTCAGCGACATCGGCTTCGAGCAGCTGGATTCGGTCGCCGGGGGCGAGACCGCCGGCATTCCGTTCTCCGCGTGGATCGCCGACCGTCTCGATCTGCCGATGCAGTACGTGCGCAAGAAGCCGAAGGGGTTCGGCCGGAACGCGCAGATCGAAGGCCACCTCGAACCCGGCTCGCGCGTCCTGCTGGTCGAGGATCTGACGACCGACGGCCGCAGCAAGATCAACTTCTGCGAAGCGCTGCGCACCGCGGGCGCCGAGGTCAAGCACGTGTTCGTGCTGTTCCACTACGGCATTTTCCAGCAGAGCCAGACGGCACTGGCGGACATCGGCGTCTCGCTGCACGCGCTGGCGACCTGGCACGACGTGCTGGCCGTCGCACGCACCCAGTCCTATTTCGACAAGAACACGCTCGACGAGGTCGAGGCCTTCCTACACGATCCGGCCGGCTGGTCCGTCCGCAACGGCGGCGTCAACACCAGCAGCTGAACGGTTCGACCGGGCGGCTAGTCCAGGGTGAGCGCGTCGCCCGGCAGATTCAGGAAACCGTTCATCTGTGCGTATTTGAAGAGATCGGCATCGCGGCTGACGCCGATCTTCTGCATCGCGCACATCTTCTGCGTGCTGATCGTCTTGACGCTGCGGTTCAGGCTCGACGCGATCTCCTTGACGGTGGCCCCGCCGACGTAGAGGCGCAGCACTTCCGACTCCCGCTTGCTGAGCGTGGCCGCCACGCCGCCCTCCTGCTCGTTCATGCCGACGCGCTCGAACGCCTTGCGAATCGACGGTCCGATGTAGGCACCGCCCCCCATGACGCCCGCCACCGCCGCGGTGATCAGCGCCATGTCGTCGCCCTTGTTCAATACCCCCTTGACGCCCGATTGCTGCAGCCCTTTCAGGATCCCGGGGTTGTCCAGCATCGTCTGCACGATCAGGCGCACGTGCGGAAAATGCCGATGGATATAGGCGATCATCGGTAGACCATCGCCGTACGCGCCGCCGGGCATCGCCAGATCGCAGACGAGCACGTCGCACGGCGCGCTGGCGAGCAGCGCGATCAATTCGGTCGAATTGCGCGCCTTGCCCGTCACCTGGAACTGCTTGGGGTCGGCCAGCGACAACGCGGTGCCCAACAGGATGAGCGGATGATCGTCCGCGATGATGACTCTGATCGGCTGCGTCATATCGATTCCCTCGACAAAGCTTTTTGACAAAATGCCACTCCTGCCCGGCCATGCGAGGCCCGTGCGCGTGTTAGACTCATCCACAATGGTCTGGATATCGCATAAAAAATTTTAACGAAGCGGTTCGCCGCTCGATTCAGCGTCATGCAAGCACAACAGAGCGGGAATCCGGTCCGCGTTCGAAGCCTTCCTCCTCCTTCGCGAGTCGTTGCCGTTCCCGGCTGCCACCCCGGTCTTCCGACGCGAATTGCCTCCGCATCCTGTACGGCGCAACGCGTCATGCGCGTCATCCGCGTCGCCTGTCTGGTCTGGTCGCTGGACTGCGCCGCGCCCGCGCTTGCCCAGGAGCCGTTTTCCATCGGCAGTACTGACTTTGTCGCCGGCGAGACACTGCACGCCGCGCAGATGTCCAACCTCGGCGGGTGCGCGGGCAGGAACCGGTCCCCCGCGGTGAGCTGGCGCAACGCGCCGCCCGGCACCGTCGGCTTTGCGATCACGCTGCACGATATCGACACGCCCGGTCGCGGCTGGTGGCACTGGGCGGTCGTCAATATTCCCGCGTCGATCAAGCAACTGGACACCAACGCCAGCGCTTCCGGTGCACTGGCCGCGCTTGGCGCCCTGGAGGCGCGCAACGATTTCGACAACGACGGCTATGGCGGCCCCTGTCCTCCCGCCGGTACGGTACACCGTTACGTGCTGACCGTCTATGCGCTGAAGACGACGAATCTGCGGGTCGCTGCGGGCCGTCCGGCACCGTTCTTCGAGCATGAAATTCTCGATAGCGCGCTGGCGCATGCGACCATCGTCGTCAAAAACCAACCACGCCGGTAGATTCCTGCCAGCGATGCGCATGAAAGAACAAGCAATTCCACGCAGGCGCCCGCACACCTTTAAAATACGCCGACCACAGCACGTTCCCGGACGAACGGGCAACGCCGCGCGGTTGCGCGTCTGACTCGCCGCGCGAACCGGCGTTCCCGGCGTCCGACGGCCCGCCACCCGCGTACGCTGCCCTGTTCGCCCTGTCCGCGGTTCCGGGAACGTGCATTAGGTGACGCCAGACGACGCAAGGCTGCACTGCCCTTACGATCCACCCTTTTCCACACGAGGCAGCACGATGAGCTTCAATGTATTTGTCGATGGCCAGGAAGGCACCACCGGCCTGCGTATTTTCGAATATCTCAGCGCCCGCGACGACATCCGGATCCTGCGTATCGATGAAAACCGTCGCAAGGACGCCGACGCCCGTCGGGAGCTGATCGATGCATCCGACGTCACGTTCCTCTGCCTGCCGGATACCGCTTCGCGCGAATCGGTGGCGCTGTCGACCCAGCCGCGCACCTGCATCATCGATGCGAGCACCGCGTTTCGAACCGATCCGAACTGGGCGTATGGCCTGCCCGAACTCGGTTCCCGCTACCGCGAGGCGCTGCGCACGAAGAAACGCATCGCCGTCCCCGGCTGCCACGCCTCGGCGTTCCTGCTGAGCGTCCAGCCGCTGGTGGCCAGCGGCCTGGTGGCGTCCGACTACCCGGTGTCGAGCTATTCGATCACCGGCTACAGCGGCGGCGGCAAGAAGATGATCGCCGACTATGAGTCGGGACAGTTGCCGCAGCTCGCGAGTCCGCGCGCGTATGCGCTCGCGCTGAACCACAAGCACCTGCCCGAGATGCGTTTCCACGCCGGTCTCGATCAGGCGCCGATCTTCACGCCGATCGTGGGCGATTTCTACCAGGGGCTGGCGGTGACGACGTACTGGCACCCCCGGCAATTCGTGCGGCCCGCGGGTATCGCGGATGTCCACGCCTGCCTGTCCCAGCATTATGCGGGCGAGCATTTCGTCAAGGTCCATCCGTTGGGCGCGGCGGAAAATCTGGACAGCGGCTTTTTCGATATCCAGGCGTGCAACGGCACGAACCGTGTCGATCTGTTCGTCTTCGGTGACGACGAGCGCATCGTCACCATCGCCCGGCTCGACAATCTGGGCAAGGGCGCGGCCGGCGCGGCGGTGCAATGCATGAACCTCCATCTGGGGCTCGACGAAGGCTTCGGCCTGACCGTCTGATTCGAGCACCTGCTCTAGACCGTGCCATGGCCCGCGCCGCGTATCGGCTGTCGGGTCAGGCAGGGGAAGACGTGCATCCGTGCGAACCGTCGCCGGCGTCGTACGCCGGCGCGCCACGTCCAGCAAATTTCTCGAACAGACACCGAAATGACTGCAAGTCCTGGAAACCGGTTCGCAAATACCCCTTTGCCATGGGCTCGGGGCGAGCGGTCCTGCAGGACCGGCACGATCCCGGGACGGCGCTTTCGATGCCGCCGACCCGCTTGCCGCCGCGCGCCGCGACCACGCCTTCAGGGATAACACCGACGATAAAAAGCACGATCGTTCGGAGTAGTGTCGATCTGCGCCCCTGGTTCAATGCCTGGCCCCGATTCCATGCGATGACCCTTCAGTTTCCGCGCCAGACGCCGTAAATATGAAATTGCCGTTCGGAAGGTCCCATTGTCGCGACCGGAGCGACCGGAGCGACCGGCGGAGCGGTCCATCGTCCTTTGCAGGGAGATAAACATGAAGATACGTTATGCGGCGGGCATTGCCTTGGCCCTCGGGTGGAACGCGCAGGCGCATGCGCAGGCGGCGGGTGACGTGGTGCTCAATCTGGGATGGTTTCATCTGGCGCCCCAGGATTCGAGTTCGCCGCTGCGGGTGAACACGCCGCTGGGCAGCGCCACGGTCCCGAACTCCAGCGCGAGCGTGGGGCACAGCGACACCGGCGGCGGCAGCATCGGCTATTTCTTCACCGACCATATCGCCGTCGAAAGCGTGTTCGGGTATCCGCCGAAGATGCGCCTGGATGGCGGCGGCTCGCTTGCCGCGCTCGGCAAGCTGGGAAGCGCGAACGAATGGAGCCCGACGGTATTGCTGAAATATCATTTCGGCAATCCGGACGACAAGCTGCGGCCTTACGTGGGCGCGGGCGCATCGTATGTCTGGTATTCGAACGTCCGACTGGAGCCGGGTCTGGCCAGCGGCGCCTTCCTCGCATCAACCGGATTGTCGGGAACGACGCGTGCCGAGTTGAGCAGTTCGCTGGCGCCGGTGTTCAGCACCGGCATGAGCGTGCACATCTCGAAACACTGGTCGGCGAACCTGTCCGTCTCCTATCTGATTCTCAGTACCCGGGCGACGCTCACCACCCAGTCGGCCGTGGGGACGGTCACCAGCCAGACCAAGCTGCGTATCAATCCGATCGTCACTTCCGTCTCGCTCGGCTACCGTTTCTGAACGATGGCGGATCGGGCGGACCATCCCCGCGGCGACACCGGGCGGGCATCATGCGGTCATCCAACGAGCGCCCCGGGCGGGCACCTGACCGGATGCCGTGCGCGCCGACCCCGGGCCTCGGGACGCTTGCCGGCGCGCCCGATTCGCCTGCGCGATTTTGCACAAAGGGTTTAACCCGGTACGCCAGCGTATTATCATGGGCACGCGTCAGGAACGGGCTTCCGGGAAATGTGTCCCAAGGGAAGCGTTCTCGACATTCGGTTTCCCCCGGAAAGACTCGACGACCTGGCCGGCGACTCGTTCCGGATCGACCTCACGGAAGAGGAAGCGCGCCGCCCGTACCCGATTCTGCAGCGTCGTTTCGCTATCGACGTCAGCGCCTTCAACGCCAATCCGCCGCTCGATACGCTCACGTTCGACCGAGCGCCCGCGCGGCGCCCACCTGCGCCAACATGCCCGGACCGTCCTCCCCTGCCGCCGCAACACATCGTGGCGTTTCCCCGTTGCCGTTTCAGCAGGCGCTGCTTGCCATGCTCGGCATCGGCCTGGTCAACATGCTGGTGGCGCTCGATCAGACCGTCGTCAGCACCGCCTTGCCGTCCATCGTCTCGGAATTGAAAGGCTTCGAGTACTACGCCTGGATCGCCAATGCGTACCTGCTGGCGTCGGTCGTGACGGTGCCGGTGTTCGGCCGGCTCGGCGATCTGTTCGGACGCAAGCCGTTCGTGGTCGCCGCGGTCCTGATCTTCACCGTGGCCTCGATCCTGTGCGGACTCGCGCATTCCATGCTGTTCCTGGTCGTCGCACGTGCGCTCCAGGGCATGGGCGGCGGCATGATGGTGGGCACCGCGTTCGCATCGATACCGGACCTGTTCCCCGACCCGCGCACACGCGTGCGCTGGCAGGTGGTGATGGCCGCCGCCTACGGCATCGGCACGGCCGCCGGCCCGTCGCTCGGCGGTTTCCTCACCGAGCATTACGGCTGGCGCTCGACGTTTCTGGTGAACCTGCCGGTGGGCCTCGCCAGTCTGTTCTGCATCGTGCGCTTCCTGCCGGCGGTGCGTCACACGCCCGAGGCGCCGGTACGGCTCGACATCCTGGGCGCGGCGCTGATCACGCTCGCGCTGGGCGGTCTGCAGCTGTGCGTCGAACGTTTTCCGGAAACGGGCCTGAGCGGCGGCAACCTCGCCCTGCTGGGCGGCGTGCTGGCATGCTGCGCGGCGCTGCGGGTCTGCGAGCGGCGGGCCGCGCATCCGATGATCCCGCTCGACCTGTTCGGCGACCGGGATCTGCGTCGGCTGTTCATGCTGTCGTTCGCGTCCGGCTTCATCATGTTCTCGCTGCTGTTCTTCACGCCGCTGCTGTTGCAGGGCGGCTTCGGCCTCGCGCCGCAGCTCGCCGGCCTGCTGGCCACGCCGCTGGCGGCGTTCATCGCGGTGGGCAGCATCCTCAATACCCGGATCGTCGTTCACCTGTCGCGCCCGGTCACCACCGTGCTGGCCGGGTTTGCATTGATGCTGTACGCGGCCGTCGGCGTGATGGCGACGCAGTCGACCACGCCGCACTGGTTTCTGGTGAGCGCGGTGATGGCCGCCGGGCTGGGGCTGGGGTTCACGCTGAACAACCTGAACATCTTCGCGCAGGAGATCGTCGGCCGCGCCCGTTTCGGCATCGCCACCGCGTTGATGCAGTCGTCGCGCATGGTGGGCGGCATGCTGGGCACGACGCTGATCGGCACGCTGGTCACGCACAGCTACGTCAGCGGAGTCGCGCACCGATTGGCGCAGGCAATGCCCACGCCCTTGCCGCCGGACCTCGCGACCCGCTTTCTCGACCCGCAACTGCTGGTGGATCCGGAAAGCCAGCGCCAGGTGCTGACGGCCCTGCGACCGCTGCGGATCGACGGGGCAGCGTTGCTTGCCGCGAGCCGCGACGTGCTGGTGGGCGCGGTGCACATGGGCATGCTGCTCACGGCGGTCATGGCGCTGGCCGCGGTGCTGGTCGCGGGCCGCCTGCTGCATATCCGCATGCATGCGCAGACACCGGGCGACGCCGCGACGCGCTGACGGGTTAACGGGTTGACGGGCTGACGGGCTGACGGGCCGATGCGCCAACGTGCAAAAGCAGCGGCGCGCGCGCATGTGCGAACCGGCCGGACAGCTGGTATTTTCCCCGCAGGTCGATGACGGCCTTTGACTCATCGCGCGGATGATGGTCTGATGCCGGATCCGGCGCCAGGACCATGCCGCCGCGGTATGCGGCATACCGCCGCATACCGCGGCGGCATGGCCGGCACATTCGTTTTCCTTTTTCCTTCTCGACAGTCCAGATGCAGACCCACACCAGCCATCGAATCGTCATCGTCGGCGGCGGCGCCGGCGGCCTCGAGCTCGCCACCCAGCTTGGGCGCCGTCTCGGCCGGCGCGGCAACGCGCATGTGACGCTGGTGGACCGCAATGCCACGCACATCTGGAAACCGATGCTGCATGAAGTCGCCGCCGGCAGTCTCGACCCGTACATCCACCAGGTGCAGTACGCGGCGCAGGCGCGCTGGAACGCCTTTCATTTCGAGCAGGGCGATCTCGTCGGGATCGACCGCGCCGCGAAAACGATCCGCCTCGCGCCGCTGCTCTTCAGCGACGGCGGCGAGGACATCGCGCTGCTGCCCGAACGCGATGTCCCTTACGACACGCTCGTGCTGGCGATCGGCAGCACCACGAACTTCTTCAATGTGAACGGCGCGGAACAGCACGCGCTGGCGCTCGACACCGTCGCCGACGCGGAACGCTTTCGCCGCCTGTTGATCAGCGCGCTGGTGCGCGCGCCCGCGAAGGCCGAGGGCAACGCGCGGCCGCTCGTGCGGGTGGCGATCATCGGCGCGGGCGCCACCGGCGTGGAACTGGCCGCCGAATTACGCACCACCGCCAGCGAACTGCGCGACTTCGGCATCCACAAGCTCGACCCCTGGCAGGACGTCACGATCACCGTCATCGAGGGCAATCCGCGCATTCTGCCGGCGCTGCCGGAGCGGGTGTCGGCATCGACCGCCCGTCTGCTGAGCGAGCTGGGCGTTTCCATGATCACCGGCGACCCGGTGGCGAAGGTCGAGGAAAGCGTGATCCACACGCAGGGCGGCCAGTACATTCCGACGGATCTGACCGTCTGGACCGCCGGCATCAAGGGCCCGGCCGTGCTCGGTACGCTCGGCGGTCTGGAGATCACGCGCGGCAATCAGATCGCGGTGCACCAGACGCTGCAGTCGACGTCCGATCCGGACATCTTCGCGTTCGGCGATTGCGCCGCCTGCCCCTGGCCGGCAAGCGGCAGGAACGTGCCGCCGCGCGCGCAGGCCGCGCATCAGCAGGCCGCCTTCCTCGCGAAAGCCCTGCCGCGGCATATCGCCGGGGAGACGCTGCCGGTCTTCCAGTACCGCGATCTGGGCTCGCTGATCGCCATCGGTCAGGTGACGGCGGTGGGCAACCTGATGGGCGGCGCCGCGGGCAGGAGCGTCTTCCTCGAGGGCTTTCTGGCGCGCATGATGTATGCATCGCTGTACCGGCTGCACGTGGTCGCGCTGACCGGCGTGACGCATGCACTGCTCGACGCGCTCGCCCAACGCCTGCGCAAGACCTCGGTACCGCGCATCAAGCTGCACTGAAGAACGCGCTGCTCAGCCGGGATCGGACGGCGCGGCGGCGGCGGCATCGGCGTCGGCATCGGCGTCGGCGCCCGAGGCGCGGATGCGGTGATAGCGGTCCTCCATTTCCTTGCGCAGTTGCCGGCGCAGTTCGGCCTTGCGAAACCGCTCGCGCGCCTCGACGCCATCGGGTACCAGCGGCGGCACTTCCACGGAGTGGCCGGCGTCATCGACCGCCACCATCGTGAAATAGCAGCTGTTCGTGTGCCTGACGAGCTGCGTGCGGATGTTCTCGGTGATGACCTTGATGCCGATCTCCATCGAGCTGCGCCCGGTGTAATTGACCGAGGCGAGAAAGCTCACCAGCTCGCCGACATGGACCGGCTGGCGGAACACCACCTGATCGACCGACAGCGTGACCACGTAGCGCCCCGCGTAACGGCTCGCGCACGCATAGGCCACGCCATCGAGCAGCTTGAGGATCGCGCCGCCATGGACATTGCCGGAGAAGTTGGCCATGTCCGGCGTCATGAGCACGGTCATCGATAATTGGTGGCTGGCGTCGTTCATGGCGGGCAACAGAAGTGGATTCAGCGTGCATGATAACTGCGTTGCGCGTGCCGTGTTCCGCTGTCGGTGCCGGGCTCAGTGCCCGGCGGATTTCGAGAACAGATTGATCACGGCGACGCCGGCGATGATCAGTCCCATGCCGGCGAGCGCCGCGCCGTCCAGCTTCTGTCCGTACAGCAGGAAGGCGATCACCGAAATCAGCACGATGCCGGTCCCCGACCAGATCGCGTAGGCGACGCCGATCGGGATCGTGCGCAGCGTCAGCGACAACAGATAGAAGGACAGCAGATAGCCGGCCACGGTGAGCACCGCGGGTCCGACGCGCGTGAAGCCGTCCGAGCCCTTCAACGCGGACGTGGCGATCACTTCGGCGAGGATCGCCGCGGCGAGAAACAGGTAATTCGACATCCGGTACACTCCTGGAACGGATGCCCATGATGCCAGACGCGCACCGTCCGGACGAGCACATGGGATTAAGCGAACGGGAACTGCCAGTGGGAATAAACGACGGGTCTTCGGAAACCACGCCCTTAGACGAGACCGCGCGGCGGCGCCCCACCGCGCACGACGTGGCCCGGCTGGCCGGGGTGTCCCAGTCCGCCGTGTCGCGCACGTTCACGCCTGGCGCAAGCGTTTCCGACGACACCCGGGAACGCGTGCACACGGCCGCGAAAACGCTGGGCTATCGGCCGAACCTGATCGCCCGTTCGCTGATCATGCGCCGCTCGAACATCGTCGGCGTCGCCGTGCCGGATCTGGCGAACCCGTTCTATCCGAGCGTATTGCAGGCTTTGTCGGGGGCATTGACGGCGTCGGGATACCGGATCCTGCTGTTTACCGCGCACGCCTCCGGATCATCGGATCCGATTCTGGAAGAGGTCCTGCGCTACCGCCTCGACGCGCTGATTCTGGTGTCGGCGAGCCTGTCCTCGGGCTTTGCCGACGAGTGCCGGCAGATCGGCCTGCCCGTGGTTCTGCTGAACCGCACGACCGCCCGCCCGACGGTCTCCAGCGTCACCGGCGACAACCACGCGGGCGCATGCGCGATCGCACGCTTTCTGCTCGCCGGCGCGCACTGCCGCTATGCGTTCGTCGCGGGTCTCGAATCCTCGTCGACCAGTCACGATCGGGAAATCGCCTTCACCGCGACGCTCGCCGCGGCAGGCCAGGGGCTCGCCGCGCGCGAGGTCGCGAACTTCGCGTTCGACGACGCGCAACGGGCAACCCGCGCGCTGCTGCGCGCGCCCACGCCGCCCGATGCGATTTTCTGCGCGAACGATTACATGGCGATCGCCGCGCTGACGACCGCGCGCGATGAATTCGGCATGACGCCAGGCGTCGATGTCTCGATCGTCGGCTTCGACGATATCCAGCTGGCCGATGCCTTCGCGCTGACAACCTACCGCCAGCCGGCGCGGCAGATGGCGGAACGCGCGGTCGCGATCATCGACGCCCAATTGCGCGACGCCGGGCAAGCTGCGGTTCAGGAAATTGTCCCGGGCACGCTGACGATACGTGGCTCGGCGCGCCTGCCACCGCAAGGTTTAGCGTAAACCCCGCTTACGAAGTGTTTTCCCAAGCGTTACATTGCGCTTTGCATACGTATGCAAAGAAATTTCATCCAGGGGAAACGATATGGCAGAGTGGCTCAAGCATGGCGCTTCGATCGAATCGGTCAAGAGCGCCGACCGCCAGGTTCGGGAAACCGTCGAGACCATCCTCGCGGACATCGAGTCGCGCGGCGACGCCGCCGTGCGCGATCTTTCGATCCGTTTCGACAAGCTCGATCGCGAGGACTACCGGCTCAGCGCCGCCGAGATCCAGGCCTGCCTGGACCAGTTGAGCGACCGCGACCTTTCGGATATCGCGTTCGCGCAGACGCAGGTGCGCAATTTCGCGCAACACCAGCGGGATGCCCTGCGCGACATCGAAGTGGAGACGCTGCCGGGCGTGGTGCTGGGCCACAAGAACATTCCCGTCAATGCGGCGGGCTGCTACGTGCCGGGCGGTAAATACCCGTTGCTCGCGTCGGCGCACATGTCGGTGATCACGGCGAAGGTCGCCGGGGTGCCGCGCGTCATCACCTGCGCGCCGCCCTACCATGGCGCGCCGGCGCCGGCGATCGTCGCCGCGCAGCACCTCGCCGGCGCGGACGCCATCTACTGCCTGGGCGGCATCCAGGCCATCGGCGCGATGGCGATCGGCACCGCCTCGATCCAGGGCGTCGACATGCTGGTGGGCCCCGGCAACGCCTTTGTCGCGGAAGCCAAGCGGCAGCTCTACGGGCGCGTGGGCATCGATCTTTTCGCGGGACCCACGGAGACGCTGGTGATCGCCGACGACAGCGTCGACGGCGAACTGTGCGCGACGGACCTGCTGGGACAGGCGGAACACGGACCCGACTCCCCGGCGATCCTGCTGACGACCTCTCGCGCCCTCGCGCAGGACACGCTCACCCAGGTGGAACGGCTGCTGCGGATCTTGCCGACGGCCGACATCGCGCGCCGCGCATGGGACACCCATGGTCAGGTGATTCTCGCCGAAAGCGATGCGGAA
>JBPBQT010000255.1:0-23465 GCA_050955065.1 Janthinobacterium lividum | reverse complement strand
ATTGAAAACCATGAATCGTTACGCGCGACGCTCGAGCAGCGCGGCTACGTGTTTGCCAGTCAGACCGACAGCGAAGTCATTGCCCACCTGATCGACCATCTGTATGACGGCGACCTGTTCGACGCTGTGAGGGAAGCGGTCAAACAACTGCATGGCAGCTACGCCATCGCGGTGATGTGCCGCGATGAACCTCATCGCCTGGTAGGCGCGCGTGACGGCATGCCCCTTGTCGTCGGCGTCGGCGAAGGCGAGAACTGCCTGGCCTCCGACGCGGTTGCGTTGGCGAATGTCACCGATCGGATCGTGTATCTGGAAAATGGCGACGTCGTTGATGTTCAACTGTATCGCTACTGGATCATGGATGCCAACGGTCGTCGCGTGGAGCGTCCCGTGCATACGGTCGCCGCGCATGGCGGCGCGGCGGATCTGGGTCCGTATCGCTATTACATGCAAAAGGAGATTTTCGAGCAGCCGCGTGCGGTGGCCGATACGTTGCAGGACGTTACGTCGATCATGCCGGAACTGTTTGGCGATAATGCGTGGCGGGTATTCAACGCCATCGATTCGGTGCTCCTTCTCGCGTGCGGCGGAAGCTACCATGCCGCGTTGACGGCGAAATACTGGATCGAAAGTCTCGCGCAGCTCCCCGTCAGCGTCGAGATTGCCAGTGAATACCGTTATCGCGACAGCGTGCCCGATGCGAAGACACTGGTCGTCGCCGTTTCGCAAAGCGGCGAAACGGCGGATGTACTGGGCGCGATGCAGGTCGCGAAGCAACAAGGCATGCACCATACGCTTGCGATATGCAACGTCCCGTCCAGTGCACTGGCCCGCGAATGTGCGCTGACGTTCTTCACGCGCGCCGGCATCGAAATCGGCGTGGCATCGACGAAGGCGTTCACGACCCAGCTCGTCGCGCTGTTTCTTCTGGCGTTGACGCTGGCGCAAAGCCGGCAACGCCTGTCGGAACAGGATGAGCAGCAGCACTTGCGTGCGCTCCGGCATCTGCCCGACGCGATGAGCAAAGTGCTGGCGTTGGAACCGCAGATCATTGCCTGGGCGGAGCAACTCACCCGCAGGCAGGACATCCTGTTTCTTGGGCGCGGCATGCATTACCCGATCGCAATGGAAGGCGCGCTGAAGATGAAGGAGATCTCGTATATCCACGCGGAGGCCTACGCCGCCGGCGAGTTGAAGCACGGTCCGCTTGCGCTGGTCAGCGACGAGATGCCGGTGGTGGCCGTGGCCCCCAACGATCGCCTGCTGGAAAAACTCAAATCGAACATGCACGAGGTCAACGCGCGCAACGGGAAACTGTATGTGTTCGCCGACATCGACTGTGGCCTCTCCCCCAGCCCGGGTATCGAGGTCATCCGTCTCACCGAATACTACGGCTTGCTCTCCCCCATCCTGCATACGATTCCGATGCAATTGCTGGCGTTCCACGCGGCGTTCGCGCGTGGGACCGATATCGACAAGCCGCGCAATCTGGCGAAATCGGTGACGGTTGAATGAGGATGGGCATCTCCGGCAACGTCATATACACTGGCTGGCTGTCAGCTCCCGCCTCACTTCCCGCACCCCCATGCCCATCCTCACCGGCCTCCACGTCTACCCGATCAAGTCCTGCGCGGGCATCGCGTTATCCGATGCCCGGTTGTGCCTCACCGGTCTGGCCTACGATCGCAGCTGGATGCTGGTCGATGCGGCCGGCGTGATGCTGACGCAGCGCACGGTGGCGCGGCTCGCGCTGATTCGCACCGCGCTCGGCGAAGAGGATCTGATCGTCACGGCGCCTGGCATGGCCGAACTGCGCACGCCGCTGGCAGCCGAGGGCCTGAGCATGCCGAAAACCGTGGCCACCCATGTCTGGAGCGATGCGCTCCGGGCACTGGACACCGGTGACGCCTGCGCGGCCTGGTTTTCGACTTTTCTCGGCATGCCGGCGCGCCTGCTGCGTTTCGACCCGCAGGTCGAACGCCTGGCCCCGATGCAGTTTCGCGCCGGCCCGCCCGCGCCGTTTCATTTCGCCGACGGCTTTCCGCTGCTGGTCGCCAACGCCGCCTCGCTTGCCGATCTGAACGAGCGGCTGTCGCGCAAAGGCGCGCCCGCCATTGAAATGGACCGTTTTCGACCGAATCTGATCGTCAGTGGCTGGAACGCCTACGAGGAGGATCACATCGCCGACTTCACCATCGGAACGCCTGGTGGCGATGTCGGCATCCGCCTCGTATCGCCCTGTTCGCGCTGCGCGGTCCCGACGATCGACCAGCGAAGTGCCCAACCCGATCCGCTCTGGCCGAACGAGCCCACGGACACCCTCGCCACCTATCGGCGAGACGCGCGCGTGAACGACGCGATCACCTTCGGCTGGAACGGTGTGTTGACCCGCGGCACCGGCGCGCGTCTCGCGTTGGGACAGCCCATCGAGGCGGAACTGGACTTCGGCGATTAGCGCGCCACCCTACCATCGATATCGACCAAAGAAACGCCGGGTAAAACAGATGACCAGACCGCTTGCCACGCCAACCCCTCCGGACACAGCAGCGCTGCATACCTCCTCTCCGCCCTCGGCGGCGTGCGTCGTGCCCGACGCGCGCTGCGCATTGATCGTCGTCGACGTGCAGAACGGCTTCGCGCCGGGCGGCAACCTCGCGGTCGCGAATGGCGACGAGGTGGTGCCCGTCATCAACCGGCTGGCGCCCGCGTTCCAGAATATCGTGATCACGCAGGACTGGCATCCGGCGGGACACATCTCGTTCGCGAGCAGCCACCCGGGCCGACAGCCGTTCGAGGTCATCGACGTGGCGTACGGCCCGCAGGTGCTGTGGCCGGACCATTGCATTCAGGGCAGCACCGACGCCGCGCTGCGCGCCGATCTCGATCTGCCCACCGCGCAACTGGTGATCCGCAAGGGCTACCGCCGCGATATCGACAGTTATTCGGCGTTCGAGGAAGCCGATCACCGCACCGGCACCGGCCTGGCCGGCTATCTGCGCGAACGCGGCATCGATACGGTGTACATCGTGGGCCTTGCCACCGATTACTGCGTCGCCTGGACGGCGATGGACGCGCGCAAGTTCGGTTTCGCCGCGGTCGTGATCGAGGACGCCACGCGTGGCATCGACATCCAGGGATCGGTGGACGTCGCATGGACGCGCATGCTGGCCTGCGGGGTCGAACGGATCGCGTCGAGCCGGATTAGCGCCGGCTGAGCCACTCGGCGTGCAGGCGCGTCGCACAGCGCCCGGCCGACCACGGCGTCGAACAGCGACGCGCCGTCGGGACTCCGTTTCCCGACGCTACGGTTGCGAACCGTTTCGCCGGTGCGTCGCGGCTGGATTCGCGGGCCTCGACATAACTTGCGTCAAGGCTGGTACGCAGTGTTGTTTCGACGAAAAAAACGGTAATCCGGGGAAAAGCCAAAAAAACGAAAAAAGGCTGGAGCGGCGAACCGCATCCAGCCTTTTTCCTCGCTCTTCCCGGCGTCTACGCCAACGTATGTTACGTTACCCCGGCCCGATCCGGTCCCCGTTCCCGCTCATTCCGGTGCGCAGATCACTTCGAATTTCGTCAGCATGTTGGGCCCGAACGTATTCGTCAACGCAACATCGGCCGCGTCGCGACCATATGCCATCAGCACCCGGCCCGTACGGGGCGCATTGTTGCGTGGATCGAAATTCTGCCACGAACCGCCCAGATACGCCTGGAACCACGCGCAGAAATCCTGTGACGCGTAGGGAGGCGGCAAATTGACGTCACTGATATAACCGGTGCAATAGCGCGCCGGAATGTTCAATGCGCGGCAGAGGGCCACCGCGAGGTGCGCATAGTCGCGGCACACGCCCACGGTTTCCTGAAACGCCTGGTACGCGGTCTTGGTAGGCCGTGCGCACATGTAGTCGAACTTGATGTGCTTGTGCACGAAATCGCAGATGGCCTGCACGCGGGGCCGTCCCGGCGGCGTATTGCCGAACATGTTCCATGCATCGTTGGAGAGCAGGTCGGTTTCACAATACCGACTGCCCAGCAGGAATTGCAGGCATTGGTCCGGCAGTTCCTCTACGGGATGCTGCGTGCCGTCCGCCGCGGGCTCTTCCATGTGTCCGGGCACCTCGAGCAATGCCCGCGTGGAAAGCGCCAGGCGCCCTGCCGGCGCCACCAGCCGGCTGCACAGATTGCCAAACGAATCGTGGTACCGGGTCACCGGCACAGGTGGATCGACGACCAGCCAGTCCGGAACGATCACATCATCGACATGCGAATAATGCGTGTTCAGCATCAGTATCATTGGGGTCGGCTGGGGGCATTCATACACCAGATCGTAACCAACGCGTAATTTCATCGAACTGACCTGTTTTCAAGGAATCGGTTTTGGCCCACTGTAAGCCACCATTTCAACTTAGCAAATGTCATGCCAAATTGTTCGTCTCAAAGCAATCGCATCAGGTTAGAGAATAGCCCGCCAATTTAGCGCGCAATGGTTTAGCTGCAGGGTCCCGATCAGGCAGCGGGGTAGAATATGGGCCCTTTCAAAAACAGCAACCGCGCTGTCCGTGTGCGCGGTGTGCCTTCAGCGAAACGAATCCATGGCGAAACTCCTGTCCGATCCCGAATTTCAACGCTTTTCCGAATTGCAGCAAAAACAGGCCAGCTTCGCGATCTCTGCCGAGGAGGCGGACGAATTGCGCGATATCGTGGCCCGCGCACAGAAAAAAAGAACCGATCGCGCATTGGCGATGCAGGCGATCGAAACCCATATTCTGCAATTCGACATCAGCCCGGAAGAGATTTTTTCGGCCGGGCAGATCGGCGATGCGGCCCGCGTCTATGGCTTGATTCCCGCATCCAAGAAAGAGCGGGTGCTGCCGCCGCAGCTGATTCACCATGGCAAGCCCTATCAATGGACCGCCCGTTCCCTGCCCGAGGAAATCCGCGGGCCGTTGTTTGACGCGTTTACCGCCGGCGCCTCGATCAAACCGTTTCTCGCCACGCCCAAGGACGCGATCCGCTGTGCGGCAACGATCGCTCGCCTTGAGCGGGAAACCTCGCAGGCCTATGCCGACACTTGGCTGGAGGAATTGTCCCTGACCCGGCAACAGGTCGAAGAGGCGGGTGCCAAGCCAACCACCTAACATGCGACGGTGCCGGCGAACGCGCCAGTCTGTACAGGTATGAGTTTTGCTATATCCAGAGACGGCGAGTCGCACGTCGTGCCGACGGTCTTTCGTCCGTCACCTCATGCCTGACCAAAGGACGTTCACGTCCCGGGAACGTGTTATGGAAGAATCGCGGCATGATGTCCTGCAAGCACCGGAAAGTGTGTCAACTGCAGCGCCAGCGAGTAAATTTCCCTATCCCGTTGTAGGAATATGCGGCATCGAGGGTGATGTTCCCTCCCTGATCGCGTTTTTTGACAACGCGATATCCACCATGGATATGGCTTTCGTGGTGCTGCTGGCGAGCCGCGCCAACGGCGATGCATTGGCACGGTCCGTACGGGCCGTCACCACCATGCCAGTGACGGTGGTGTCGGTGGCAAACACGCCGCTTTCGCTGCAGCGGGACCATATCTACGTCGTCATGCTCCCGGCCACGCCGCTTGTTGGAGCGGACACGGTGATGGCGCATGACGCCGACATGCACGACGGCGTCATGCCGAAGGTCGATCTGTTCATGCGCGGTCTTGCCGAGATGCATCACGAACGGGCAATGGTGGTGGTGCTGAGCAACCTCGGCAGGGACGGCATACCGGGGATTGCGGACATCAAGGCAGGTGGCGGCATCGCCATTGCCGAAGCGCACACCGGCGCTTCGCCCGTAAAGGTGCACGACGGCATGCTCGATGGGGCACCGTATCCCGATGTGGCGGATTTTATTTTGCCGGCAACCGGTATTCCCGCCAAACTGACCAAACTGTGGGGTCACGCTCGTGCCATCGCATGCGAGCCACCGTGCCTCGACGCAGCACGTCTGGCACATGGGGCACATGCGACCAGGGGGCCGTTGCAGCCGGACGAAGAGCAAGCGCTGCAGGAAATCCTCGCGGCCCTTCTCCTTCATACCGGGCACGATTTCACCCACTACAAGTCCGCGACGATCCTGCGCCGTATCGAGCGCCGCATGCAGATTCATGGACTGGCGACGCTTTCCGCATACCAGGATCTTGTCACGGCCATGCCTGCGGAATCCCGAGCGTTGCTGCAGGACCTGCTGATCGGCGTGACGCACTTCTTTCGCGATCGGGAGGCGTTCGCAGCCTTGGAGCATGACGTCGTGCCGCTGCTGTTCGATGCCGCCTCCTCCGACAAACCGCTACGCGTCTGGATACCAGGTTGTTCGACCGGCGAAGAAGCCTATTCCATCGCGATGTTGCTGCGCGCTCGCGCAGACGATCTGCGCGAGACGCGCGACATACAGCTTTTCGCCACGGACATCAACGCGCAGGCCGTCGGTTATGGTCGAGCCGGCGTGTATCCGGACACGATCGTCGCGGATCTGACACCCGATTTCCTGCTGCAGCATTTCCATTCGCAAGTCCAGCAGTATCAGATCAGCAAATCATTGCGCAAGCTGGTTCTGTTCGCGCAGCACGATCTGCTGCGCGACCCGCCATTCTCGCATCTGGATCTGGTGTCGTGCCGGAATCTGCTGATCTACCTGGATCACACGATGCAGCTCCGGGTGCTCCAGCTGTTCCACTTTGCGCTGCGCCCGGGAGGATATCTTTTTCTGGGCAGTGCAGAGAATGTCGACGTCGCGCCGGACCTCTTCGAACCCGTCGACAAGGAGCATCGGATCTTTCGCAGCAAGTGGCGGCCGAAGGCGCGCCGGCCGATCCTGGATTTCTCGTTATCCCACATTCATGCGACCCCGACCAGCGACGCGTCGCCGGAAACGCCGGAAATGTCGTCTTCGCCGCCAACGCCCGTCGGGGCGCTGCATGAGCGGACGATGTTGCAGTGCGGCCCTCCCAGCATCATGGTGAATCACCAATACGACGTACTGCACACCTCGGAGCGGGCGACGCGCTATCTGCGTCATATCGGCGGCGAACCCTCGCAATGGTTGCCGGACATCGTGCGCCCGGAATTGAAAACCGCGCTGCGTGCCATGCTCAACCAGGCGGTGTACTCGGGCAACGACGTCACCTCCATTCCCGTGGCATTGCTGCAGGATGGCCGCCCGACGCAGGTCGCGATATCAGTCTACCCGGTGGCGAAGAAAGCCAGGCCGCATGTAACCGATGGCGTCGAAGATACCTTCGCCCAGGGATTTCTCGAAGCGCCGCGACCGACAACCGATCCGCTCGCGCTCGTCGTCTTTCATCAAACGGATGTCGAGCATGACGCGCCGCCGAGCACCAGGAATACCACCTACGTGGCCGATAGCAGCGCGACGCGGCAGGTCGCCGACGAGCTGGAGCGCGAACTGCGCGACGCCAGGGGTCAGGTGCGCGCGACGCTCGTCCATGCGGAAAAGTCCGGCGAGGCGTTGAAGGCGTCGAACGAGGAATTGCAGGCCATGAACGAGGAACTGCACTCGACGACGGAGGAACTGGAGACCAGCAAGGAAGAGCTGCAATCCATCAACGAGGAATTGCTGACGGTCAATGCCGAACTGCAGGCGAAGATCATGGAAAGCGGCAAGTCGAACGACGATCTGACCAATCTGATTTCGTCGAGCAATATTGCCACGCTGTTCGTCGACCGTTCGATGGTGCTCAGACGTTACACACCCGCAGCGGCCACGCTGTTCCACGTCATCGCCGCGGATATCGGCCGTTCCTTGCTCGATATCACGCATCGCCTCGATTATCCCGACCTCGCGCGCGACGCGACCACGGCTTTCGATTCGTTGAAACTGATCGAAAAGGAAGTAGCAGGACCGGATGGACGCTGGTACCTGTCCCGCCTGTCGCCCTATCGAACCATGCAGGACCGGATCGACGGCGCGGTCTTGACCCTGATCGACATCACCTCGCGTCGCGAGGCGCAGGAAAAAATGCGCACCAGCGAGAAGCGCATGCAGCTCGTCGTGCAAAGCACCAATGACTACGCGATCATCGTCCATGACATGAACGGTGCGATCGTGACGTGGAACAAGGGCGCGGAGCGCATGTTCGGCTACACCGAGGCGGAGACGCTCGGGCAATCGGGTGAGTTGATCTACACGGAAGAGGATCGCCTCGCGGGCGTGGACGCCGCGGAAGTCCGGCGCGCTCTCACCCAGGGACGCTCGCAGGACGAGGGCTGGCTGATGCGCAAGGACGGGACGCGTCTGTATTGCAGCGGCGTCACCAGCGCGCTGCATAGCGACGACTTCCACGGCTACGCGAAGATCGCCCGCGATCTCACCGATGGCGAGACCGCCGAGAGCGCCAAGCAATTACAGATTTCGCTGGAACGCTCGGTGCGCAAGCAGGTGAACACAGCCAACCGCCTGAAGGACGAGTTCCTGGCGGTGCTGTCGCACGAATTGAAGAATCCGTTGAACCTGATCCATGTCAAGGCGGAGATGCTGTCGCGCGCGCCGGATGCCCGCAATCTTCCCGTCGTCCAGGAAGCGTCGGATGCGATCCGGCGTTCGGTGGCGGCGCAGGCGAAAATCATCGACGATCTGCTGGATCTGTCGCGCGTGCGCACCGGCAAGCTCGCGCTCAGCGAGGAAGCGGTCGACGTCGCGCGCATCATCGACGCGGCGGTCGATGCGCTGGAGGGCGATGCCGCGGCGGCCGGGCTGACGCTGACGGCGAGCGGTACCCGGAAGCCGGCGATCATGGTGGGCGACGACACCCGGATCGAACAGATCGTCTGGAACCTCTTGAGCAACGCGCTGAAATTCACGCCCGCGGGCGGCCGGGTCGGGGTCGCCCTGAGCGAGGAGGGAGACTATTTCTGCATCAGCGTGACCGATACCGGCCAAGGCATCGATCCCGTTTTCCTGCCGCATATCTTCGATATGTTCAGTCAGGCGGAAAGTGCGTTCAACCGTGCGCGCGGCGGTCTTGGCATCGGCCTCGCGCTGGTGCAGCAACTGTCACAGATGCATGGCGGACACGTGCGGGCCGAATCCGCGGGACCAGGCCGGGGCGCGTGTTTCCGGGTATGGCTGCCGCGCAGCCCGACAGATACGCAGCTCGGAAAGCCGCGGCCGCCCGTGGACGCCGCGGTGCTGCGCGAGAAGAAGATCCTGCTGGTCGACGACACGCTGGAAACGCTTGAGGCATTCCGCATGCTGTTGGAGCTCGAGGGGGCGCAGGTGCGCACGGAATCCAACGGCGTGGATGCGTTGCGGGCCACCACCGAGGAGCGTTTCGACGTGGTGCTGTCCGACATCGGCATGCCCGGCATGGACGGCTATGAATTCGTGCGGGCGCTGCGCAACGCACCCGCCACCGCCACGATTCCCGCAGTGGCGATGACCGGCTTCGGGCGTGCGCAGGATGTCGACCGGGCGCTGGAAGCGGGTTTCAACACGCATCTGGGCAAGCCGGTTTCGCTCGATGCGCTGCTTGGCGCGATTCGCGACGTGCTCGCCCCGCCAGGCTGAGCGTCGTTGAACAACGGTTTCGCCGGAATGAGCGCCATTGCGCGAGCGCCGGACAGCCGTCAGGCGGAACGTGTTCAGGCCAGCTGGAACACCGCGACCGAATCCTGCAGCACGCGTGACTGTTCGTTGAGCGACTGCGCCGCCGCCGTGGCCTGCTCGACCAATGCCGCGTTCTGCTGGGTGATGGAGTCCATCTGCGTGACGGCGGTGTCGACCTGCGTGATGCCGTTGCGCTGTTCGTTTGCCGCCGACGACAGCTCGCCCATGATGACGGTCACCTGACGGATCGACACGAGCACCTCCTGCATCGTCCTGCCCGCATCGGCCACCAGACCGGTACCCTCGGCCACCGTGCGATTCGACACGGCGATCAGATCCTTGATTTCCTTCGCGGCCGCCGACGAGCGCTGGGCGAGATTGCGGACTTCCGACGCCACCACCGCGAAGCCCCGACCCTGCTCACCGGCACGCGCGGCTTCCACCGCGGCGTTCAGCGCCAGAATATTCGTCTGGAACGCGATCCCTTCGATGATGCCGGTGATGTCGCCGATCTTGCGCGAGTTCGCATCGATGCCGCCCATCGTTCCGACGACGCGCGCGACCACATCGTTGCCCTTGCTCGCGACCCGCGACGCGTCCTCCGCCACTTCGCTGCCATGGCGGGCACTGTCCGCGTTCTGCTGGACCGTGGCCGTCAGCTGACTCATGCTCGCCGCGGTTTCCTCCAGCGACGCGGCCTGCTCTTCGGTGCGTGCGGCCAGGTCTATCGTTCCCGCGGCGATCTCGCGCGTCGCCGTCGAGATCGATTCGCTGCTGCCGCGCACGGCCCGCACCGTGTTCGACAGGCTGACCTGCATCCGCGACAAACCCTCGAGCAACTCGCCCATTTCGTCCGCCGACCGGATGTGCACGCGCCGGCTGAGGTCGCCCCGCGCGATCGCATCGAAGTGCGACAACGCCTCGCGCACCGGCTGCATGATCGCGCGGCGCAACGAGAACCAGCTGAACGCCGCCGCGGCGATGCCGATCAGGAGCAGTACGACGGAGAGTGCCGTCATGCCGTGAAACTGCGATTCGCTTTTATCGAAATTAAATTTTGCGTTGGCAAACAGGGCGGTCTTGATGTCCGTGTTGCTCTTGCTCATGTCGTTGTAGAGCGCGCTGAGTTCCGTCATCGTGATCTTGTCCGCGCTCGCCGTATCGCCGGATTTGATCGCATCGATGAAGCGGGTCACGCCGGAGAACATCGCCTGGCGACGTTCGCTGGCGGCCTCGATCAGCGCCGCCTCGCCCGGCTCGTGCGACTGCTCGACGAACTTCCGCCACCAGTTGTCCGACTCCTTGAAGAACCCCGTGGCGCGACTCACCTGTTCGTCCACATGCGCATCCTCGGGGTGCAACGCCACGCGGTCCAGCACCAGGCGCGTGCGCGCCAGGTAGATCTCGGCGTTGCCCAGATTCGTCGCGGCGGTGAGTTTGTTTTCGTAGGTGTCGCGATTCGACTGGATCGCGCGCAGCGTACTGAAAAGACCGACGGCACCGATGACCACCATCAGCGCCGCAAGAAAGAACATCGTCAGCGCGATACGCGACTGCAATGTCAGGACGGTTTTGTTCGAATTCAAAATTCTCTCCAACGGAACATCAAAAACAGCTCACCACATCAAAAACAGCACGCTATCCCTATAGCGACGATCATGGCGACGACATGAGGAAAACCGGAGCTTCCCGGTTTTCCCCGCACGACACTGCCTAGTTTTCCTGATGCCTGCGGATGCGCGCCACCTGGTCCGCCGAGACGGCCGGCGCATGGTTGCCCCAGGCGCCGCGCACGAACGTCGCCAGCGCGGCGATTTCCTCGTCGTTGTAGCGCCATTTGAACGGCGGCATCGCCAGATCCGACGGCGCGGCGGCCGTGCTCGGCAGGCGCGAGCCCGCCAGGATCACCGCGATCAGCGAATCCGGATTGCCGTGCAGCACCATCGGGTTGCCGGCGATCGCCGGAAACACGCGCGTCTGCCCCTGCCCGTTCAAGCGATGGCAGGCCGCGCAACTGTCCATGTACATGCGCGAACCGACGTCGTTCGCCTTGCCGCTCATGAACATCTGCAGCGTCGAATCGCTCGCCTTTTCGTCACCCGGCGAGAAACGGCTGCCGCCGTTCTGCGGCGCCGGCGACAGGCTCTTCAGATAGACGGCGATCGCCTTCAAGTCGTCCGGATGCATGAATTGCGTGCTGTTCGCCACCACTTCCACCATCGGGCCGGACACCGCCGTGTGCGGTCCGCGTCCGCTCTGCAGCACGGCGACGATGTCGTCGGCGGACCAGCGTCCCAATCCGGTATCCGCATTGCCGCGCAGATTGATCGGCGACGACGAATCCAGCTCGGAGCCCGACAGGAAGCGATCCGTGGTGCCGCTGACGTCGACTTCCTGCATCGCGTAGCCGCGCGGCGTGTGACACGTGCTGCAGTGCGCCAACCCCTGCACCAGGTAGGCGCCCCGGTTCCACTCGGCATCCTTGCCCTGCACCGGCTGGAAACGCTGTTCGTCGAGGAACGCCTTGTCCCAGAATGCCAGCGGCCAGCGGACGCTCAAGGGCCAGGGAATGCTGCTGTCGTGATCGGCCTTGCCGGAGGCCGGCACCTTGGTCATGAAGTACGCGTACAGATCCTGCAGGTCCGCGTCGCTGAGCTTCGCATAGGCGGTGTAGGGCATCGCCGGATACAGGCGGCCATGCTTCCTGCCCACGCCATGGCGCATCGCCAGCGCGAAATCGTCGAGCGAATAATCGCCGATGCCCTGCGCGTGGTCCGGCGTGATGTTGCTCGAATAGATCTTGCCCATGGGAGTGGGAAACGCCAGACCGCCGGCGAACGGCGTGCCGCCCTTCGCGGTATGGCAGGCGATGCAGTCGCCCACGCGCGCCAGATAGGCGCCGCGGTCGGCGTCGCCCTGACGCTGTTGCAGCGCGGCGGCAACGGCCACCTTGGGCGCGGGCACGACGGTGGCGATGGCCGCGGCCGCCGCCACCATCACCACCACGCCGAGAATCGATAAGGTTTTTTTCATCGCGCAGCCCCGTTCACACTTGCACCATCGGACCAGGGGCCTTCAGGTATTGCGATTTGATGTTCTCGGCGGCCCAGTAAGCCATCCCTCCGACCAGCCCGGTCGGGTTGTAGCCGAGGCCGTGCGCGAAATTGTTCGCTCCCAGGATGAACAGGTTGGACACGTCCCAACTCTGCAGATACTTGTTGACGACGCTCGTCTTCGGGTCCGCGCCGATCGAGGTGCCGCCGCTGATGTGCGTGCTCTGGTACGCGCGCGTATCCCAATGCGTGCCCGGCTTGAGGATGCGTCCCGACATGCTTTTCGGACCCATCTTGCGGCCGATTTCCATCATCTTGTCGGCCACGTACGCGCACGCGCGCAGGTCGTTGTCCTGCCAGTCGAGCGTGCCGCGCAGCAACGGCGAGCCGTACGCATCCTTGTAGTTCGGATCGAGATCGAGAAAGTTCGCCCGGTAGGCCATGTTGCTGCACTGCGATTCGATGCGGCCGGTATGCACGAAATTGTCCTTCGCCGCGCGTTTCCAGTCGCTGCCCCACTTCGGTGTGCCCTTGGGCAGCGGGATGCCCCGCACCGGGCCGTTGCCCGTCTGCCGGCCCCAGATGATGCCGCCGCCGATGAAGCCGAGGTCCTTGTGGTCGAAGTTGTCCGCGTTGAATTCCTCGATGGCCTGACCGCCGCCGCCCGCGCCCATGAACTGGTTGATGTACGTGTCCTTGTCCCAGAACATGTTGACGCTGTTGAGCAGCTGATAGCAGAAATTGCGGCCGACGACGCCTTCGTTGGTATCGGGATTGAACGGCTGTCCGATCTTCGACAGCAGCATCAGATGCACGTTGTGCAACTGGAAGGCGGCCAGCACGACGATGTCGGCGGTCTGCTCGACTTCATTGCCCTGCGCATCGATATACGTCACGCCCGTGGCGCGCTTGCCGCTCGCGTCCAGGTTGACCTTCGTGACATGCGCGTGCGTGCGCAGCTCGAAGTTGGGCTTGCGCTGCAGCGCCGGGATGATGCAGGTCTGCGGCGAGGCCTTCGAATAGTTCAGGCAGCCGTAGTCGGAGCAGAAACCGCAGAAGTTGCACGGCCCGAGCTGGCAGCCGTATTCGTTGGTGTAGGGCCCCGACGCGTTGCCGGCCGGCAGCGCGAACGGCTTGTAGCCGAGTTCCGTCGCGGCCTTGGCGAACAGCCGCCCGGTGGGATGATCGGGCAACGGCGGCAATGGGTAGGCTTCCGAGCGCCGGCCTTCGAAAGGATTACCGCCCGCCACCGGCTGGCCCTGGATGTTACCGGCCAGGCCCGACGTGCCGCAGACCTTCTCGAAACGGTTGAACGACGGTTCCAGCTCGTCGTAGCTCACGCCCCAGTCCTGCAGATTCATGCCTTCCGGGATGAACTTCGCGCCGTACTTCTCGGTGATGTGGCTTTTCATGCGCAGTTCGTCGGGCATGACCCGCGACTGCACGCCCGACCAGTGCGAACCCGCGCCGCCGACGCCTTCGCCCGGCTTGAACGAACCGATCTGCCGGTACGGCACCGCCGTCGCATCCTTGTCGTGGCGCAGCGTCAGCGTGGTCTGCGCGAGGTTCTGCAGCAATTCATTGCGCGCCGAATACTTGATCTCGTCGACGATCTGCGGATACGCGAAGTCCGGCACGGTCTCGCGCGGCGCGCCGCGTTCGAGCGCGACCACGTTCAGCCCCGCGTTCGCCAGTTCGATCGCCATGATCGAACCGGTCCAGCCGAATCCGACGATGACCGCGTCGACGTGTGGTTTCTTGATGGTTGCCATGGCTCAGCCTCGCTTGCCGTACATGCTGATCGGCTTGTACGGGTACGGTTTCGATTCGGAAACCCATTCCAGGTAATCGGCCCGCACGCCCGGGTAGCCGATCATCTTCCACGACGCCATGTCCTTGTTGCCGCCGTACATCGGATCGCAGAAATACCCTTCCATGACATTGACCAGCAGAAAGTGATTGAAGAAGGTGCCCATCTTGAAATCCGGGCTCTTCGCCTTGCCGGATTCGATCTGCTTGAGCAGATCGGTCTGCTGCGCGGCGTCGAGCTGCACGAAGGTCTTGCCGTTGTAATGCGCGCGGCAGTAGTCGTTGATGGCGCGGATGCCGAGCCGGTACTGCTGCTTCGGCGTCAGCTTCGACTGATAGCCGAACTCCGGCGCGACATCGAAAAACGGACCCTGCATGTACCAGCGAGACCCGTCCGCGTACGGCGTCAGCATCTGCCGGTCGATGTACTGCGGCACGCCCTGCTCGACGCCCCCGGGACCGACGTCGTCCTTCGGAATCATCCGGTCGACGGCGGCGTTCAGGAACGCCCATTCGTCGGGCGTGAAGAAGGTCGGCTGGTAGTGGTCGGCCGTTGGCTGGTTTGCGATCGCCGGCGCACTTTTGGCGAGGTCGTCGCGCGGCGGCGTTTCCTGTGCGCTCAGCAAGCCGGCGGACAAGCCGCCGGCCGCCAGCGGGGCGATGGTCAGCGAGCCTTTGAGAAAGCGCCGGCGCCCATGATCGTTCGATGATGGCATGTGGGGATCAGGATATTGGAATGGGGGATGACGACCGGGGAAACCAATGCGATGCGGACGGATGGCGCCCTATCTGCGAAGACAAGGCGTTTTGCGCGCTGTCCAGAAACGGGTTGATGGTAGGACTGCCCATTTGCCAGCGCAAGAACTTGCTGCGGCAATGTGTCGCCGTTACGACATTTCCAGGTCGCGTTTTCATTGAACAAGAAACGCGGCCGCTGGTATCGATCTGATACATTTTCATGTGTCGGATCACGCAGGCGCTATCGGGCTTGATAAGGCGGTTCATGTCTCGGTAAACGACAGTTGCCGGTCAAACTTGAGGTGTTTTTATGAATATACGTGCCGCGAGCACGATGATGGATCCCGAAGACCTGAACCGGCTCGTCACGCAGACGATGCCGTACGGGAAGTATCAGGGCCACGTGATCGCGGACCTTCCCGCGCATTACCTCGGGTGGTTCGCACGCACGGGTTATCCGCCCGGGCAGATCGGGCGACTGCTGGCACTGATGCATGAGATCGATCACAACGATCTGCGTGCGCTGTTGATCCCGCTGCGCACGCCCGGCGGTCCTCAGTAACCGTCGCCCCCTGCGCCCCCGCTGACGATCGCCACGCCGGAGCTGGTGCCCAGTCGCGTCGCGCCGGCTTCGATCATCGCCAGCGCGGTCGCCCGGTCGCGCACGCCGCCCGATGCTTTCACGCCGACATGTTCGCCCACCACGCGGCGCATCAGACGCACGTCGTCCAGCGTGGCGCCGGACTTGCTGAAACCCGTCGACGTCTTGACGAACGCCACATCCAGGTCACGGCAGATCTCGCACGCCCGGGTTTTCTGGGCCTCGTCGAGCAGACAGGTTTCGAGAATCACCTTCAACGGTACCGCGCCGCAGGCCTGTTTGACCTGCGCGATGTCGTCACGCACCGCGTCGAACAGACCGTCCTTCAGCCAGCCGACATTCAGCACCATATCGATTTCGCCCGCGCCCGCGGCAATCGCGCGTTGCGCCTCGAACGCCTTGGCGTCGCTCAGGCCGGCACCCAGCGGAAAACCCACGACCGCGCAGACCTTCACCGCGCCGCCACTCAGCAGACCCGCCGCGAACGGCACCTGGCCCGAATTCACGCAGACCGAGAAAAACCCGTGGGTTTGCGCTTCCTCGCAGAGTTTGCGGATCTGGTCGCGACTGGCGTCGGCCGCGAGCAAGGTATGATCGACGTACTTCGCCAGCGTTGCGGGTTCGACATTCATGCGAGACGGCTCCTCGAAAATTCGCGACCATCGCGAAAAGTTATTTAATTCACAATAAGTGTTAACATATTAACACTTTGAAAACCTGTTTCACCCCCTTTTGAACGTTTCATGGAAGATTGATGGACAGCAAACGAACCGTCCGTCTCAGGCTTGTCGCACAGACGCTGCAGCAGCAAAACGCCATCCACCTGCGCGACATGGCGGCACTGCTCGATATTTCGGAAATGACGCTGCGCCGCGACCTCGACCAGCACGATGGCGACCTGCGGCTGCTTGGCGGCTACATCACGCGCATCTCCGATCCCGCCGAAGCCGGCGACTACCGTGTCACCGAACAGGACAACCGGCAGATCGACGAAAAGCGCCGCATCGGCCGCCTCGCCGCGGCCTTCGTGCAGCCGGGCGATACCATCTTCCTCGATTGCGGCACCACGACGCCGTTCGTCGTCGATTTCATCCCCGAGGACCTGGCCTTCACGGCGGTGTGCAATTCATTGAACGTCCTGCTGCGTTTGCAGCAGAAGCCGAACTGCACGATCATTCTGTGCGGCGGCACCTTTCACCGTCACAACCTGGTTTTCGAGAATCGCACCGAGAACAGCGTTCTCGACGGCATCCGCCTGGCCCGCGCGTTCATTTCCGCGGCGGGCGTGAGCCGGCAGTTCGGCGTCACCTGCTTCAACCTCGATGAAGTCGACGTCAAGCGCAAGGTCCTGCGTCAGGCGCAGCAATGCCTGCTGCTCGCCGACCACACGAAGTTCGACGCGGTGCGCGCCGCGCATTTCGCCGAACTGGCCGATTTCGACTGCGTCATCAGCGACAAGAAGATTCCGCGCGCCTACCGGGACAGCTTCGCGGCGGGCGGCACGCGCCTGCTGACCTGAACCGCCCGGCCCCTGCATCACGTCACGGCGCTCGACGGCATCGAGATAGCCGGTGCGCAGTGTGAACGCCGCTGTTTCACCGGGCGCCAGCACGCGCACATGGCCCTTCGCCAGTTCGGCGCGATAGCCCTCCGGCTCACATGTGGCGGGCAGCACGAAGACCCCCAGCAGCGCCGCGATCACCCACTTGTACGGCACGAGCGTCGTCGGGATCATCTGCAGTTGATGCAGCGCCATGTCCGACGGGCTCGTGTGCGCGAGCTGGTCGCGGGTCGCATCGCCTTCCTTGAACATCACGAAGAACAGCGAACAGCCCGCCATGTAGGGCAGCAGGCCGACAAGGCGTCGAAAGAACGATGGGGTGGAGCGGTTGCGGCCCGTGGCGACAGTCGAAACGATCGCAACGGGACGGGACGAGGCCGGACTAAGCCGGTTGTTCGAAACCGATGTCGCGAAGAAACGCCTCGAAAACCGGTGCATCGGGATACGACGACTGCGTTCCCAGCCCGGTCACCGAACAGGCGGAATAGGCCACCGCGTACGTGATCGCACGGCGGATGTCGGCGCTCTGCGACCAGTGATGAACGAAGCAGCCAATGAAGGCGTCGCCCGCACCCGTGGTGTCGCGTGCGTCGACCTTGCGCCCGTCGACGCGGAATTCCCCTTCCGCCCCCACGTAGAGCGCACCCGCCTCGCCGAGCGTCACGATCACGTGGCGCACACCCAGCACGGTCAGTTCCCGCGCCGCGGCGAACGCGGCGTCCACCGAATCGACGACGCGACCCGTGATGAGCGCCAGTTCGGTTTCGTTGGGCACCAGAAAATCCAGTTTCGCCAGGTGTTCGCGGCTCAGGCCCGCGAGCGCGGGTGCCGGATTGAGCAGCACCGGTATCCCGCGCCGACGGCCATAGTCGATTGCCGCGTACACCGTTTCAAGCTTGATTTCGAGCTGCAATACGATCAGCCCGCACTCGGCGAGGGCCGCGTCGGCCTGTTCGATATCGGCCGCGTCGAGGTGCGCGTTGGCGCCCTTCACGATCAGAATGCTGTTGTGCGAATCCGCCTGGACGAAGATCGGCGCGACCCCGCTCGGCACGCCGGGGACGCGCGTCACGTAGCGGGTGTTCACGCCGAACTTCTCGAAATTGGCGAGCGTGTTGTCGGCGAACATGTCGTCGCCCACCTTGCTGACCATCAGCACGTCGCTGCCGAGCTTCGCGGCGGCGATCGCCTGATTCGCCCCCTTTCCGCCACAGCCAAGCGCGAAACCGGGGGCCTCCAGCGTCTCGCCTTGGGCAGGCATCCTGTCGATGTAGGTGATCAGATCGACCATGTTGCTGCCGATTACCGCGATTCTGCTCATGAAGCCCTCCTGGGCCCGGGCCGATGCCGGACGCTCCTGAATTGTTATTTAAATCACATGTTTTGTGAATATTAAACCATTTTCAAGAAAAGGGGGGGCTGTTGCGGAGCGCATCGGTTTTGCGCGAAGACGCCGGGACCCGGCGTGCGGCCCGTTACCGCGGCGTCATTCCCAATGCCTCGCGCACCACGGCGAGCAGGACCGGCCAGACCGGCGCGGCGGGCATCACCTCGTCGAAATGACCCGCGTCGGGGATGACGATCGTGCGGACCCGGTCGCCGGCCCGCGTCGCCCGCGTCGCGAACCGCCGCGCGAGTTCGGGTGGCGCGACGCCATCCTGCGCGCCATTGATCGTCACGACATCGACGCCCGTGGGCAGCATCGCGGCGGGAGACGTGTCGGCGTAGATGTCCGGACGCACCGCGTCCGCCGGTCCGGTCAGCGTCGCGTCAGCCGGTCCGGTCAGCGTCGCGTCAGCCGGTCCGGTCAGCGTCGCGTCAGCCGGTCCGGTCAGCGTCGCGTCAACCGGTCCGGTCAGCGTCGCGACATCGAGGCCGCAGGCATCGCGAATCGCGTCGGCGTCGCGCTGCAGATCCAGCAGGCCGCCCAGGCTCACC
This sequence comes from Janthinobacterium lividum, assembly GCA_050955065.1. Classification (GTDB taxonomy): domain Bacteria; phylum Pseudomonadota; class Gammaproteobacteria; order Burkholderiales; family Burkholderiaceae; genus Robbsia. Next base: position 4,174 of record JBPBQT010000255.1, on the reverse strand, counting down.
ACATGAGGAATGCGTAACGGCGCGCGCGGGGAATCGTGGACTGCCAGCGGACTGCCGACGGGCCGGCGCGCACGCGCGGCGGCCCAGAGCGCCAGCTGCGCGCCGGCGGAGTGCCCGACCGCCACCACGCGGCCGGTATCGATGCCGACGTCCGGCGCGGTCCGGACCAGCAGGTCGATGGCGGCATCGACATCGCGGTAGGTGCCGGGATAGCCGCCCCCCGCCTCGTCGACGCGCCGGTACTCGACATTCCACACCGCGATGCCCTGCCTGGCGAAGCCGGCGGCCATCGCATGCAGCTGCGGCAATCCCTCGTACCGGCTGTTCCAGCACCCGCCGTGCAGCAGCACCGCGACCGGGAACGGGCCCTGTCCTGCGGGCAGGAAAAGTTCGACTTTCTGGGAAGGCGCGTCGCCATAGCGCAGGATCTTGTCCGGCGGCGGGCCCTGGAGCGCCATATAGGTTTCCAGACTGGCGGGCGCGGCAGCGGCGGCCGTCGCGAAGATTCCCAGCATGATGGCGATGGTCGCCCTTCCCGGCGTCATGATTTCACGGTCCGACACGCAAGGCACCGCGCGATACGGCGGTGCGGGTTGGCCAGCAACGGCAGATCGATCCGCGCGATGCGCCGCATGGCGCGGATCGTTCGCGAGAATCGGCAAAGATCACGCGACCGGCGACGCCGCGATCCGCGCCGCGCCCTTGCTCATCTCGACGGCGAACGCTTGGTAGCCGAGTTCCTCATAGAGGCGCCGGGCGGCCACGTTGAATGTCCACACCGTCAGGCGCACCTCGGCCGCGCCGCGCGCCACCGCCCAGGATTCCGCGAGTCCGATCAGCGCGCGGCCGATGCCCTGCCCGCGATGCGCGTCGGCGACGCTCACCGAACGGATCTGACCGAAGCGCATCGGCTGCAGCAACGGGCTGGTGGGGCGCGCCAGCTGCACCGTGACGAAACCGAGCGCGATGCCGGCACGCTCGGCGATGAACGCCGCATGCTCCCCGCCCTGCAGGCTGAGCCGCCAATGCGCGCTGTCGCGCTGCATGTCGGTGGTCGCGTCCCGATAGATATCGGGCCGCGCGCGGTGATGGATGCCGTTGAGCGATTGCCCCAGCTCGCAGATGGCCGGCAGGTCGGCCAGTCTGGCAGGACGATATGTGATGGCCTCGTTCATCGCGCTGGCGGCATCCCGGCTCATGGGACGGGACGCGTGGCGGGCACCACCACGCCCGTGAGGCGATGGCGCGTTACCGCGGCCTCGATGAAACCCTCGCGCAGCATCGCATCGACGAAGGCGTTCAGCCAGACAGCCGCGCCGGCGCCGTGCCGCGCACCGATCCCCAGCGCCTGCTGGATATGGGTGAACGGCGCATCGAGCAGGCGCACGTCGTCGAGCGTGCGCGCCTCCGCCGCCAGTTGCGTGCCGATGCCGGCGGCGACCGCCGACGGGTCGGCCAGGAACGCGGCGATGACGGCGGCCGCGCCCTTGACGCGGATCAGTTCGGCGTGCCGCAGCGTGTCGCCCAGATAGAGATCGTAGGCGCTTCCCCGTGCGACGACCACGCGCACGCCGGGCCGGTCGACGTCGCCCGGCTGCTGGAACGGGGCGTCGCGGTGCACCAGATAATTCGCCAGCAGCAACAGATAGGGCCGCGTGAAACGGATATCGCCGCTGGCGTGGGCCAATGCAAAGAAACCGATATCCGCGCGGTCCTGCGTGACCGCCTCGACCGAAAGCGGCGCATCGTTCACGGTGATCATTTCCAGCGGCAGATCGAGCCGCCGCGCGAGTTCGCGGGCGAGATCGACGGAGATGCCCGACAACCGCCCCGTGGCGGGGTCGCTCGCGGCCAGCAGAGGATTGCCGGTGTTGACCGACACGCGTAGCGTGCCGGACGGCGCGAAGGCCTGCCGCAAGGCGGCATCGACCGGCGGCAACACCGACGCGGCAGACGCGCCGGATGCAGTGGACCTGACACCGGGCCGCGCGTTGCCGGACGCCGCCACCGCGAGCCGTGTGGATTCCACGCCCGCCACCGCGGCCAGCAACACGCCGCGCCGCAAGAACTTCCGCCTGTCGACCCGTTCGCTCATCTGCCGCTCCTCGCCGTAAAGCGCCCATCATAAGCCAGGCGCGCCGGGCCTGCCGGGCACGCCGGGCTCAGCCGCGCTGCACCGGCAGTTCGAGCGACGTCGCCGCGCCCGTCTCGATGTCGAACACCGGCGGCCGGCCGTAGGGCATCGGCGGAAAATGCCCGGCGTCGGCGCCGGCAATCGAGAGCCGCAGGCGGCTGCCCGGCGCCAGCGTCCAGGCCACCGGCAGCAAGGGAATCACATACTCGGTCGCGACGCCTTTCTCGACCGGCGCGGCATCGGCGCGGTGGTAGCTTCGGAACGGCCAGCTCGTGCGGTACGTGGACGGCGCCGGCGAGATCTTCCGATGAATCGCCCGCAGCATGCCCTCGGTGATGCAGTAAACGCCGCCCGTCGCGTCGATTTCGGACAGGTAGACGAAAATCGACGCGTCGCCCTGGTCGATACCGAGCCGCAATGTGGCGACCGCATGCCCGACGATCGCGAGCGGCGCGTTCAGCACCGCTGTCTCGTAATTCAGCATCGGTCCGCACCGCTGCGCCCAGTCCGGATAATAGTCGACGACGCCGGCCGCGCCGAGTCTCTCATATCGGCTCTGCGTGCCGGTGCTGGCGGTGAAATCCACCTGGTAGCGGTCCACGGCGACGGCGGGCGGCGTGGCGCCCAGGATGCCGGCGCACGGGTACAGACGCACGCTGTCGCGCGTCGGCGGCCAGGCGGGGGCCGCGGCCCAGGATTCGGCGTGCAGATTGAAATAGTGAACCGGCGCTTCCCGTTCCTGGCCGGTATCGCGGCCCTGCAGATGCGTGTCGAAGAAACGCAGCAGTTCCGCCAGCAGATCGAACTGCGGCGCGGTGGCGTCGCGCCACGGCGAGACGTTGGTGCGCGCGCCGTGGTCCCAGGCGCCCAGCAGCAGGCGGTCGCCGGCGTTGCCGCGCGTCAGAAAGCGGGAAATCGCCCCGTTGCTGTAGCCGCCACCGTCGAACCATCCCGAGACGGAGTAGATCGGTACCTGCGGCGCTACGTTTTCCAGATAATGATAAGGACTGCAGACCGCGAGCGTGAAATCCGGGTCGTGCAGCATGCCTTCGTCGCGGAACGCGAATTCGGGCGCCGCATCGGCCAGCACGAAGTTGCCCAGATGCTCGCGAATCGCCGCGGCAAGCAGGACGCCGTCCGGATCGTCGTCGGTCGGATGGGGACCGCGCAGACCCGCGTCCGCGTAATAGGAAAACGCGCCGAGCAGGTCGCGACGATCATGATCCATCGCCAGCATCAGATCGTCGTAGGCGCCGGTCCAGACCTTCGACAGCAGCCCGCCCGGAAACAATTGCTCGCTGTAGATATCGGACACGCCGAACAACGGCGCGATCGCCTTGACCGCGGGATGCCCCGTGCTGGCGAGAAAACACGCGGCGGCGCCCACGTAGGAAATGCCGGTCGAGCCGATCACGCCGTCGGACCAGTCCTGCTCGACGGTCCACTGCGCGACTTCGCCATAGTCCTCGCGCTCCGCCGGGGAGCGCAATGCATCGCGCGTACCGAAGCTCGCGCCGGTGCCGCGGACGTCCACGACCACCACCGCGTAACCGCGCGGCACGAACAAATCGCGATAGCGGGCGGCGGCGGGCGCGGCTTCCGCCACGCTGCCGTCGGTGGCGAAACGCCGGTAATACGGCGTGAAGATCAGCAGGGTCGGGAAACGTCGCGTGGCGGCATCGCCTTGCGTGGAAGACACCTGCGGCAGATAGATATCAGCCGCCAGACGGCAACCGTCGCGCATCGTCAGATAGCACGAACCCGGCCGTTGCGGCAGGCCGAATTCGGCGGGACGGGTCGCGAGGTAGGCGCTTGGGGGAACGTGCCAGGCGGCATTCTTGTCGTCGCGGTCGGACATGGGCAATCCTGTATCGAGGGAAAATTGACGGCGGTGGCGGCCGATGAATCCATGCGGGTCAGCGGGTCAGAGCGGGTCAGAGCGGGTCAGCGGATCGAGAATAGCGGGCAACACGGCCTGCGCGAGGCAACGCACGAGCGGTATGTGCCGCGCTTCGTAGAAGCCTTCCGCATGCAGCAGAT
>JBPBQT010000254.1:0-43933 GCA_050955065.1 Janthinobacterium lividum | reverse complement strand
AAGCCGCCGCCCTTGCTGTTGAACGCGGTCATCGCGCGCGTGCCGTTGATGCCGACCAGCCAGTCGGCCTCGGAACGGCAGCGTGCGGCGTCGGCGAGCGGCAGCATGTCCTCGTCGCTGCGCAGGCGCGCGAAACCGTCGCGGATCGACTGCGGCGTCATCGACTGCAGCCAGAGCCGCTGCACCGGCTGCTTCGCCTTCGCGTGCTGCGCGATGTAGCGGAAGATCAGCTCGCCCTCGCGTCCGGCGTCGCAGGCGTTGACCAGCCGGTCGACATCCTTGCGGCGGATCAGGCGCGACAGCACTTTCAGGCGCGACTCGGTCTTGGCGATCGGCAGCAGATCGAAGTGCGGCGGGATCACCGGCAGATGGGTGAAGCTCCATTTGCCGCGCTTGACGTCGAATTCCTCGGGGGCGGCGATTTCCAGCAGGTGGCCCACCGCCGAGGACAGGACGAAGTCGTCCGACTCGAAATATTCATCATGCTTGGTGAAGCCGCCGAGCGCCTTCGCGATGTCGTTCGCGACGGAGGGCTTTTCGGCAATGATCAGTGCTTTTGACATGACGGTGCGGTTCGGTAAAGGAGGGGCCGGCTGCCCGGTCCGGGTTCGCGGACGGAGGAACGACCCGGCGGGTAACCAGCGCCGCGTCGCGACGCCGCGGCGGTGGCGCCGGCGTCCTGTCATTCATCCGTCTGTTCGTCTGTCTGTTCGCGAACCTATTCGGTCGCTTTATAACATAACCCGGATGCGCATCAGGCATCGGCGCGCAGTCGGCGGTCGGCGCCCGAGGACCGGGCAGCCGTTCAGGCGGTCAATAATGCCCGCAGCCGCGGCGGATCGCCAGAGCCGGGCAGGTTCGCGAATTCGGCCAGCAGCCGTTCGAGAATGCCGCGCTGCGGCAGCAGGGTGCCGCAAAACCGCGTGGTCAGGCGGTCCTCGATGACGATCGTCGGGAAATTCTCGACGTCGAACACGTCGGCGACGCCGGACGGGTTCTCGACATCCACCCAGACGAAGCACAATGCCGGGAACGCCGCCGCCAGTTGCGCGAAAACGTCACGGTATTCGCGACAGGCCCCGCACCATTCGGCGCACAGGCAGGCGATCAACGGCTCGCCCGCGGACAGGCGCGAACGGATCGAGGGAATGTCGGGGGCGAGGTCGAGATCGAGGATGGGCATGACAGTGGGCGACATCGAGGCATCCGCGGCCGGCTGGCGCGATGTGCGCTGAACTCTATCACGTTTGCCGGCGACGGACGGTGCGCAGGTAGCGGCCGCCGCGCTGTTCGACCCAACCGTCGATTTCCAGCCGGACCAGCGCGCCGAGTACGCTCGCCGCATCGAGCGCGCCGCGCGCGGCGAGCACGTCGGGCGCGGCGGGATCGTGCCCGAGCAGGGCGAGCACGCGCGCGCAGAGGGCATCCTGCGGCAAGGCGCACGCAGGGGCCGGCGCCGACACAGACGGCTCGGACGTCCGCGCCGGGGCCGGCAGGGCCGGCAATTCCACCAGGATGTCCTCGACGGTCTCGACGAGCTTCGCGCCGTCGCGGATCAGCGCATGGCAGCCGCGCACCAGCGGCGAGTGGATCGAGCCGGGAATCGCAAAGATCTCCCGGCCCAGTTCGTTGGCAAGGCGGGCGGTGATCAGCGAACCGGAGCGCAATGCCGCCTCGACCACCAGCACACCGCGCGACAGCGCCGCGATCAGCCGGTTGCGCTGCGGGAAGTGCGCGGGCCGCGCGGGCGTCCCGAGGGGCCATTCGGACAGAACCGCGCCGTCCTCGGCGATCGTTTGAGACAACGCGCGGTGCTGCGCCGGATAGCTCAGGTCGATGCCGGTGCCGATGACGGCGACCGTCGCGGCATGGGCATTGCGCGCGAGCGCCGCACGGTGGGCCGCGGCGTCGATGCCGAGCGCGAGCCCCGACACCACCGTCCAGCCGGCAGCGGCGAGCGCGCCCGCGAATTCGGCGGCGTCCTCGGCGCCCTGGCGCGTGGGATGCCGGCTGCCGACGACCGCCACTGCCGGACGCGTCAGCAGCGCGATGCGTCCGGCGACGTACAGCAGCGGCGGCGGGTCGCTGAGCGACAGCAGCAGCGCCGGATAGGCCGGGTCTCCCAACGTCAGCAGGTGATGGTGCGCGTGCTCGCGCCAGGCCAGGGTCCGCGCGAGCGCCACGCCGAGCGCGGCATCGGGCGGGGCGGCGAGCGCCCGGGTGAATGGCGCGCCGAACAGTCGTCCCAACCGCTGCAACCGGCAGATCCCGGGTGCGGCGGGGGACGCGATCGTGCCGTCGGGGTCGAGCGCGCGCCGCAGCATCCGGCGGCTGGCCGCGTCCAGCGCGGCCAGCCGCAACCATCCGGCGAGTTCGGCCTCGCTCAGCGGCAATGCGCGCAGCGCCGCGCACGCGGGCAATGGATCCTGCGCAGGCGGTACGTCCTGCGCGCGGCAACGCTCGTCCGCGAAAAGCACGTCCTGTTTCGGAGACGCATCCCGCGTCCGCGCTGCGGCGGACAGGGCGGGCGCGGCGGGCCTCGCGTCCTTCGCCAGCGACCCTGGCCGGCCGGAAACGGTGTCCGTCATCGCGGCCTTCCCGGCGCGCTCTGTCGTGTGCGCGCCACGCCGGAGCGCTTGGGGACCTGCCTGAAAGCATGCGTGGGGCATGTTATGATGATCGGTTCCGTCAAGCCAATGGCAGCGAGAATGGCGTGCCTTCTTGACGGCGGGGATGCGATCCCCATTTGGAGAGAGAGGCCGGCGGCCATTGCGCTCCGGCTGGTTGATGATCCGGCGTACCGATCGCCGGGAACCCGGGCAAGATCATGGCTCTGTTGAACATTCTGAAGTTTCCGGACAAACGTCTTTACAAGATCGCGAAGCCTGTCGGCGTCGTCGACGAACGGATCCGCACGCTGGTGCGCGACATGGCCGAAACCATGTACGACGCGCCCGGCGTCGGCCTGGCCGCGACGCAGATCGACGTCCACGAGCGTGTCGTCGTCATCGACGTATCCGAGGGACGTGACAGTCTGCTCGCCCTGATCAATCCGGAAATCGTCTGGTCGAGCGACGAGCGCAGGCTGAACGAAGAGGGCTGCCTGTCCGTACCCGGCATCTACGACAACGTCGAGCGTGCCGAGCGGGTCCGGGTGCGCGCGCTCGACGAGAACGGGGTGTCGCGGGAGATCGAGGCCGAGGGCCTGCTGGCCATCTGCATCCAGCACGAGCTGGATCACCTCGTCGGCAAGGTCTTCGTCGAATACCTGTCGCCGCTCAAGCAGTCGCGCGTCAAGACCAAGATGAAGAAGCTGGCGCTCGAGGCCTGAGCGCCTGGCCGGTCTTGCCGGTCCGTCCGGCGGGATCTGCCGGGTTTGACGGGTTTGACAGGTAGGCATTTTCCTTTTTCCTGAACGTTGATGAGGTTCGATGTCGCACAGCCTGCGCGTGGTGTTCGCCGGTACGCCCGATTTTGCCGCGCATGCGCTGGCCGCCATCCAGGCGGCCGGATTTCCGATCCCGCTGGTCCTCACGCAGCCGGACCGGCCGGCTGGCCGTGGCATGAAGCTCACACCCGGCGCGGTGAAGCGCTTCGCGCTCGAACACGGGCTGCCGGTCGATCAGCCTCCGTCGCTGCGCGTCAACGGCAAGTATCCGGAAGCCGCCGCCGCGGCGCTGGCCCGTCTGCACGCGACGCCCTGCGACGTGATGGTGGTGGCCGCGTACGGCTTGCTGCTGCCGCAGGCCGTGCTCGACCTGCCCGCGCATGGTTGCCTCAACATCCACGCTTCGCTGCTGCCGCGCTGGCGCGGGGCCGCGCCGATCCACCGGGCCATCGAAGCGGGCGACGCCACCAGCGGCGTCACGCTGATGCAGATGGACGCGGGGCTCGACACCGGCGCGATGATCGCGACGCAGAGCGTGCCGATCACGTTGGCCACGACGACCGCACGGCTGCATGACGCGCTCGCCGACGTGGGTGCCCGGTTGATCGTCGAGGCGCTGGAGCGGCTCGAGGCTACGGGTGTCCTCACGTCCGAGCCCCAGCCGGACATGGGCGTCACCTACGCCGAAAAGATCGCCAAGTCCGAGGCGGCGATCGACTGGCACCGCGACGCGCCGGCGATCGCCCGCCAGATCCGCGCGTTCGACCCGTTTCCGGGCGCGATGTCGCAGATCGACGGCGCGACGGTCAAGTTCTGGGCGGCGCGCGCGGATGACGCTACTGCGGACAACGGGCCCGTGGCGATTTCTCCCGTCCACGACTCGGCATCGCGCGGCGCCGCTGCCAGCCATCCCGCGGCTGGTGACCTCGCGCCCGCCGCTCCCGGCACGATCCTGTCGGTCGGCGCGGAGGCGATCGCGATCGCCTGCGGCAGCGGCGTGCTGTGCGTCACCGAATGCCAGAAACCGGGCGGCAAGCGCCTGCCGGTCCGGGAATTCCTGGCGGGCTTCGCGCTGCGCCCGGGACAGCGTTTCCTCTCGACCCCCCAAGCGTAACGATCCTCGCGGCAGCCGCCCATTCGGTCGAAAGGCCGACCGGGTTTCATGCATCCCGCCTGTATCCCGACGTGCGGGACGCCCGGCAGGTCATGCCTGCGCGGGTGGGATTGAATTCCGTCGTTCCGCCCTAATCTGACAATCTCCTTACAGAAGGCGGAGCGCCGCGTGACCAGCGCGGCGGCTGCCGGCATGTCAAACGGAGCAGGCATATGTTCAACTGGGTCAAGACGGCGATGCTGATGGCGGGCATCACGGCGCTGTTCATCGTCGTGGGCGGCATGATCGGCGGACAGCGGGGCATGTTCGTCGCGCTGCTGATCGCGCTGGCGATGAATTTCTTTTCCTACTGGTTTTCGGATCAGATGGTGCTGCGCATGTATAACGCGCAGGAAGTCGACGAACACAGCGCGCCGCAGTTCTACCGGATGATCCGCGAGCTGTCGGGCCGCGCGAACCTGCCGATGCCGCGCGTCTATCTGATCAACGAGGACGCGCCGAACGCCTTCGCGACGGGCCGCAACCCGGAACACGCCGCGGTGGCCGCCACCACGGGCATCCTGCGCGTGCTGTCCGAGCGCGAGATGCGCGGCGTCATGGCACACGAACTCGCGCACGTGCGGCATCGCGACATCCTGCTGTCGACGGTGTCCGCGACGATGGCGGGCGCGATCTCCGCGCTGGCGAATTTCGCGATGTTCTTCGGCAGCCGGGACGAGCAGGGGCGGCCGAGCAACCCGGTCGCGTCGATCGCCGTCGCCATTCTCGCGCCGATCGCCGCCTCGCTGATTCAGATGGCGATCTCGCGCGCACGCGAATTCGAGGCGGACCGCGGCGGGGCCGAAATCTCGGGAGATCCGACCGCCTTGGCGTCGGCGCTCGAGAAGATCCACCGCCATGCGTCCGGGCGGCCGTTCGCGACGGCCGAGGCGCATCCGGCAACCGCGCAGATGATGATCCTCAATCCGCTGTCGGGCGGACAGGTCGCGAAATTATTCTCGACGCATCCGGCAACCGAAGAACGCGTCGCCCGGCTGATGCACATGGCCCGGACCGGACGCTACCCGGTCTGAGCCGCGGCCGCGCGGCCTTTTCGGTCCGCGCCAACGGCACCATCCGCGATTTCGGGGGACAGCCGGGGTAGAATGCGCCTTTTCCTGCACGCGTCTGCCCCGGCAAGCATGCGCGCAGAGACCGGCCCCTCACGCGCCCGAGCCGCTTCCCTCTCCATGACCGACAGAAAGACCGCCGCTCCGCGCACGCCGCGGGCCACCCGCTCAGGCGGCGTTGCCGCCTCGGAACCCCGCGCCGCCGGTAGCACGACCGCGCCCCGCAAGCCGGCCGGTGCCGCGCGCCCGGCGCAGCCCGGCGCGCCGCGTGCCACCGCGCACGCTTCGAAACCGGCATCCCGCAAACCGCCGCCCCAGCCGCAAGGCGCGCGGCCCCAGCATGGGCTGCCCCAGCGTGGGCTGCCCCAGCGTGGGCTGCCCCACGATTCGCTCGCCTACGCGCTCGACGCCGCCGCGACGGTGGTGGGCGCGGTGCGCGCCGGCGCGGCGCTGCCCGCGGCGCTGGCGGCGATCTTCGCCAGCCGCGAGCAGGATACGTCCGCGCGCGATGCCGGGGCGGTACGCAGCGACTGGCATGGCGCCACCCAGGACCTCGCGTATCGCACGCTGCGGGAACTGGCGCTGGTCGACGCCGTGATCGGGGCGCTGGTGCCCAAGGCGCCGGCGCCGCGGGTCCGGGACCTGCTCGCCTGCGCGCTGACCTTGCTGTGCGCGACGGACACGCCGTACACCGCGCATACGGTCGTCGATCAGGCGGTGCGGGCCGCGGCCGCCGCGCCGGAGACCGCGTTCGCGCGCGGCCTCGTCAACGCGGTGCTGCGCAATTTCCTGCGGGAGCAGGCGGCGTTGCTGGAACGCGTGCGTCGCGATCCGGTGGCGCGCTGGAATTACCCGCGCTGGTGGATCGATGCGGTCCGTCAGGCCTGGGGCGAGCAGGGCGACCAGATGCTGGCCGCCGGCAACGTCCAGGCGCCGATGACCCTGCGCGTCAACCGCCGGCATGCCACGCCGGAGGCCTATCTGACGACCCTGCGGGAGGCCGGCATCGCCGCCGAGCTCGCGCCGCCGTGCGGCGTGCGCCTGGCGAAGGCCGTGGCGGTCGAGCGTCTGCCGGGATTCGCCGATGGCGTGGTGTCCGTGCAGGATGCCGGCGCGCAGCGCGCCGCGCTGCTGCTCGACGTCGCGGACGACATGCGCGTGCTGGACGCCTGCGCGGCGCCGGGCGGGAAAACCGGGCATCTGCTCGAACTCGCCGATATCCACCTGGTGGCGCTCGAGAGCGACGCGACGCGCGCTCGCCGGATCGGCGACAACCTGCGCCGGCTGCGCCTGGAAGCGGACGTCGTCGTCGGCGACGCCGGTCATCCGGCCGCGCCGTGGTGGGACGACCGGCCGTTCGACCGGGTGCTGGCCGATGTGCCCTGCTCGGCCTCGGGCATCGTGCGCCGGCATCCCGATATTCGCTGGCTGCGGCGTCCCGACGACCTGCGCGCCCTGGTGCAGCAGCAGCGCCGCATCCTCGACGCGCTGTGGCAGGTCGTGGCGCCAGGCGGCATCCTGCTCTACGTCACCTGCTCGATTTTCCCGGAAGAAGGCGAGGAACAGGCCGCATGGTTCGAACAGGCGCGACCAGATGCGGTACGATTGACTGCTCCCGGGCAGTTGATGCCCACCGTCGCAGGCGACAACTCTGGGCCGGACCACGACGGTTTCTTCTACGCGCGCTTCCAAAAACGGTGAATTCCTTTCGCGCCTCCTTGCGCCTGCTGCCGCGCCGGCCCCCGCATGGGTCCGCGGGCGGCGCTTCGTACGGGCCCCTGACGGGACTCCTGCGCCGGGCTTCGCGGCTGTGCGCCGGCCTGGCGCTGGCGCTGGCGCTGGCGCTGGCGCTGGGCGGCGTCGGCGTCGCATCGGCCGATACGATCGCGGTGCAGCGCGCTTCTCTCCAGGCCGACCCCGGGGGCGGCTGGAACCTCGACGCGCGGTTCGATTTCACGCTCAACAGCAGTCTTGCCGACGCCGTCAGCAAGGGCATTCCCCTGTACTTCACGACCGAGTTCACGCTGACCCGGCCCCGCTGGTACTGGTTCGACAAGCAGGCCGTCAGCATCTCGCAGAGCGTGCGGCTCTCGTTCCAGCCGCTGACCCGGGAATTCCGCATCTCGTCCGGGGGCGGCCTGCATCTCTCGGTATCGTCCCTGGACCAGGCGCTGTCGATCATCAAGCACGTTACGTCGTGGCGGGTGATCGAGCCGGACGACGTCGTGACCGGACAAAGCTACGTGGCGGCGGTCAAGATGGAACTGGACATGGCGCAGATGCCCAAGCCGTTTCAGATCGACGCGGTGAACAACCGCGACTGGAATCTCGCCTCGGACTGGCTGCACTTCAACTTCAATGCGATCGAACATGGAAAATAAGTTCGACCTGAGGAATTTCCTGCTGCGCCTGCTGGTGGGGACGGTCGCCGTCACTGCGGTGCTGCTGCTCGTCCTGCTCGCGCTCGCCAGCGCCAACACCGAATTCTTCGATCGCTACTATTCGTGGCTGTACGCGGCGAACGTCGCGGTCGCCGTGATCTTCCTGCTGGTCGTGGCCTCGCTCGTCGGGCTGATCATCGTGCGGCTGCGACAGGGGCGCTTCGGCACCCGGCTGCTGGCGAAGATCGCGATCTTCTTCGCGCTGGTCGGGGTGCTGCCGGGCGGCATCATCTATCTGGTGTCGCTGCAATTCGTCTCCCGCAGCATCGAATCCTGGTTCGACATCAACGTGGAGACGGCGCTCGACTCGGGGCTGGCGCTGGGCCGCGGCATGCTGGCGAATTCGCTGACCGATCTCGAATCGAAAGGCCGCACGATGGCCGACCAGCTGGCCACCGCCGGCGAGTCGAACACGACGCTGACCCTGTTGCGGCTGCGCGATCAGTTCGGCGTCCAGCAGGCGGCCGTGTTGTCGCGCAGTACCCTGCATCACAGCATGCAGCCGAACACGACGATTCTCGCGCAGGCGCAGGCACAGACCTCGTCGAGTTTTTCGCAGCAGTCATCGGACCTGCCGACGGGCCGGATGTTCGCCACCGCCGCCGAACGGGGCTACGCGAGCACCGAGGGCGAACTCGACGGCGGCGACAAGGGCACGCTGCGCATGCGCGTGCTGATCCGTATCCCGTATTACGACGGTCAGCAGTTGCAGGGCGACGACCGCTTCCTGCAACTGCTGCAACCGGTCTCGCCCAATCTCGCGCGCAACGCCGAGGCGGTCCAGCAGGCCTATCGCGAATACCAGGAAAAGGCGCTGGGCCGCACCGGGCTGCGCAAGATGTATATCGGCACGCTGACGCTGGCGTTGTTTCTCGCCACGTTCATCGGCATCATGCTGGCGCTGGTGCTGGGCAACCAGCTTGCCCGGCCGCTGTTTCTGCTTGCGCGCGGCACCGAGGAAGTGGCGCGCGGCGACTACACGCCGAAGCGTGAAATCAAGACGAACGACGAGCTGGGCTTCCTCACGCAGATGTTCAACGCGATGACGCGGCAGCTGTCCGAGGCGCGCGGCGCGGTCGAGGCCAACCGGCTCGCGCTCGAACAGTCGAAGGCCTATCTCGAAAGCATCCTGGCGAACCTGACCGCCGGCGTGTTCGTGTTCGACTGGCAGTTCAAGCTCACGACCGCCAACCCGGGTGCCGACCGTATCTTCCGGCAGCCGTTCCAGGAGCAGCTGGACCGGCCGCTGGCGGGAATCGAGGGACTGAGCGATTTCGCGCAGATGGTGCGCAAGGCGTTCGTCGACCGCGACGCGACCAGTCGGCACCGTCCCGAGGGCGGCGAGCGGGACGCGGTCGATCTGCGCGGCCCCGAGGGGCACTGGCAGCAGCAGTTCGCCGTGCCGGTCGCCGGCGAGGCCGAGCCGCTGACGCTGCTGGTGCGCGGCACCCGGCTGGTCAGCGCGCTCGGCAACGAGGCCACGGCCGGCTACGTGGTCGTGTTCGACGATATTTCCGACGTCATCTCCGCGCAGCGCTCGGTGGCCTGGGGCGAGGTCGCGCGCCGGCTCGCGCACGAGATCAAGAACCCGTTGACGCCGATCCAGCTCTCCGCGGAGCGTCTGCAGATGAAGCTGTCGCCGAAACTCGCCCAGGTCGATGCGGATTTCCTCAAGCGCGGCGCGACCACCATCGTCAACCAGGTAGCGGCGATGAAGCGCATGGTGGACGATTTCCGTGAATATGCGCGCACCCCGCCCGCGGTGATGCAGAATCTCCAATTGAACGATCTGGTGGCCGAGGTTCTGACGCTTTATGGGGCGGAGGAAGGCAAGAGCACGATATTGGTCGAGCTGGAACCCTTGCCGGTGATTTGTGGTGATGCAACGCAGCTGCGGCAAGTGATTCATAATCTGTTGCAGAACGCGCAGGATGCGGTTGCCGACGTGGCGCAACCGCAGGTATCGGTGGAGACGAGATCGGTAGAATATGGAGACCGGGACGAAAACGGGCACCGCCGCGTGGCGGTCCGTCTGGCCATATCGGACAACGGCCCGGGTTTTCCCGCGCGGATCCTGACCCGGGCATTCGAGCCCTACGTCACGACCAAGGCGAAGGGAACCGGACTGGGGCTGGCCATGGTGAAAAAAATCGTTGACGAGCATAGTGGTCGAATCGACCTGCGCAACCGGAGTCGTCAGGGGCTGGAAGGCGTGGCGGGGGCACAGGTATCGATTCTCTTCATGCATCTGGCAGAGGACGACGGCAGGAATGAAGTGGGTGACGAAGGCAGTCGGAAAGGCGAAGCAATCGCGCAGACAAGGGTAGGGTAAATGGCAACCATTCTGGTGGTAGATGACGAAATGGGGATCCGCGAGTTGTTGTCGGAGATCCTCGGCGACGAAGGTCACGCGGTAGAACTGGCCGAGAATGCCCAGCAGGCGCGCGAATACCGGCAGCATTCGACGCCGGATCTCGTGCTGCTCGACATCTGGATGCCCGATACGGATGGCGTCACGCTGCTCCGCGAATGGGCATTGCAGGGTCAGTTGACGATGCCCGTGATCATGATGTCGGGGCACGCGACGATCGATACCGCCGTCGAGGCGACGAAGATCGGTGCGTTGAATTTCCTGGAAAAGCCGATCTCCTTGCAGCGTTTGCTCAAGGCGGTCGAGCAGGGTCTGGCACGCGGGGCGTCGCTGCCGGTGCCGGAGGCGGCGCGCGAGGCGGTGACAGCCGCTGCCGTGCCGGGCGTGGCCGTCGCCGCGGCGGTGACCGCGGCGGTGCCATCGACGCTCGCGCCGCTGAGCGCGCCGGCACCGGCGGGCATGGCGATCGGCAACGATACCCAGTCCTACCAGCAGGCCCGGCTGGCGGCCATTTCCTTCGATATTCCGTTACGGGATGCGCGTGACGCGTTCGAGCGCGCATACTTCGAGTATCACCTGCAGCGCGAACACGGCAGCATGACGCGGGTGGCGGAGAAAACCGGACTGGAGCGCACGCACCTGTACCGGAAGATGCGGCACCTCGGGGTCGATCTGACGCGCAACAAGGGCGGCGAGTAGGCGCGGGACACGCAGGGAAACGACGCGCTGCCGGCGGCGTATCTTGAAATAACCGCCGTCGCGTCGGTGTACCGTTTTTGCTTGCGTGTTTTGTCGTTCCTTGCTATAGTATTGCTTCTCGTGGCCCGGTAGCTCAGTTGGTAGAGCAGCGGATTGAAAATCCGCGTGTCGTTGGTTCGATTCCGACCCAGGCCACCAAGAATTAAAAAGCCCGGATACCGCAAGGTGTCCGGGCTTTTTCTTGTGTGTTTTCCTTTTATTTTCGCTCGGATCTTTTCCGGGCCGCGTGGCGCAACAGCCATCCCGGGCAGTACCGTCCGCGTGCCGGGATGGGTCGCAGGCCCTCGCGCATTTCCACCAGTTCGATCAACGCGCGCTCCGGTGTGGTGAAGCGCCCGGTCGCCGCGCTCAGATAGGTGGGATAGAGAATCAGCGCCGCGGCGACCAGTTCCTCCAGCGAGGCGGCGCGGCCGCGCGGTTCCGCCACTGCATGGGCCGGGTCCCGGTCCAGGGTCAGGCCCCAGCCGGCGTAGAAGGGCCGGCCGTGCGTGACGACAGGCCTGCCGTGCAGCAGCGCTTCGAATCCGGTCAGCGAGGTCATCACATGGACTTCGTCGACCTGCGTCAGCACATCGACCGCCGGTGTGTCATTCAGGACGGTATGGCAGAGACGGGCGGCGACCTGTGCCGGGATGGCGCCCGGGCGCAGACCGGCAACGACATCCGGATGCGGCTTGTAGGCAAGGTAGGCGTCGGGTTCGCCGGCACGCACCCGTTCCAGCAACGCGAGGTTGGTCGCGATCGCGCGGCTGCCCCGTTGCAGCGATGCATCGCCTTCGACCTGGCCCACGACGAGGAGCACGCGGGCACGGCCCGGAGGCCGGTGCCAGGCCGCGCCTGTCAGGTTGTATTTGCTGAGCCGTTGCCCGACCAGCGTGGCGACGAGCGCGCGGGCGCGGGCCAGCAAGACGGCATCGAACTGCCCTTCCTCGAGCAATGCCGCCAGACCGGAGGGGCCCTGCGCATCGTAATACAGACCGCCGTCGTCCAGCACCCAGGACAGGGGCCGGACCAATCTGGCACCCAGCCCCACGGAACGCACGAAGCCGTCCTCGACGCGAATCCACGGCACCGCGCGGGCGGTTTCGGGAAACGGTTTTCCGCCGAGACCCCAGGTCGCGACGGCTTGCGCGTCGTCCGGCAACTGGCGCGCGTGGCGGATGAAGCGCAACTCGCTGCCGCTGAAAAACGCGCGCGCGATCGGCCGTTTCCAGCGGGAAAAACCGATCGCGTGAATCGTCCGGGGAAAGCGGGCGCGCATCCGGCGCTGCAGCGCGATGTGCTCGACGACGCGCTCGACCTCGCAGCGTCGGCCGGTTTCGGGGTCGACGTAACGCGGATAGGCCAGCAGTGCCGCGTGGACGAGATCGGCAAGCGTGGCGCGGTGACGGCGCACGGGCGCGGCCAGCGCATCCCGCGTCAGTCCCCAGCCCGCGTAGAACGGCATGCCGAACGCATGAACCGGCCGGTTCCAGAGCAGGGCCTCGAAACCCATCTGGGAACTGACCGTGTACAGCGCACGGGCATGCTCGATCAGGTCCGGCGCATGGTGATGGGAGGCGAGCACCTGGATGCGGGACGCCGTGCCCGGCGAAAGCGCGGCGAAATGGCCGCGTTTGCGTCCGCTGAAAACGTCGGGGTGTGTCTTCAGGATGATCGTGTGTCCGGGATGTTCGTCGAGCGCGGCTTCGAGCATCCTGGCGAAGTCCGCCGGGGCGCAGAGCGCGCCGTCGATCGAAGCGTCGCCCCGGGTCTGGTCGCAGACGAGGATATGGTCGCCGGGGAACGGGGCCAGGGCGTCACGGGCATGGTTGTATTTGGACAGGCGCTGCCGGCGCCATGCGTCGACCAGCGCGTGGCAGCGTTGCTGCGCCGCGTCGGGACAGCCCGCCGCGATCAACCGTTCCAGCCGCGAGGGATGACGGGCATCGTAGTAGATGCCGATATCGTCCACGCACATCGAAAGACCCGCCGGATCTGCGCCATCGCCGGCGGAACGCAGAAACCCGTCCTCGAGCCGCCAATGCGGCACGCCGTGACGGCGCGCCAGTTTCCCCGCGCGCGCGCCGCTGCGTTTGTTGCCCCAGCCGGCGACCGCCTGCCATGCCGGGCCCGATGGCGTACGCGTGATGCAGGCGCTCAGGCGCAGACCGGCGGTCGCGAGGACGATCGGCGCTTCCAGCAGGGCCGCGAGGAAACGATGACGGGACAGCGCCACCGACGTCACGGCAACGGCTGCCGTGTTTCGTGGATTCATGGGAATGTTCCGTCAGAGGGTGGCGGCCGATACAAGGCACGGGGGGCGTGGGGGGGCGACCCGCAACGGTTGGCCGTGCTGGAGACAGGCATCGATCTCGCTCTCGCTGTGCGCGAGGGTTTTCACGACGGTATCGATGTCGTCGCGCGCAAGCGCGGCGTAGATATGCGATTCAAGCGCTTCCTCGAGTATTTGCCTGGCGCTGCCGCGTTCGCCCGCCCACCAGTGCGCCTGCGCGCGCTTGCGCGCCAACGCGCTTTTCTTCATGGGCACGGGCTCGTGGTCTTCCAGCCGTTTCCAGGCATCGATGGCGGCATGCCATTGCCCGAGCGTGAAGGCCAGATCCGCGTAGTCCAGCAGCAGGTCGTGATCGCATGCCTCGAAGCGGATCAGCGACGCGAGATGCGCCTGCGCCTGCGCGAGACGTCCGGTCGCGCGCAGCAACGCGATGCGCAATTTTTCCACCGCGACGCGTTGCTCGATGCCGGTGTGCGAGGCGAGTTCCAGCGCGACGGGCAGGCTGGCCTCGGCGTCGTCCCAGCGCGCTTCGCGCAGGGCGATCGACGTGGCGGCCCGGGCGAGCGCATGGTCGCCCGGGTAGGCGGCGAGCGCCGTACGGGCAATGTCGGCGGAGTCGGCATGGTGCGCCAGATGCTCGCGCGCCAGCAGCAGGCCGCGCGCCACGCGCGGCACCCGGGCCGACCAGGCCGCGTGCCGCACATGGTGGAAATGGGCTGCGGCATCCTCCCATCGCCTGCAAGCCAGCGCGAGTTCGCCCGCCTCCAGCTGCACGAAGGCGTCGTAGGGATGACCGGCCAGCAGGCGCGTCACCATTTCCGCGGCGTCTTCGAGGTCGCCCTGCAAGCGGGCCTCGGCGGCGAGGTGGAGCGCCACGTCGATCGGGCAGCTCGACATGAAGGCCCCCGATCCGAGGGGATCGCAGGCGGCAGCGGACGGGGCGTCCTGCGGGACGCGGTCCACGCAACGCTCCAGCCATTCGCCGAGCTTCGCGGCGCACCGCGCGTCTCGCGCATCGGCGCGCAGCAGTTGCATCAGAATGCCGCGCGCCTTGAAGACATCCCCCGCTTTCGCATACAGGTGCGCGACGGCGAATCGCACATCCCGGCTGCCTGGAAACGTCGTCTGCCCACCGGTTTCGAGCATGCGCAGAAGCCGCTTCGCGACGCGGGTCGTCGTACGGATATCGTTCCGCTCCGCCGCCAGGCAGGCGAAGCGCGCCTGATCGCGGAACGCCGGGGAGCCCGTCGACGGCGGGGGCGGCAAACGGGCGGCAGTCTCGCGCGCGCCCGGGTAATCGCCATTGTCCAGATTCGCCGAGAAGAGGGCGCGTCGGGCCATGTCCACGGTGGCCGCATCCCACCGCGTGCGTTCGAGCAGATGTCGCCAGCGCTGCGCGGCCCGCTGCGGCGCGGCGCCGGTGGCATTCTGCGGCGTCTCCTTCAACGCGAGTTCCGCGAATGCCTGCAGCAGCGAGGCGCGCCGGCGTTCGTCGACGGAGGCCTGCGGATGCTCGTGCAACGCCGCGCACCGCTGCAGCGCCGCGCTCCAGATCGACGCGTCGTATGCCTGCTCCACGCGCTGCAGCAGGTACGCCGGCGTCGCCTGCCCGATGTGTACGGGGCGGTCCAGATCCCGAATCGCCGCCACGACGCGCTGGCAGCTGTTGGCATCGCGGAAACCGAAAAAATCGTCGCTGCGCCGTTTGTACTTGTCCGGCATGACGCAGTCGTTGCCGACGATGTCGCGCAACGTGGCCATGACGGCATCGGCCCTGTCGACGACGGGGCCGAAACCCGTTTCCGAATAGTCCGCCGGTTTGTAGAGATGATCGCCGTCCCGCAGCGTCTTTCTGTCGAACTGAAAGTAGATGACCGGTTTCTGCATGAAGCCGAATTCACATGCGACCGACGAATAGTCCGTGATCATGACCGCGCCGGCCCGGAACAGATCCTGGATGCTGTTTTCCACATGTCGCAGGACTTCGACGTGCGGCGGCACGTCGAACAGATGGATATACCGCTGCATGTTGGCGTGCGGAAAGAAAATGCTCCGATACCCCTGCGCGGCAAGCTCCAGAAGCGCGGTGTCGTGCAGGAGTGCGCGCCATTCACGGAAATAATCGCTGTCGATGAATGCCGGATTGAATGCTCTGAGGCCGGTTCCCGGGATGACGGGGCCCGCGAGGGATTGTCTCCAGGTCGGCATGATCAGAATGGTTTTTTCGGCCGGGCCGCAATCGAACAAGGTGTCGTGCCGTGGAAAACCCAGCAATCGCACCTCCCGGCTGGAGAATTTGTACTGGCCGGGGCCGGACAGCGACTGGTATTCGTGCCGCCCGCTGGCAACCAGGAGAGCAAAATTTTTCACGTTCAGCCACTGCGACATGTCGTTCGTGGTAACGCCGTGCTGTAGAAAGGTCAGCCGAAAGCGGAGCCGATCCTTGTAGGCCGGTTGCGGCAACGCATGAATGATATGGGCATCGATATGCGACGTCACGAGATGCGCGCAATTCAACAGCAGAAGCTTGTGACGCAGGCTGCCGAACGGCACCAGCCGGAAGCCGTCGCGCCGCAACCGGTCCCAGTCGTGCGAGCTGGCATCCAGGACGTAGAAGGCCTTGATCTGCGGCTCGTGCCGAGCGATGTACCGGTACAGATGCTCGCCGTTGTCGTCCGCCTGCGTGTTGCGATCCATCAGCGCCCAGGCGCCGGCGAAGTGTCTGCGCACGGGGCCGAGCCGTGCAATGTACTTGATCAACCGGGCGGCGGGGCCGGCATTGCACGCGGCCGATCTTTCCTTTTCGAAATGCCGGCAGATGTCGCTCATCGGCAGGCTCTTTCGCTGTTGTCCGCCGAGCGACAGGCGCGTGAAGGCCCCCGCCAGCGTCACCTTCAGAATGCCTTTTTCCGTCAGGGGCAGCCAAACCGTGCGCTCCTCGACGAAGTGCATTCCGACGAAAGTGTGGGTGCGAACGGTCTCGAACGGCGGAATGACTTCCACGCCATCGATATGAAACGCCTCGAACGCTGGCCGATCGGAAAAATACTGCAGCTGGAACAGCCTGCGTTGCGGATCGCAGTTGCTCACATAGACGATCTGGAACGGGAGTTTCTGCTTCTTGTAGAGGTTCATCAGCCCGACGCGGTGATAGAACCACATTCCCGCGAGATCGAATGAGCTGATCGTCCCCACATCGATATGCTCGAAAATCTGCACGAGCAGCGCGCGGAACGTGTCCTGCCTCTCCGCGGGCAGTCCGGCGGGGAACGCCGTTTTGTTGAGCAGGCGTTTCACGTACCAGATGACCTGATACAGCGCGGTGCGCTGGATGATCGCCGGGATCGCGCCATGCACCTTCTTGTAGTGGTGCAGCATGTCGAGCACGCCAAATTCGAGCACCTCGCGATACTGGCTCGGTTTGTCCCACGACGTATCGATGCTGGAGTTCTCGTTTTTGCGTTTGCGATAAAAATATTTCGCGTTTCCCAGAAACGCTGCGGATTCGCTCAGGGTGTGGGAAAGGTAGCGGTTGACGAAATGGGCATCCTCGAAGGAGGGCTGAATTCTGCCGTCGAACGTCAGCGCATGGTCGGTGATGACCTTTTTCCTGAAGAATGCGCTGCTGGCCGACAACTGGATGTGCTGGCGCGATTTCAGCAGGTCGACGAGCTGCGGGTGTGGGGAGAACAGGGAGCGAAGCGGATGCCGGTCGGCGTAACGACCGTTCTTTTCGTAATAAAAAACGAGTTTGCACGCCACCATCGCGATGGGCTCCGCGACGCTCGCAAGCGTCTCCTCCACCTTCTGGAAATAATCCGGCGCGACGAAATCATCCGGATCAATGAACGTCAGCCAGTCGCCCGTGGCGTGCTGGAGTCCGAGGTTGCGGGCCGAGGCCTGTCCGCCGTTCTGCTTGTAGACATGGACGATATTGCCGGGATGCTTCGCCTGCCATCGCCGGATGATCTCCGCGGATCGGTCAATACTGCCGTCGTCGACCATGACGAGCTGGATGGACGAGGTGAAATCCAGGGTCTGCCGCGTCAGGCTCCTGAAGAAATCGTCCAGATAGTTTTCTGCGCCATACACGGCGGAGACGACTGAATAACGTCTGTTTTTCGCGGTGCCTGTATCATCCATGGCGCCTGTGGCGCCAGCGATCCGTCCAGCCCGCGCGGCGTTCGGCGCGGCGCGGACCGGACGCGTGGAACGTGCGGAACGTGCGAGTTGGGTCGAACGGTTCTTGACGAAATCGTCGAAAAATTTACCGGGATCGCGCCGCAGCTTGCGCATTTTTTTCTTGAGATTCTTCATGTCCATATGCAAATCGAATGACCCCGTCAATGGTTGCCCAATAGAAATCTGAGCCTCCGGCCCACCGTGTCGAAACGGTCGCTGTGGCCAGGTCTGTTGTCGAACAGAATCAGGTAGTCGCGCGGATTCGCGCCATGGTGCTCACAGAGATCGAGCCAGAACCGCAGCAGCGGCATATCGATGGCGGGCTCGGCGGCGCTCCCTGAAGCGCATGGCATGGCGAGCTCGGCCTCGATTTTCCTCGTCAGGCGTTGCGCGTTTTCCCCGCGTGCCATGTAGTAATCGTCCTTCGCCGCGGGATGCCAGAGATGAAAGGCGAACTCGTGGCGCAGCATTCCGGGAAGCGTCAGGCGAGCCAGATGGCTGCGAAAGCCGAGCGATAGCAGGGGCGCGCGGGTGGGACGGTCGATCAGCAGGTCCCGTGTTCGCGGCACCAGACCGTGCAGCCAGGCGAGACGCAGCAGGAAGTCGAAATCCTCGTAACCGTGCCCCTCGAATGCCGTGTCGAAGCCGCCGCACCGGTCGAAGTCCTCCGTGCGGAACAACGCGACGGAACTGGGCAGCGCGAGGTGCAGGAAGGGCGCGCGCCTGAATCGAAAATAGGCGTCCAGCATGCCTTGCGGCGATATGTCGCCACGTCCCAGATCCTTGCTTCCCCGGCGCGACAGATAAAGACACGGAAGAATGCGGAACGGAAAATCACCCGTCGCGACCGATGCGGCGACGCGCGCCACAGTGTCTCCGGGGAGCAGCAGGTCCGCATCGAGCAGGAGCGTCAGGGGCGCGGTCACGGCGGACATCGCCTCGTTGCGCAAGCGCGCATTGTTGACGTTGTCCCGATAAAAAAACCGGCTGACCAGCCGGACGTCGTACCGCCTGCATAACGCCTTGAGCATCCTGTCGTACGGCGAGCGGCGATCGTTGTGGCCGATCACGAGCGACACCGGCTGCATGCGCGTCTGCTCGCACAGCGCCCTGACGCGAAAGAGCAGATCGAGGGGGCGGCGTCCGAGATCGACCGGCACCACCACATCGGTCCGCGTCTCCTGCCCGCATGCCGACTCTCCTGACCGGTTCGTCTTCATAACCCCAGCGCCACCTTCGCGCTGACCGCGATCTGGAACAGGATCTGAAACACGTCCTTCGCGAACTGCCGCGTCTTGAAATCCACCTTCGGCAGCACCAGCACCTGGTCGCCGGCGACCACGGTGCGGTCGCGCCTGCCGTCGGAGAACGTGCCGTCCCGATGGGCGATGACGATGCGCGAGCTGTTGGCGTGCTGGGTGAAACCGCCGGCCTGCGCGATGTAGTCGTTGACCGAAAGGTCGGGCGCGGCCGCGACGGCATTCGGGAACAGCACTTCGCCCCCCACCAGCACCAGACCGTCCTTCACCGGGATCTTCAGCACGTCGCCGTTTTCCAGCAGCAGGTCGTCGCGCACGCCGCCCTGCCCGAGCACCACCTGGCCGAGCGGCTCGATATGGCGTGCGCGCTCGACCCACTGCAGCACCATCGCGGCTTCCTCCTTGCGCAACCGCGCCTCCTCCTCGGTGCCCGAGCGCGCGGTCAGCACGGCGGCTTCGAGATTGCGCAACTGCGCCTGGAGCAGGTCCTTCTGGCGCTGTTTGACGCTGGCGCGGTAGAGCTGGATGTGGTCCCGGGCGGCGCGTTCGCTGGTCTGTACGCGCGCGAGCAGCGCGCCGACGCGGCTGCCGTGCTGCAGCACGTATTCCTGCTGGCTGTCGTGTTCGCCCTCGACGCGCACGGTGATCGTGCCGGGGCGTTTGTCGGCCGTGTACGTCACCTGATCGCCATCGCGCACGCTCAGGCCCGCGCTGTCCGCCAGCGCGACATATTCGACCTCGCTCAGGGTGCCGGTGTTGCGCGTGATGCGGACATGGGTCACGTCGGGCGCCGGCCGCGCGGCGGCGGCCAGGGCGGCAAGCGTGGTGGTGGATCCCGCGAACTCGAAGCGTGCGGCGTTGCCGGCGAGACCGCTCACGCGCGCCGTGCCCTGGCGGGGGCCGACGAAGATCACGTCGCCGTCGCCGAGCTGCGCGGCGGGCAGTTCGCCCTTGAGCAGGAAGTCGTAGAGGTTCAGCCGCGCGCGCACGGCATGGCCGCGTTTGATCTGGACGTCGAGAAAGGAACCGCGCTCCGGATCGATGCCGCCCGCGCTGTCGAGATAGCGCAGCACGCTTTCGTTCGAGGTGCCGTCATACATGCCCGGGTGGCGCACGAAGCCGGCGACGAACACGCGGACCGGCCTGGCCGATTCGAGGCCGACGTAGACGGCGACATGCGGCGTGAAGACGCGGCGCAGCGCGCTGGTGACGGCGGCCTGGACGCGCGCGTTGGCGATGCCGGCGACCTGCATCGGTCCGGCGTGCGGCAAGAAGACGTTGCCCCGGGCATCGACGGTCAGCACCGCGTCGAAGTCGAACCCGCCCCACATGCGCAGGCGCAGCCGGTCGCCGATCGCGACGATGTAGTCGGGGTTGAAGGGCGCGAGGGCGCCATCGGCGAAGGCGCCGCTGAAAAGCTGGGCGCCGAACACCTCGCTCGCGGCATTGGCGCGGTGGTCGGCGTCGCGCGCGGCGGCCTGCGCCGTGCCCGGTGGGGGCATGGCGGCGGCGCCGGGCGCCGCTGTGTCGGGCGCCGCCGCGCCGTCCGGGCGGCCGGCGCCGTGCATCGGCGCGGGGGCGAGGACGTCGGCATTCATCGTATTGAATGCGGGCAGCACCGCGGGGACGGATTTGCCGGGCGTGCCTTGCGCCTGGGCCTGGAAAGCCAGCGCGCACAGGCCGCCGGCGAGAAGACGACACATCATGGTGTTCAGTCCCGGTGTTCGCGCACGATCGCGCCCAGCAGATAGACGACGCCGGCGATCAATATCGAGACGAGCGAGAAAACCAGCAGGTTGTACAGGCGGCGGGGGTGCGTGGGCGACTGCGGCAGGTTGGCCGACTGCACGAGCGCCACGCTCTTGACCTTGCGGATCGATTCGATGCGCGAGCGCTCCAGCGCGACCAGCGCGGTCTTGTAGAGATCCGCGGCGAACGTGGCGTCGGCCTGCAGCCGCTCCTGCTGTTCGACCAGGCGGTTGAGTTGCGGGCCCCGCTGTCCGTTGCCGGAGGCCAGCCGGGCGCGCTCGATGTCGATCTGCCGTTGCAGGGCGGCGATCTGCGACGTGATCTTCACCATGTCCGGCGCGCTCGGCGTCAGGTACAGCGACATCGTCTGCCGCGACGCGTCGAGCGCGCCGCGCTCGGATTCGAGCCGCGCGACCAGTTGCGAGATGCTGTCGGCCGTCGCCGTGGGCGAGACCAGGCCATTGGCGTTCTGGAACGCGAGCAGCGTTTCGCGGGCCGCCTGCATGCGCGCGCCGATCGACGCCACCTGTTTCTCGATGAAGGCGCCCTGCTCGGCGGCGAGCTTGTTGTCGAGCTGGTTCATGTAGCGCTCGCCCGCGTCGGCGAGCGTCTGCGCGATGGCTTGCGCCATCTCCGGCGCGTAGGCCTGCGCCTGGATGACGAGCACGTGCGCGTAGTCGTCGAACACCACGTCGACACGCCGGCGGTAGTGCTCGTAGAAGCGCTCGTCGGGGCTGGTCGCGCTGTAGTGACGCGACAGCAGGTCGCGGCGGGTATCGCTGTAGTGCCGGCGCAGCGCCAGTTTCTCGTCGAGCAGACGCATCATGTCGACCGACAGCAGGCGCTCCCGGAGCAGCAGCAGGTCGCGGTTTTCGGCGCCGTTGGACATCAGCGACAGCAACCCGTCCGGGGCGGCGGGCCGGGATTCGGTGCGCTGGATGACGACGCGCGTCTCGGCCAGGTAGCGGTCGGACGCCAACAGACTCCAATACAGCACGGCGATTGCATTCACGGCGATCAGCGACGCGAGCAGCCAGCGGCGGCGCAGCGCGCCTGCGGCGTGGCGCAACCAGCGCCGGCCCGGCCGCGGATCGGACGCGGCGTGTATGCCGACCTGTGTTCCGAGCTGCGCTCCAACCTGTTTCCCGGCGTTCATGAATGCTGTTCCGTGTAGCGCGCGAGCCCGTCCTCGAGCCTGTCGAAATACTGCGCCTTGCCTTCATGCAGCCACAGCGCCGAGTCGCAGAAATCGCGCAGCGTGCGTTCGTCGTGCGACACCATGATCAGCCCGGCTCTCGACGCGAGATCGGCGAAGGCCCGGCGGGACTTTTTCCGGAAGGCGGCGTCGCCCACCGCGGTCAGCTCGTCGACGAGGTAGGTATCAAAATCGAACCCCAGCGAGGCCGCGAAGGCGAGGCGCGAACGCATTCCCGACGAGTAGGTCTTGACCGGCAGATCGAGCGCGGCGCCCAGTTCCGAAAACGTGCGCACGAAATCGATCTTCTCGGCCAGGCGCGCTTCGGCAACGCCATGGATGCGGGCGATGAAGCGCATGTTCTGCGCGCCCGACAGGGAGCCCTGAAAGCCGCCCGACAGACCCAGCGGCCAGGAGACGCGGCAATGCCGCGTGATGCTGCCGCGCGTGGGCATGTCCATGCCGCCGATCAGATTGAGCAGCGTGCTTTTGCCGGCGCCGTTGCCGCCGATCAGCGCGAGCTTCGCGTCACGCGGGATCGTCAGGTCGATATCGTCCAGCACCAGGCGTCCGTTGTGGTTTTCTCCCTTGCCCCGGGCGCTCCGGTAGCGTTTGACGACATGCTCGAGCACGATCATTTTTCCACCAGGCGTCTGCCGAACCGGACATGCAGGAACAGACCCGTGACGAGCAGCGCCAGCGTCCAGAGGGCGAGGTAGCCGGGCGAGACCCGATCCGGCGCGTGATAGGCGCCGAAGTACCCCGATCGCACCATCTCGACGCCATGCACCAGCGGGTTGAGGAAAAAGAGGGCGCGCGCGGCGGGGGGCACCAGCGTCGACGGGTACATGGTGGCCGACAGCAGATACAGGGGGCCGAACGCCATGCGCGTGACCTGCGCGATCTCCGGCAGCAGATGCGCGAGGGCGACGATCGTCAGCGCGAGCCCGAAACCGAATGCGGCCAGCAGCAGGCATCCGGTCAGGACGGTCAGCGGCGAGGAGATCGTCACGTCGATGCCGGACCACGCGCAGGCGGCGACCAGCAGCATGCCGACCAGCAGATACAGCAGCATCTCGAGCAGGGTTCGTGCGAACACCAGGTCGAAGGGTTTGATCTGGCGATAGGTGAGCAGGGCCGCGTTGGCCGTGATCGCATCGATGCCGCGCAGCGCGATGCTGCGCATCATGATGAACGGCAGCACGCCCACGCCGATGAACAGCGCCACGTTGACGCCCGGGACCGCGAGATGCCGCAGCAGGCCGTGCAGCAGCATGACGTAGGCAATCTGTTCGGCGGGTTCGGCAAGCACCCAGAACCAGCCGCCGCGTCTCAGCGCGAGCCGGGTCGTGGCCTCGCGCAACACGAGCGCCTTCCATACCGACCATGCGGCGGCGGTCGCGCCGCGTGTCGCGGCCGCCGTCAGCATGCGCCGTTGTCACGCGAACGCTGCCCGGCATGGAATGGAAGGGAACCTGTCATTTGATAAGGTGTTCTTATGATCTATTTTCTGGAATGAAGGCCAGGGGAAATTTCCGATGCCGAAATGCCTGCAGAGAAGGCATGGGCGTGGATCGCCCGGCAGGAGCGCCATTATTGCAAGAGGTCCTCAGGGACACAATCAACCTTGACGAAGCAAACGTGCGCCGCCGCGAAGAGTGAGACTGGTACCCTGTTTTTTTTGAGAGCGTTGACCAATACTGTCGGGGAACCAGTGCAAAGGGGAAACATGGTGTATCGCTTCGCACGTCTCGACGCATTGGCCGGCCATACGCGTGTATTGATGCTGCAGGGACCGAACGGTCCGTTTTTCATGCAATTGGCCGGGCGTCTGGGGGCGTTGGGCGTCGACGTGACGAAGGTCAATTTCAACGCGGGCGACGCCTGGTTTTTTCGCGACGCCCGGGCACGCGTCTTCGACGCGCCGTTCGACGACTGGCCCGCATGGTTCGAGGCGCTGCTTCTCGAAAAGCGCATCGACGCGGTGCTGCTGTTCGGTCAGTGGCGGCCCCTGCATCGCGTGGCGCGCACGCTGGCGACCGCCAACGGGCTGGCGGTCTATGTGTTCGAGGAAGGGTATGTGCGGCCGTGGTGGATCACGATGGAAGCGGGCGGCGTCAACGAGGCCTCGGCGCTGCATCATGTCGACCTGTCCACCCTGCCGGAGACGCCGCCGCCGCCGCCGCCGGTACGGTATCGTTGCGCTTTTCTCCGGATGGCGCTGCGCTCGGCGGAGTACGGCGCCGCGGTGTGGCTGGGGCGGTGGCGTTTCCCGCATTACCGGCATCACCGGCCGCTGCATGCCGCGGAGGCGGCAAAGTGGCTGCGCTGCGGCGTTCGCAAATGGGTCCATCGCGTCACCGAGCGGCGGACCCTCGCCGCATTGCTGGCGCCGACGGGAGCGGACTATTTCCTGGTGCCGCTGCAGGTGAACGCCGATAGCCAGATACGGCATTCCAGCCCGTGGGAAAGCAACGCGCAGTTCATCGAGGCGGTGCTGACCTCGTTTGCCGGCCACGCGGAACCGGCGCACCACGTCGTGTTCAAGCATCATCCGCTGGAACGGGGACATGTGGACTACCGGCGTCCGATCGACGCGCTCGCCGCGCGCCTTGGCGTGTCCGGCCGGGTCCACTATATCCACGACGGCGCGTTGCCATGCCTGTTGAAACGCGCGCGCGGCGTCGTGCTGGTCAACTCGACCACCGGGGTGCAGGCCCTGCATCATGGCGTGCCGGTGTGCGCAACCGGGCGGGCTTTCTACGCACGCGCGGAATGGGCCGGTGCGGCATCGATGGATGCGTTCTGGCGCAATCCCGTGAAACCCGACCGGAAGCGCTTCGCCGCGTTCTACCGGCACATGCTGGCGACCACGCAGGTCAACGCATCGTTCTACGCGTGCGGCGATCTGTTCCCCGCGCGGGGGGCGCGGTGGCTGCGCATCGTCCGGCGCGGCGCGTGCGCCTGCGGGGCGATGGTGATGCTGGCCTCCGGCGCCTATCCACCCGCCGCACCCGCCGCACCCGCCGCACCCGCCGCGCTCAGTCCTGCGCCAGTTGCCCCGGCAGCTGCGCCAGGAACGCGCAGCATTGCGCCAGCTGCGCAATCATGACGAATTCGTCCGCCTTGTGCGCCTGGTCGATCGACCCCGGTCCGCAGATGAGCGTCGGAATGCCGATCTCCTGGAACAGGCCGCCCTCGGTGCCGAAGGACAACGCGTCGCGGCCGATATCGCCCAGCCCGAGCGCATGGCCGCAGAGCGCCTTGAGCCGGTTCGCCGCGTCGCTCGTCTGGTCGGTCAGGCCCGGGTAGGCGGACAGCGCGGTGAGCTCGATATCGGCCTCGGGGTACACCGCGCGCATGTCGTCGAGCAGTCGTTCCATCGCGAACTGCTTGAGCCGCCGCGCATGCGCCGCCCCGTCGTCGCCGGGCAGCTGCCGGATCTCGAAATCGAACGTGCACTGGTCCGGCACGACGTTGACGGCGACGCCGCCCTTGACCGTGCCGGTCTGGATCGTCGTGTACGGCGGCGCGAAGGTCGCGTCGAACGGGCCGTCGCGCTGGATCTCGCGGCCGATGCCGCGCAGGTGCGCGATCATCTCCGCCGCGTATTCGATCGCGTTGACGCCCTTTTCCGGCTGCGACGAGTGGCCGGCGAGGCCATGCACGCCGCAGCGGTAGGAATGCTTGCCCTTGTGCGCGACGGCGGCGCGCATCGAGGTGGGTTCGCCGATGATGCAACCGATCGGCTTGACCGGATCGTTCGCGAGTTCGGCGAGCAGGTCGCGCACGCCGACGCAGCCGATCTCCTCGTCATAGCTGATGGCGATATGGATCGGCACCGTGCGCACGTTTTCGAGAAAACCCGGTACCGACGCCAGCACGCAGGCGATGTAGCCTTTCATGTCGGCGCTGCCGCGGCCGATCAGCCGCCCGTCGCGCTCGACCAGCGTAAACGGGTCGCTGGTCCACGGCTGGCCGGTGACGGGCACCACGTCGGAGTGGCCGGACAGGCACAGGCCGCCGCGCGTCGTCGGTCCGATGGTCGCGTACAGATTGGCACGGGTACGCTCGGGGTTGTACACCAGCCGGCTCTCGACGCCCAGATTGGCGAGATAGGCGCGCACGAATTCGATCAGTTCGAGATTCGACTGCCGACTGAGCGTGGGGAAGGCGACGAGGGCGCGCAGCAGTTCGATCGCGGTGGCGAGCACCGGCTTGGCGGCTGGCGTGGCGGACGCGTCCGGGGCGAGGGAGGCGGCAGGTGCGCGGGAAGAAGCGGCGGTGTCGGTCATCAGGATCCTGGACGGGGCGGGCGCGCCGCTGGCGTTGCGTCGCGCGCTGAAAGCGAGGGACGGTAAGGGATCAAAAAAAGTTTGGCAAACCGGTTTGCCGCATGCCGGTCACGGTCGATCGCGGATCGACCGCGCGTCAACCGAAGGTTTCGCGCAGCGCGGCCAGCGCCTGCGCGTCGGTGCGCTCGAAACGCAGCGGCGTGACCGAGACGCCGCCCGACTTGACGACCACCGTCTCGCTGTCGGGAACGGGGTCGGTACCCGCGCGCTGGAAGCGCAGCCAGTAATAGGGTTGCGCGCGCGGGTCCTGCCGCGCCTCCACGTCCATGCCCTCGACGAGGCCGATGCCCTGGCGGGTGATCCGCATCGGCTTCGCGTCGGCCGGCTCGACATCGGGGAAGTTGACGTTCAGGCAGACGCCGTCGCCCCAGGACGCGCCGAGCAGGCGCCGGATCACGTCCGGGCCGAGCGTCTCGGCCGAGTGCCAGCGGATCGGCTGACGGCCGGTGTAGGTCTGGCTCAGCGCGATCGAACGGATGCCCAGCAGCATGCCGGTCATCGCGGCGCCGACGGTGCCGGAGAAAACGGTCTCGATGCCGAGGTTGCCGCCCCGGTTCACGCCCGAGAGCACGGCGTCGGGCGGCGCATCGCGCATCAGGTGGCGCGCGGCCATCACCACGCAGTCGGCCGGCGTGCCGGTGACGCCGAACCGTCGTTCGCCGCGTTCGATGGCGCGCAGCGGCCCGTGCAGGCTGACCGAGTGCGAGGTGCCGCTCTGGTCGGTCTCGGGCGCAGCGACCCAGACCTCGCGCGCGAGCGTCGCCGCGATCTTCTCCAGCACCCGCAGGCCGGGGGCATCGATGCCGTCGTCGTTGGTCAGCAGGACGCGATCGAGCAGCGGGACGGATGCGGATTCGGACATGACACGGGTCTCCTATGAGGTGGCGGTGGCGCCGGGCGCCGGCATCGGGGGCGCGAGCCCGCACCGGTCGCGGCGGACCCGACGGTGTATCTTACGCGCTTTGACCGCGCGCGAAATCCTGGCCGGCCCGATGCCGCGCAGCGACGCCGGGAACGACGCCGCAGAACGGCTGACGTTCTTTTGCGTTATAATCTTTGGCTATTCTTTTGGGAAACAGGGCGTTAGCGCCGCCACGCGGTGCCCTTGCGCGATTCCGGTGCCGCGGCGCATCCCTGCGCCGACAGACGTCTCGCGCGGTTCTTCCGGATGCGCCGCCGTCCATGCCGCTGTTCACGCCGCTGTGAATATTTTCCCGCTCCTATTCCTGATTTTCTAGCGATGCCTCCTCATTCGATGACGCACTCCCATGCCGACGACGGCGCCCTCGTTCTGCTTTCCGGCGGACAGGATTCGGCCACCTGCGTGGCGTGGGCACTCGAACGTTTCGGGCGGGTGGAGACGATCGGCTTCGACTACGGTCAGCGGCACCGGGTCGAGCTGACCTGCCGGCTGGATTTCCGCGCGCAGCTGACGCAGACGTTTCCGGCCTGGGGTGCGCGCCTGGGCGAGGATCATGTGGTCGACCTGTCGCTGCTGTCGCAGATCAGCGACACCGCGATGACGCAGGAGATCGCGATCAAGGCGCGCGAGGACGGTCTGCCGAACACCTTCGTGCCCGGGCGCAACCTGCTGTTCATGACGGTGGCCGCGGCGCTTGCGTACCGGCGCGGTCTGCGCACGCTGGTGGGCGGCATGTGCGAGACGGACTTTTCCGGTTATCCGGACTGCCGCGACGATACGCTCAAGGCGCTTCAGGTCGCGCTGAACCTGGGCATGGACCGACGGTTCATCCTGGAGACGCCGCTGATGTGGATCGACAAGGCGGCGACGTGGCAGCTCGCCGAGACGCTGGGCGGGGTCGCGCTCGTCGATCTGGTGCGCGAGACGACGCATACCTGCTATCTGGGAGACCGCAGCCGGCGGCACGACTGGGGCTATGGCTGCGGCACCTGCCCGGCCTGCGAGCTGCGCGCGCGCGGCTACGCGGCGTACCGGGCGTCGCGCGGGACGGACGGTGAAACGCCT
This sequence comes from Janthinobacterium lividum, assembly GCA_050955065.1. GTDB lineage: Bacteria > Pseudomonadota > Gammaproteobacteria > Burkholderiales > Burkholderiaceae > Robbsia. The sequence goes on along the minus strand of JBPBQT010000254.1, from coordinate 15,749 downwards.
GGCATGGCGTCACGCGAAGCGCTGAACGAAGTGCGGAACAACGTACTGACCGAAACGCGGAACGAAGCGCAGCACGAAGCGCAGAATGAAACGCAGGGCAAAACGCGGAGCGGGATGCAGGGCAACGCAGCAGGCAACGACGCGGTGACACGATGACGCAGGGGCGGGCATGACGTATTCGGTCAAGGAAATCTTCTACACCCTGCAGGGCGAGGGCGCGAACGCGGGCCGCCCGGCGGTGTTCTGCCGGTTTTCCGGCTGCAATCTGTGGACCGGACGCGAGGCGGACCGGGAAACCTCGGTCTGTCGCTTCTGCGACACCGATTTCGTCGGCACCGACGGCCTGAACGGCGCGAAATTCCGTACGCCCGCCGAACTGGCCGCGCAGGTCGCCGCCCTCTGGCCGGTGGGCGAGCAGTACCGCTTCGTGGTCTGCACCGGCGGCGAGCCGCTGCTGCAACTGGACGCGCCGCTGATCGACGCATTGCACGCCGAGGGTTTCGAGATCGCGATCGAGACCAACGGCACGCTGCCCGTGCCCGCGGGCATCGACTGGGTCTGCGTCAGTCCGAAGGCCGACGCGACGCTGGTGGTGACCCGGGGCGACGAACTGAAAGTGGTGGTGCCGCAGGAGCGCCAGCGCCTCGATGCGTATGCGGGGCTGGCCTTCACCCACTTCCTGGTGCAGCCCATGGATGGACCGTCGCGCGACATCAACACGCGGCTGGCGATCGACTGGTGCCAGCGGCATCCTCGCTGGCGCCTGTCGATGCAGACCCACAAGTACCTGAATATCGCCTGAGCCCACGGGCCGGCAAGCCGACGAGACCCGCAACATGAGAATCACCCGCCGCCTCGAATTCGACGCGGGACACCGCATCCCCGATCACCGCAGCCAGTGCCGCAATCTGCACGGGCACCGCTACGTCCTCGAAATCACGTTGCAGGGCGCCACGGTCGACGAAGCCGGCTCGCCGGAGCGCGGCATGGTGATGGACTTCGCCGACATCAAGGCGCTGGCCAACACCCATCTGGTGGATCTCTGGGACCATGCGTTCCTCGTGTACGAGGGCGACGCCGCCGTGGTGGATTTCCTGGCGACGCTGCCGGGGCACAAGACAGTGGTCATCGACCGGATTCCGACCGTGGAGAATCTGGTGGCGCTGGCGTTCGAGACGCTGTCCCCGGTCTACGACGGACGGTACGGCCGGGATCTGCAACTGGTGCGGGTGCGCCTCTACGAGACGCCGAACTGCTGGGCGGACGCGGGACCGCTGGGCCGTTGATGCGCCGCACAGGTGCCGCCGCTGCGCGATAGTGAAGCGCGACGGTCGAGGTCCGTGCCGCGCATCCTGGCACGCGGGTTGCGCGGTATGTCTTTCAACCCCGTTTCCGGAGACGAACATGACCGAACCGACCAAGCAGCCTGAACCCAAGGACACCAATCCGGAACGCGCGTCGCTCGACGACGACAGCAGGCTGGACAAGGATCTCGAGGAAACCTTCCCGGCCAGCGATGCCCCGGCGACCGGCGGCATCACGAAGATCGGCACCGACGGCGAAGAGAAAGGCAGCCCGAAAGACACGACGACGGGCGTGTAAGATCGTCGTGGTGGCTCCGTGCCGTTGCATGGCGTGCCCGTCACGGCGCGCCGCGGCGGCGCGCCGTGTAGCGTTTTTCTGAATACCGAGGTTCGCGATGAGTACGGCAGAATCCAATGTCCCCCGCAAGGAACAGGAAGAGCAGGCCCGGCAAAGCCCGATGAAAAGGCCGGAAACCGAGACGGCGCACGCGCAACCGGAGGATATCGGCCACGCGGTGCGTGACGACGCCGGACGCAGCGCCCCGGACGACGCGTCCCGCGGGCAGCCCGCCTACGGCCACGAGACCGAGCACCCGCGCAACCGCGCGCAATTGCCGGAAGACGTGCACCCGCGCGGCATCGACGTCGACAACGACGACGCGACCGACAACACGGTCGACACCGACGGCAAGGACCGGGACGCGAAGCGCGTCGCCCGGATGGATGACACCGAGGTCATCAGCAACGCTTCGCTCGGCAACGCGACGCTTGGCAACGCCGTCGAGGCGCCGGTCACCGGACTGGCCGGCATCGATAGCCGAACCGGCGGCAACCGTCCCGCCATCCTGAGCGAGGACGGGGGCGTCCCGACGCATGCGCGCACGCTGGAAGCGCCCGATTCCGGCCTCTACGGCGCGGCGGGCGAGCCTCCCGCGACCGAGGAGGCGGACGCCACCGCCCGGTTTGCCGAGCACGTGCCGCCGAATCATGCGCGGGTGGGCCAGACCGTACGCATCGAGCCGAAGAAACCCCGCGACTAATACACGCGGCAACGAACCGGCCTAGCCGGGAAGTTGCCGCGCGATCTCATCCTTGTCGATCACCGACCAGACCTGCTGGATGCGGCCGTCGGCGAAACGATAGAAGACATTCTCATGGAACACGACGCGCTGGCCGTTGACGTCCACGTCCCTGAATCGGCCGTCGGGGTGGCAATCGAAGCGTAGACGCGCGGCGATGTGGAAAGCGTCGCCAACGACGAGGTCGGCGGCGTAGTGCAGGTCCGGAATGCCGCGATAGTCCTCTTCGATCATGGTCATGTAACCAGCAAGCCTGATATCCCGGCCGTTGTGAACGACATCGGCGCAGACGTAATGCTCCAGTTCGTCCAGCCTGCGCCTGTTCAGGCAATCGAGATAACTGCGGTAGATTTCTTCCAGTTTCATCGTGGTCTTTCTCTCTGTCCGCGTTGCCGCGCTACGGTGGCCGGGGCTCAGGTCTGCAGGCTGCGCCGCTGGTTCGACACGCTCATGATCAGGCCCACGGCGATCCCCAGCGTGACGAGCGCGGTGCCGCCATAGCTCATGAAGGGCAGCGGCACGCCGACCACCGGCAGGATGCCGCTCACCATGCCGATATTCACGAACGCGTAGGTGAAGAACGTCATCGCCAGCGACCCCGACAACAGGCGACCGAACAGCGTCGTGCCGCGCGCGGCGATGACCAGCCCGCGCACTACCAGCGCCAGGTACATCGCCAGCAGCAACAGCCCGCCCGCCAGTCCGAATTCCTCCGAATACACCGCGAAGATGAAGTCCGTGTGTTTTTCCGGAATGAATTCGAGATGCGCCTGCGTGCCCTGCAGCCAGCCCTTGCCGTGCGGCCCGCCGGAGCCGATCGCGATCACCGCCTGAATCGTGTGGAAACCCTTGCCCAGCGGATCGGAAGTGGGATCGAGCAGCGTGCAGACCCGGTGCTTCTGGTAGTCGTGCATCATCGGCCAGGTCACGCCCGGCTGGCAGATCTTGTCCTCGCTGACCACGACCGCGCCCACGCCGATGACGATCGTCAGCAGCACCGGCAGGATCAGCTTGAAACTCAGGCCGGCGAAATACACTACGTAGAGGCCCGCCGCGAACACCAGCATCGCGGTGCCCAGATCCGGCTGCTTGGCGATCAGCGCGACCGGCAGGCCGACCAGCAGCAGGCCGACCAGGTGGTCGAACCAGCGGGTCGATCCCTCGCGCAGCTGGTAGTACCAGGCCAGCATCAGCGGCGTGGCGATCTTCATCAGTTCCGACGGCTGGATCACGACGCCGACGTTGAGCCAGCGGCGCGCGCCCTTGCGCGTGAGGCCGAACAGCGCGACCGCGACCAGCAGCGCCATGCCGAACGCATAGAGCGGTACGGAAAAGCGCATCAGCATCTGCGGCGGGACATGGGCGATCGCCCACATCAGCGCGAAGGTGAGCAACACGTTGCGCACCTGATCGGTGACGCGGGACGGCACGTCGATGCTGGCGCTGTAGAGCGTCACCAGGCCGGTGCACACCAGCAGGAAGACGAACAGCGCCAGCGGCTTGTCGAACGCGACGAGAGTGCGCAACGCGCGTTCGAACCAGGCACGGACTTCGGGAGACATGGGCCAGTGCATCCAGAGTGACGGGTGGGGAGGGCGACGGCGCGCGCGCCGTCTAGTCCGCCACGTCGTCGGGTTTTTCGGGCGCGGGCGCGGCGGGCGCGGCGGCGGGTGGTGTGGGGGGCGTGCCCGGCGTACCCGGTGCGCCATCGGATGCCGGCACGTCGTGACGCTTGCGGCGTCCGGCCCGGGTATGGGCAACGGCGCCCGACGCGGCGGACGCCGCAACGGCGCCGGTGGCACCGGCGGCACTGGCCGGAGTGACCGGCGCCAGAGCGGCCGGCGCCGCCCCGCCCAGCTGGAAACTGGGCGACGCGGCCACGACCGACGCGGGCAGCGCCGCGGCCAGCGGCGACTGTTCCTGGCCGCCGATCACCGGTTCGGACGCGCCCGCGGTCGCCGAGGCCGCCATCGCGACCGCCGCGGCTTCCGCGCCCGGTTTTTGCCGGTCCACCAGATAGTAATCCAGCACCCGGCGCGCGATCGGCCCGGCGGTGGCCGCGCCCCAGCCGCCGTTCTCGACGATCAGCGCAATGGCGATCTGCGGGTTGTCGGCCGGTGCGTAGGCCGTGAACAGCGCGTGGTCGCGCAGCCGTTCGGAGATCATGTGCGCGCGATACTTCGCGTTCTGCCCCACCGTGAAGACCTGCGCGGTGCCGGTCTTGCCGGCGGCCTGGTAGGCGGCGTTCTTGAAGACCGCTTTCGCGGTGCCCTCGTTGACGACGCCGACCAGCGCCTGCTTGACCACGTCGAAGTTGCCCTGCGTGACGTCCAGCTGGTAACTGGGCTTGGGCACCGTCAGGCGCTCGGCATGGCTGACCGGGTCCTCGATTTCCTTGACCAGGTGCGGCTTCATCACGGTGCCGTCGTTGGCGAGCGTCGCCATCGCATGGGCGAGCTGCAGGATCGTGAACGAATTGTAGCCCTGGCCGATGCCGAGGCTGACCGTCTCGCCGTCGTACCAGCGCTGCAGCGCCGGCTTCTTGTACGCGTGCATCTTCCAGTCGGTGGACGGCAGGATGCCGGTGGCCTCGCCGATCACGTCGATGCCGGTCTTCTGGCCGAAGCCCCAGGGCTTCATGAACTTCGCGATCGCGTTGACGCCGAGATCGTGCGCGAGCATGAAGTAGTAGGTGTCGTTCGACACCACCAGCGAACGGCGCATGTCGACCCAGCCCTGGCCGGACGGCACGTCGTTGCGGAATTTGTGGCCGCCCAGCATGTAGAAGCCCGGGTCCTGGAAGCCCCAGCCGGGCGTGCGCTTGTGCAGCGTCAGCGCGGCGAGCGCCATGAAGGGCTTGTAGGTCGACCCCGGCGGGTAGGTGCCGCGCAGCGGCCGGTTCAGCAGCGGGTGGTCGGGCGAGTTGTTCAACTCGTCCCAGCTCGCCTGGTCGATGCCGTCGACGAAGATGTTCGGGTCGAAGCTGGGCGCGGAGACGAAGGCGAGGATGTCGCCGGTCTTCGGCTCGATCGCGACCAGCGCGCCGCGCCGTCCGGCGAACGCCTGTTCGGCGACCTGCTGCAGACCGATGTCGATCGACAGCACCAGATTGTTGCCGGCCTTCGCCGGGGTGCGCGAGAGCGTGCGCACGGGCCGTCCGCCGGCGGTCACCTCGACTTCCTCGAAGCCGGTGACGCCGTGCAGTTCGGTCTCGTAGCTCTGCTCGACGCCGATCTTGCCGATGTAGTCGGTGCCGCGGTAGTTGTTCGCGTCAAGCCGCGGATCGTAGCGATCCGGGTCGTTCTCGTTGTTTTCGCTGGTCTGGTCGATCCGTTCCTGGTCGCGCTGCGAGATGCGGCCGATATAGCCGATCACGTGCGCGGCCGTGGCGCCCAGCGGATACTGGCGGAACAGCCGCGCGCGCACCTCGACGCCGGGAAAGCGGAAGCGCTGCGCGGTGAAGCGCGCGACCTCCGCGTCGCTCAGGCGGGTGAGGATCGGCAGGCTCTCGAAATTCTTCGAATCGTCGAGCAGCTTGCGAAAGCGCCGCCGCTCGCGCTGTTCGATCGGCAGGATGCGGGCCAGGTCGTCGATCACGCTGTCGAGCGGGCGTCCCAGCTTCGACGGGGTGATCTCCAGCGTGTACGCCGAATAGTTCTTCGCCAGGACGACGCCGTTGCGGTCGGTGATGACGCCGCGGTTCGGCACGATCGGCGCGACCGAGATGCGGTTCTCGTTGGCCTGCAACGCGTAGTGCGGGTAACGGATCACCTGCAGGTAGACGAAGCGCGCGACGATGAGGCCGAAGCAGATCAGCACGAAGAGCGCCGCCGCGATGATCCGCACGCGAAAGCGCCGCAGATGGGCGTCGGAATTATGGAATTCGGTCATGCCGCCGGGGTCCGCCTAGATCGGTCGCGTGTCGTCGTGATGGACGGCGCGTTTCTGCGGCGCGATCAGCAAGGTGCTGACGATCGGCCAGATCAGGGCTTCGACGAAACCGTCGATCAGATAGGCCCAGCCGGGAAAGCGCCCGGTGATCAGCACGCGGATGAGAAAGGGCACCAGCGAGGCGCCCACCAGCAACGGCAGCAGATGCAGCGCCTGGAGCGGGCGCGGCAGCGGCAGCACGCGCCGGTGCAGCATGATCCCGCCAAACGCCAGCAGCGTATAGGCGAGCGCGTGCTCGCCCAGCAGGCTCGCGTCCTGCACGTCCATGGCGATGCCGAGCAGGAAGGCGACGCCGATGCCGACCCGGCGCTGCTCGTGGAGATTCCAGTACAGCAGCACCAGCGCCAGTACATCCGGCACACCGGGCAGCCGGCCCCACGGCAGCAGGTTCAGCGCCAGCGCGGTCAGCAGGCTGACGATGATGAACCAGGGCCGGACCGGCTGGAGGATGTATTGCGGAGGGTTCATCGCCACCGGATCAGTGAGGGTTCGCACGCGCGGGCGGCTCGGCGGATGGCGCCGACGACTTCGCGGCCGGCCTTGCGGACGTGTTCGTGGCCGCGCCGGATGCCGCATGCGCCGTCGGGCGTATCGCCGGATGGACTGCGGGATGCGTCGCCGGACCGGACGCCGGCCTGGCGGCGTCCGACGACGACTTCGCCTCGGCGGCGTTGCGCCGCTGCACATGCGCGCGTCGGGTTTCGGCATTGCGCGCGCGCTGCACCGCCAGCACCTCTGACACCGCCAGCGCACCGGGCGCGCTCAACGCGGTGACGTCGGCCGCGGACGCCGCCGATGCGCCGGCGATACCGGCACGCGTCACCTCCCGCGCATCCTTGCCGTTGCGTCCGGCCTTGCCGCCGTTGCGGGCGGGGGCGGCCTCGCCGGCCGGCGTCTCGGTGGGATTGGGCGGGATCGCCTCGACGTAATGCAGTACCAACAGCTGCCGCACGCCGCGGATCTGCGCGATCGGCGTCGCCACCACCTTCGCGAACGCGGAGTCCGATTGCCGTTCGATGCGCAGCACGCGCGCGACCGGCAGTCCGGACGGGTAGACGCCGTCGAGGCCGCTGGTCACCAGCTCGTCGCCCGGCTTGATGTCGGCGCCGGTCGGCACGAAACGCAGATCGAGCAGATCGCCACTGGCGGTGCCGTACACCACGCTGCGCACCCCCGTGCGTACGATCTGCACCGGCACCGCCTGATCCTGGTCCGTCAGCAGGGTCACTTCCGACTGCAGCGGGTAGACGCGGCTGACCTGGCCGATCAGGCCGTTTTCGTTGATGACCGGCGAGCCGGCGTTGACCCCCGACTGCAGGCCGTGGTCGATGACGACCTTCTGCGTGAACGGGTCGCGCGTGTCGTACTGGATTTCCGCCGGGATCGGTTTGACGGGCGAGCGCTGTGCGAGTTCCAGCAGCGCGCGCAGGTGCACGTTCTCGACCGTGAGCTCGGCCGCGCGCGCGGCGCTCAGCCCCAGTTCGAGATTGCGTTTGCGCAGCGCCGCGTTCTGCACGCGCAACTGCGTGCCCGAGGCGAAGAAGTCGAGCATGCCGAGCGCCATGTCGCGCGGTGCCAGCGCGGCTCTTTGCAACGGGTAGAGAACCGTGCCCACGACCTGACGCACGGTCTTCAGCGTATGGAAGTGCGCGTCGGTGATCAGCAGACCGAGGGCGAGCACGACGAAAACGGCCAGTCGCACGAGGGCGGGAGGACCCTGCTTGAACAGCGGCGGAGGACTGTAATCCATGTGAGCCAATTACCTGCGAACCGGCGACCGGCGTGGCGCCGGATCACCTTGCCACCGGACAGCGGCGCGCATTCTCGATTTATTCGTACGAGAAGATGCTGCGCACCTTGTCGACCCGTTCGAGCGCCATGCCCGAGCCCCGCACGACGCAGGTCAGCGGGTCCTCGGCGACGAGCACCGGCAGGCCGGTCTCCTCGGCGAGCAGGCGGTCCAGGTCGCGCAGCAGCGCGCCGCCGCCGGTCAGCATCATGCCGCGCTCGGCGATGTCCGCGCCGAGTTCCGGCGGCGTCTGTTCGAGCGCGATCTTGACCGACGAGACGATCTGGTTCAACGGGTCGGTCAGCGCTTCGAGAATCTCGTTGCTCGAGATCGTGAAGCTGCGCGGGATGCCCTCGGACAGATTGCGCCCCTTGACTTCCATTTCCTTGACCTCGGAGCCGGGGAAGGCCGAGCCGATCTCCTTCTTGATGGCCTCGGCGGTCTGCTCGCCGATCAACATGCCGTAGTTGCGGCGGATGTAGTTGACGATGGCCTCGTCGAACTTGTCGCCGCCCACGCGCACCGAGCCCTTGTAGACGATGCCGCCCAGCGAGATCACGCCGACCTCGGTCGTGCCGCCGCCGATGTCGACCACCATCGAGCCGGTCGCTTCCGACACCGGCAGGCCCGCGCCGATCGCGGCGGCCATCGGTTCCTCGATCAGGTAGACCTGCGACGCGCCCGCGCCATGCGCCGCTTCCTTGATCGCGCGCCGCTCGACCTGGGTCGAGCCGCACGGCACGCAGACGATCATCGCCGGCGACGGCCGGAGCATGCGCGACTGGTGCGCCATCTTGATGAACTGCTTGATCATCTGCTCGGTGACCGTGAAGTCGGCGATCACGCCGTCTTTCATCGGCCGGATCGCCTCGATGTTGCCGGGCACCTTGCCGAGCATCTGCTTGGCTTCCTTGCCGACCGCCTGAATCGTCTTCTTGCCGTTGGGGCCGCCCTCGGTGCGGATGGCGACCACCGACGGCTCGTCGAGGACGATGCCCTTGCCGCGCATGTAGATCAGCGTGTTGGCGGTGCCGAGATCGATGGCCAGATCATTGGAAAAATAGCTGCGGAAAAAACCGAACATTCAGGATCCTGTCGCTGGGGGCCACGTTGTTTGTCACGCGGCAGCGAAAAAATAACAGCTTCGCACGCGGCTCCGGGTCCTGTGAACCGGGCCGCGCCGGTACGAATGCACCGGCGCGAACACCTGCGTACCACGCTGCCTGGAGAAATTTGCAGGCCTTCCGACCGGCGGAACCCGCTGCGCTATCCGCAGCGGGTTCCCGCCTCGCTACGCCTGAAACAGGCCGTGCGGCAGCGGATGGGCGGAAAGCGGACAACCCGATTGGGTCGAGTGCGTAATGATACCTTATAATTCAACGACGCCTGCACGAAAAACGGGCGCCGGCAAGCCGCCGGCGAGCCCGGTCGAGGCCGCTCCGGCACCCCGCGCGGACCTGCCCGGGGTCGTGTTTGCGGCGGTGTCCGCGGCGGTCTCGGACGCTCCCGCCGCCTGTGCGCGCACGGTGGATTCCAGCGCCGCCGGCGCGATATCATCATAACGATTTCCGGTACCCATGGCTCTTACCCTGACTGATGTGAAGCGCATCGAACACCTTGCGCGACTGGAACTCGGCGAAGCCGACGCCCAGCGCGCGCTCGACCAGCTCAATCAACTTTTCGTGCTGGTCGAACGGATGCAGGCGGTGGACACGACCGGCATCGCGCCGCTTGCGCATCCGATCGAGGCGATACAGGATATCGCGCTGCGCCTGCGCGCCGATGTCGTCACCGAATCGATCGACCGTGCGGCGAATCAGCGCAGCGCGCCGGCGACCGAGGACGGGCTGTACCTGGTGCCGCGCGTCATCGAGTGACCGGCCACGCCGGTCGCCGGCCGGCACGGTCCGCCCCCCATTCGTCCCTCTCCAGGACCCCCCGATGCATGACAAAAGCCTGACCGAATTGCGCGCCGCGCTCGACGCGCGCGAATTCTCCGCGGTGGAGCTTGCCGAACACCATCTCGCGCGCATCGCCGCCGCCACGGACCTGAACGCGTTCATCGACGTCGATCCGGACGTGACGCTGGCCGCCGCGCGCGCGGCCGACGCGCGTCTGGCCGCCGGCGAGCGCGGCCCGCTGCTGGGCCTGCCGCTCGCGCACAAGGATGTCTTCGTGACCCGCGACTGGCGCTCCACCGCCGGTTCGAAAATGCTCGCGCAGTACCGCAGCCCGTTCGACGCCACCGTGGTCGAGCGTCTCGCGGCGGCGGGCGCGGTGTGCGTCGGCAAGACGAACATGGACGCGTTCGCGATGGGCTCGTCGAACGAGAATTCCCATTTCGGCGCGGTGCGCAATCCGTGGAACCGCGCGATGGTGCCCGGCGGCTCGTCGGGCGGCTCGGCCGCGGCCGTGGCCGCGCGCCTGGTGCCGGCGGCCACCGGCACCGATACCGGCGGGTCGATCCGCCAGCCGGCGTCGCTCACGGGCATCACCGGCATCAAGCCGACGTACGGGCGCGTGTCGCGCTACGGCATGATCGCGTTCGCGTCGTCGCTCGATCAGGCGGGCCCGATGGCCCGTTCGGCGGCGGACTGCGCGGTGCTGCTCAACGCGATGGCCGGCGCCGATGCGCGCGACTCGACCAGCCTCGAACGGCCGGACGAGGATTTCACCGCGCGGCTCGGGCAGTCGTGGGGCGCGCCGGGCGCGGGCGCTGCGGATGCCGGCAACGCCGGCGCACAGCCGCTTGCCGGCCTGCGCATCGGCCTGCCGAACGAGTACTTCGGCGACGGGCTGGCGGCGGACGTGCGGACCGCGATCGACGCGGCGCTGGAAGTGTTCAGGCGCCTCGGCGCGACGCTGGTGGACGTGTCGCTGCCGAAGACCGAGCTGTCGATTCCGGTCTACTACGTGATCGCCCCGGCCGAGGCGTCGTCGAACCTGTCGCGCTTCGACGGCGTGCGTTTCGGGCACCGCGCGGCGCAATACGGCGATCTCGACGACATGTACCGGAAGTCCCGCACCGAAGGGTTCGGCGACGAGGTCAAGCGGCGCATCCTGACGGGCGCCTACGTGCTGTCGCACGGGTATTACGATGCGTATTACCTGCAGGCGCAGAAGATCCGGCGCATCATCGCGCAGGACTTCCAGCAGGCGTTCGCCGTCTGCGATCTGATCATGGGCCCGGTCTCGCCGACCGTCGCCTGGCGCATCGGCGACAAGGCGGATGATCCGGTCGCGATGTACCTGGCGGACATCTACACGCTGTCGGCGAGCCTCGCCGGCCTGCCCGGCATGAGCGTGCCGGCGGGCTTCGGTGCGGCCGGCGCGGGGGCGGCCGATCGAGGTCAGGACGACGCGCGAACGCCGCCGACCGGTCTGCCGGTCGGCCTGCAGATCATCGGCAACTATTTCGACGAGGCGCGAATGCTGCAGGTGGCCGATGCCTTCCAGCGCGTCACGGATTGGCACCGGCGCAAACCGGCGGGAGTATGACGATGCAGCGCCAGCAACATAAGGGTTGGGAAGTCGTGATCGGGCTGGAGACGCATGCCCAGTTGTCGACGGTATCGAAGATCTTCTCGGGCTCGCCGACGCGGTTCGGCGCGGCGCCGAACACGCAGGCCAGCCCGGTCGACCTCGCGCTGCCCGGCACGCTGCCGGTGGCGAACCGGGGCGCGGTGGAGCGGGCGATCCGTCTCGGTCTGGCGCTCGGCGCGCAGATCGCGCCGCGCAGCATTTTCGCGCGCAAGAACTACTTCTACCCGGATCTGCCCAAGGGCTATCAGATCAGCCAGTTCGAGATTCCGGTGGTCATCGGCGGCACGCTCACGGTCGTCGTGCCCGGCGACGCCGCCGGTACACAGCCTGGTACACAGCTTGGTACGCAGCCCGCGTATGAAAAGACCATCGAACTGACGCGCGCGCATCTGGAGGAGGATGCGGGGAAATCGCTGCACGAGGATTTCGCCGGGATGACCGGCATCGACCTGAACCGCGCCGGCACGCCGCTGCTCGAGATCGTCACCGAGCCGGTGATGCGCAGCGCCGCCGAGGCGGTCGCCTATGCGAAGGCGCTGCACACGCTGGTGGTCTGGCTGGGCGTGTGCGACGGCAACATGCAGGAGGGGTCGTTCCGCTGCGACGCGAACGTGTCGGTGCGTCCGGTGGGGCAGGCCGCGTTCGGCACGCGCGCCGAGATCAAGAACCTGAACTCGTTCCGCTTTCTGGAAGAGGCGATCAATTACGAGGTCGAGCGGCAGATCGAGCTCATCGAGGACGGTGGCACCGTCATCCAGGAAACGCGTCTGTACGATCCGGACCGTCGCGAGACGCGCTCGATGCGCACCAAGGAGGACGCGCACGACTACCGCTATTTCCCCGATCCCGACCTGATGCCGCTGGTGATCGAGTCGGCCTGGGTCGAGCGGGTACGGGGCGAACTGCCGGAACTGCCGGTGGCGATGCAGGCCCGTTTCGCGGCGGACTACGGCGTGTCGACGCAGGATGCGATCACGCTGACCGGGACACGGGCGCAGGCGCTGTATTTCGAGGCGGTGGTCGCCAGGGCCGGCGCGCAGCACGCGAAGCTCGCGGCGAACTGGATGATGGGCGAGCTGGCCTCGCAACTGAACCGCGACGGCCTGGAGATCGCCGCGGCGCCGCTGACGCCGGCGCAACTGGCCGGGCTGCTGGTGCGCGTCGCCGACGGCACCGTGTCGAACAAGCTCGCCAAGGAAGTGTTCCAGCTGATGTGGGCCGAGCGTCCCGATGACGAGCTCGCGGCCGATCGCATCATCGACGCGAAGGGGCTGCGCCAGATCTCGGACAGCGGCGCGCTCGAGACGATGATCGACGAGGTGCTGGCCGCGAATCCGAAATCCGTCGAGGAATTCCGCGCGGGCAAGGAGAAGGCGTTCAACGCGCTGGTCGGACAGGCGATGAAGGCCACGCGCGGCAAGGCGAACCCGGCGCAGGTCAACGAACTGCTGCGGGCCAAGCTCGCCGCGGGCTGAACGGCCCGTTCGCATGCCGGCCGCCATGCCGGCGGACCCACCGGCCAGCGTGCCGGTCATACAACAGGAGGGCAGCATGGAAGCCGAACGAGAAGACCTGGACGACTTTCGGGTGCCGTTCTTCGACGCGGGCGCGCAGCCCGCCGGTGCGCCGTTCGCGTCGCCGTTCTCCCTGGAAGACTATGCCGCGTCGCTCACGCCGCGCCAGGGCGCGCATGGCGGTGCCTGGGCCACGCAGCGGGTCGACGCGATCAGCCGGGACATCGCCGGCCTGCAGAAACGGCTGTTCGCGCAGAAACAGCCGCGCGTGCTGCTGGTCCTGCAGGGCATGGACACGAGCGGCAAGGACAGCACGATCCGCGCGGTGTTTCGCGAGGTCAATCCGGCGGGCGTGAACGTCGTGTCGTTCCGGCCGCCCAGCGAGGAGGAGGCCGCGCACGATTTTCTGTGGCGCATCCATCGTCACGCGCCGGCGGCCGGCACGATCGCGGTGTTCAACCGCAGCCATTACGAGGACGTGCTGGTGCCGCGCGTCACGGGGACCCTCGACGCGGCGGCGGCGGAGCGGCGTTTCGCGCAGATCCGGGCGTTCGAGGCGTTGCTGGCGGACGCGGGCACCACGGTGCTGAAGTGTTTCCTGCATATCTCGAAGGACGTGCAGCGCGCGCGGCTGCAGGCGCGTATCGACCGGCCCGAGAAAAACTGGAAGTTCGATCCGGCCGATCTCGACGCGCGCCGCCAGTGGGACGCCTACCGGTCGGCCTACGACGCGGCGCTGGCGGCGACGTCGACATCGCACGCGCCGTGGTACGTGGTGCCGGCCGATTCGAAGGCGCATCGCAAGCTGATGGTGGCCGAACTGCTGCTGCGGGCACTGCGCGCGCTCGATCCCGCCTATCCGCCCGCCCGCGCGGCGCTCGCCGGCTTCAAGGTCGTCTGATACGCGTTTTCATCATGCCCCGGCCCCGTGCCGGGGCATCTTTTCCGAAGGAATCGGCGGACCATGCGGGTCATCACGGCCAACCTCAACGGTGTGCGCTCGGCGGCGAAGAAGGGTTTTTTCGAATGGATGGGCGCGCAGGACGCGGATATCGTCTGCGTACAGGAATTGAAGTGCGCGCAGGCCGACATGACGCCCGACCTGCTCGCGCCGCCCGGCTACACCGGTTACTTTCATCATGCGCTGAAGAAGGGCTACAGCGGCGCGGGGCTCTACACGCGGCATGCGCCCGATGCGTTCGTCATCGGTTTCGGCTGCGAGGAGTTCGACGACGAGGGGCGGTACGTCGAGGCGCGTTTCGGCGCGCTGTCGGTCATCTCGGTCTACATGCCGTCCGGTTCGAGTTCGACGGAGCGGCAGCAGGCGAAGTTCCGCTTCATGGACGTCTTCATGCCGCATCTCGCCGGGCTGGTGGCCGAGGGGCGCGAGGTGATCCTGTGCGGCGACGTGAACATCGCGCACAAGGAAGCCGATATCATGAACTGGAAGGGCAATCTCAAGAATTCGGGCTTCCTGCCCGAGGAGCGCGCGTGGCTGACGACGCTGTTCGACGATGTCGGTTATGTCGACGTGCACCGCCGGCTCGACGATCGTCCCGGGCAATTCACCTGGTGGAGCCAGCGCGGCCAGGCCTACGCGAAGAATGTCGGCTGGCGCATCGATTATCACCTTGCGACACCGGCGGTGGCCGTCACCGCGACCACCGCGCACGTGTTCAAGGACATCAAGTTCAGCGATCACGCGCCGCTGACGATCGAATACGGCTACGCGCTGCGCTGACGCGGGCGGCGGTGCGTCAGCGACCCGGCCGGTAAGGCGCCAGACGCCCGACGGTCGTGTTTTTCGCCTTCGCGTACAGCGGCAGCATGTCCCTTTGCCGCTTCTTCAGATCCGCCAGCCGTTTCGCGCTGACCGGGTGCGCGAGCGTGAAGGGGAGGCGTCGGCGACGCGCGACCCGGTCGATCTTCTGCCACAACACCAATCCGGCGCGGGGGTCGAAGCCGGCGCGCGACGCAATGTCCGCGCCGATCACGTCGGCCTCGGTTTCATCGCTCGGTCCATAACGCATCGCGACGAGCTGCGCGGCGATATCCGTTGCCGACCACCGGCCGACGACCGCGCCCGGGCGCGTGGGCGGCACGCCGGCCTTGGACACCCCCGTCTGCTCTTCGCCGATGCGCGTCCGGGCATGCTCGCGCAGCGCATGGGCGACCAGATGGCTCATCAGCAACGCGGTCTCGTCGCTGTTGAGCTTGAGGCGCTCGAGCATGCCGGTATTGATCACGATCTTGCCGCCGGGGAGACAGAAGGCGTTGATGTCCCGGCTGCGCACGAGATTGACTTCCCACTTCCAGTCGCGTGCCCGGTCGTTCCATTTCAGCGCATAGGGCACGAGCCGCTGCAGGATCTCGCGTGCCTGGACGACCCGCGCATTGCCGGCCGGCTCCAAGCGACGGGCGCGGGTCGCGGCGCCGAGGACCTGGGCGTACGTCTGCACGCCCTGCGTTTCCAGCCACGCCGAGGGGACCATGCTGCGAAACGTGCCCGGCGCGGGCGCCGGGTCGTCCATGGGCACCTGCGCGGCCGTGCGCGGCCGCGCAGGCGCCA